>DBDQ01000116.1:23880-24040 GCA_002293665.1 Alistipes sp. UBA928 | reverse complement strand
CGGCATGCCGCTCTATCCGGCCGACGAACCGGGCCGCACCAAACTCTCGGCCGGCTGGCTCATCGAACAGGCAGGCTGGAAGGGCCGCAGCGAGGGCCGCGTGGGGATCCACGCCGACCAGGCGCTGATAGTTATCAATCACGGGGGCGCGACGGGACGC
>DBDQ01000116.1:0-23766 GCA_002293665.1 Alistipes sp. UBA928 | reverse complement strand
TGGCCGTGAGCGGCGGGGTCGACTCCATGGCGATGCTGTCGCTCTTCGCCGGAGTCGCGAGCGGGAGCGGGGCCGGCAACGGGAGCAAAGGTGGCTGGCCGGTAGCCGTGGCCCACTGCAATTTCGGCCTCCGCGGCGAAGAGGGCGAAGAGGACACCGAACTCGTGAAAGCAGAGGCGGCACGCTACGGCGTAACGTGCTACACCCGCAACTTCGACACGCTCGGCGAAACGGAGCGCACAGGCGAAAGCACCCAGATGGCTGCGCGGCGACTGCGCTACGACTGGTTCGGCGAACTGTGCCGCGAGCACGGCTACACGGCGGTGGCGATCGCCCACCAGGCCGACGACTCGGTTGAAACTTTCTTCATCAACCTTTTTCGCGGCACGGGTCTGCGCGGCCTCACGGGCATCAGTCCGGTGAGGGGTCGCGTGGTGCGCCCGCTGCTTTTCGCCACGCGCCGCGAGATAGTCGAATATGCCAACACCAACAATATCGCCTACCGCGAGGACTCATCGAACCGCTCGACAAAGTACCTGCGCAACAAAATACGCCTGGGACTCATCCCGCGCCTGAGAGAGATCAGCCCGCGTTTCGGCGAGACCATGCGCCGCAACGTCGAACGCCTGACCCAGACCCAGGGATTCATCGACGCCGCAATGGGCCTCGTCCACGGCGAGGTGGTGCGGCACGAAGGCTCCACGGCCGTGATCGAGGTCGGCAGGATCGAGGCGGCATTCCCCGTCGGTTTCGTGATCTACGAACTAATGAGCTCGGGCTGGGGCTTCAAGGGCGACGCCATAGACGGCATCACGGCCTCGCTCGAACGGGGCGACACCGGTCGCAGGTTCTACTCGCGCGACCACGTGGCCTTCACCGACCGTGGGCGCATACTGATTGAGCCCATAGGCGACAACGACCCGTGCGAGGTGACGATCGACGACGGACAGACGAGGGCCTACGCCGGCAACTCGGTCTACTACCTTCAGCGCATCGACATCGACCAGATCGACACCCTCGCCGCGCCCGACACCACAGCACTTATCGACGCCGACCGGCTCACCTGGCCCCTCACCCTGAGGCGTTGGCGCGAGGGCGACCGTTTCGTACCGCTGGGTATGTCGGGATCGAAAAAGGTGAGCGACTTTCTGGTCGACGCCAAAGTATCGCTGCCCGAAAAGGGACGCCAGTTCGTACTGGTGAACGGCAACGGTGCGATCGCATGGCTCGCCGGCCGCCGGCTCGACGACCGCTGCAAGATCACCACCGGCACCGAAAACGTTTTGAAAATAACCAAAGAGATAATCTGATGGCCAAGAGCACGGTAAAGTTCAAAGAGAGCGCAGCGGCGTTCGAGGCGATCGGCAAGGATATTTCCGCGGGTCGGTTCGCCCCCGTCTATCTGCTGATGGGCGAGGAGGAGTGGTTCATCGACAGGCTGGCCGACAGGCTCGCTGTCGAAACCCTCGACGAAGCCTCGCGCGCATTCAACCTCACCATAGTCTACGGCCGCGACACCGCCGTCGGGGCCATCATCAACACCGCGCGGCAGATGCCCATGATGGGGTCGCGCCAGGTGGTGATAGTGCGCGAGGCACAGCAGCTGCGCAAGATCGAGGAGTTGCAGCTCTACACCGCCAACCCCTCGCCCAACACCATTCTCGTGCTGTGTCACAAGGAGAAAAACCTCGACAAACGCACCCAGCTCTACAAACAGGCCGCGGCAAAAGGTGTTGTCTTCGAGTCTGCCCGTCCGCGCGACTACGAGATTCGCGAGTGGCTCGCCGGGTTCGTCGCCTCGCGCGGACTCAAAGCCGAACCCAAGGCGCTCGAAATGCTCGTGGAACACCTCGGCATGGAAATATCGAAAATCTCCAACGAGCTCGGCAAACTGCTGTTGGCGCTGCCCGAGGGGACGACGCACCTCACGCCCGACGTGGTGGAGAACAGCACCGGATTCAGCCGCGAGTTCAACAACTTCGAGCTCTGCAAGGCGGTCTGCACACGCGCCGAGGCACGGGCCATGTCTATCGCCGACAACTTCGCGCGCAACCCCAAGGAGCATCCGCTCATCGTCACCGTCATGTCGCTGTTCGGCCAGTTCCGCCAGATTTTCATCTACAACTACCTCGTGTGGCAGTCGCGGCGGCAGGGCAAACCCATGCCGTCGGACGTGGAACTGATGGGACTGCTACGCCTGCCGGGTCCGTGGTTCGTGGGCGAGATTCGCACCGCCGCTGCACAGTGGCCCAACAAAATAACGTTCAAAGTGCTGGGTCTGCTGCGCGAGTACGACGCCAAGAGCAAAGGCATAGGCTCGGGCGGCCTCTCCGACGGCGAACTTCTGCGCGAACTGCTACTTAAAATATTTCTCGCCCGATGACACATTTCGTATATCAACGCCTCCACACGCTGAGGGGCCGCGCACTGCATCTCGCCGACCACCTCAGGGTCGCCGCGCGCGCCTTCGAACACATCTACGGTGCGCGTCCCGCAATCGACGAGAGCGCCGTTGCCGCGCAGATAGCCGACACCGTGCGCGGGAATCACGCCTCCTCCCCCACCGGAGCCACGGTTATACTGCGCCTCGACCCGGCCGACGATTCGTNNCGAAGGCGACGAAGCAATCCGGACATCGGTCGACTTCGAGCGACGACTGCTCGACACCGGATACACCCACTCGGCCCTGCGCCCGATCGCCGTGAGCTACGAATATTCGATACCGTTCGGGGGATTCCCCACAGGATTTCATCTGGCGGCGCGCGAACTCTTCGACACCCTCGCACTCCGGCAGCACGGCGCCACACGCTCGGTGCGCCGCCGGGGCGACCTACTGCTCACATGCGGCGACGCGCCTCTGTTCGCCATCCGCGGGCGGGTACTCTTCACCGCGCCGCTCACCGAAGGAGCTATGGATAGTGTGGAACGCGAGATGGTGATCGACGCGGCCGCGAAAGCACGGCTCAGCGTGCGTGAAGAGCCGATCCTCCATCCCGACCTAAAGAACTTCGACGAACTCTTCCTCGCCGACGCCGCCGGAATAACCTCGCTCGCCGAATGCGACGGCGCCCGGTTCATGTCCCTCATCGCCCCCCGCCTCGCCGACGCGATGCAGAGATGAACGCCAACGAGGCTGAAAGCCTCGAACATAACAGCGCAGGGCATCGCCCTGCGTTTCAAAACGCCACATATCACAATCAGGCTGTAAGCCTGACACAGCCCATCAATCCCATAAATACCTCTCGTCATACTCCACCCCATACTTTTTCAAAAACGCAACCAACTCCTGTTGGAACGTCCGCCGAGCATGGTGATCCGCCTGACTGTCGATGTAGCCGACCACTCTTTCCACCTCCGACGGATTGATCGAGAAAATGCTGTATCCATCCTGCCAGTAAAATTTTTCGTACTTCCGGCCCTTCGTTTTAATCCATTTCGACGACTCTTTTTTGATCTGCTCCAAAAGTTTCACTTGCGTTATCTTTTTCGACAACAGACAGCAAATGTGTACATGGTCATGGTGTCCGCCCACTCTGACGGGATGGCAGTCCAACGCTCTGCAAACACCGCCGAGATATGCCCATAGCTCCTTTTCGATCTCTTTGTCGATGAATGGGTGGCGGTTCTTTGTACTGAAGGTGATGTGCACACAAACTTTGGACAGCGATTGCGACATGGCGTCTTTGATATTGTGCCCTTACAGGGCTTGGGTTCGGTATTTTCACTCGTCCCGCAGGGCGATGCCCTGCGCTAATATGTTTCAGGGCTTTGCCCTGGATTACTCCATCACAACTCCCAATTCATAAGCCCTCCTGCGAACCTCCAAAGCAAGGACACGCGGATCGGTCGCCCCCGTCGCGGCACGCAGTTCATCCACCGAAACCGGCTCCCCGAAGATCAGCCGGAAGTGCTGCCCTCGCTGGCGAAACATCTCGTCGGGCAGGAACACCTGTTCGATATTGACCCCGACCCCCAACCTCTTGCGCCACCGCGCCCAGCGATAGAAACGTTTCGACAGCCGCCCCTCGACATAGACAGGCACGATGAACCGACCGGTCTGCACGGCGCGTTTGATAAAGTTGGGCCGCCACTCGACGTCGGCCACCACCCCGTCGCTGCCGCAGCGCGAGCACAGCCCCGCCGGAAAGGTGAGCACGGGCGCCGGCCCAGCAAAAGCCTCGTTGAAAGCCACGGCATAGGCCCCGCGCTGCGCACCGCTCTTGTTGACGGGCACGAAAATCCCCTTCAGCGGGTCGAGATACATCAATATGTCGTTGACTATCACCCGAACATCCCCGAAGTGCGACCCTATGCGCTCGGCCAGCATCATGCCGTCCATTCCGCCGAACGGGTGGTTTGAGGCAAAGATGTAGCGTCCGTCGCGCGGCAGCTCCTCAAGCCCCACCGCCTCGTAGGACACTCCCGTGTAGCTGAAAAAGCCGCGCAGGAACTCGAATGGATCACCCGTGTCGTAGGTGGCCAGAATATGGTTTATCTCATCCTCGTGCACGAGTCGTGTGATACGGCGCACCAGCCCGCCGGGAATCCAGCGGGAGAAGCGCGGGGCCTTGGCTCGCAGAACGCCTGCGATGGATATTGTGGTCATGCGGTATGAGCGGTGCGTTAAAAAGTTATTAACAATGTTACAAATGTAAGACTTTTCATCGTTTTTTGGTATCTTTACACCAAATTTTCGTGTTGGAAAGCTACCACATACCCGTTTTGCTCCATGAGGCGATCGAACTACTTGACATTCAGCCGGGTGGCCTCTACGTCGACCTCACTTTCGGAGGAGGCGGCCATTCGCGCGCCATACTCGAAAGACTCGGGCCCGAGGGACGGCTCGTGGGATTCGACCAGGACGCCGAGACGCGCGCCAACACCCCCGACGACGCGAGATTCCGGTTCGTCGAGGGCAACTTCCGGTTCATGCGCGGCCTGCTGCGCAACGGGGCTGCGGGCGGCCACGGCGAAACAAGTGTATCCGGGGAAAATTTTGTGGATGGTGTGCTGGCCGACCTCGGCGTCTCGTCGCACCACTTCGACAGCGCCGCAAGGGGCTTTTCGTTCCGGGCCGACGCACCGCTCGACATGCGCATGAACCGCGGCCGGAAACTCACGGCGGCCCACGTGGTGAACAGCTGCGAAACGAGTCACCTGATCGAAATATTCCGCGACTACGGCGAGCTCGACCAGCCGCACAAACTCGCGGGCCGCATAGTCGAGGCACGAAAAAGCGCTCCCATCACCACGACGGGCGAACTCGTCGAAGTGGCCCGTCCGCTCATCCCGCGCAGCGACGAGAACCGCTGGCTGTCGAAACTGTTCCAAGCGCTGCGCATCGAGGTCAACGGCGAGATGGAGGCGCTGCGCATGGCGCTCCAGCAGAGCCTTAAAGTATTGAAACCGGGCGGGCGGCTCGTCGTGATCTCCTACCACTCGCTCGAAGACCGGTTGGTGAAGAACTTCTTCAAGACCGGCAATTTTGAGGGGCGCGCCGAGAAGGATTTTTACGGAAAATTAACCACTCCATGGGAGGTAATCACCCGCAAGCCGGTGGTGCCCACCCCCGAAGAGATAGCGTGTAACCCGCGCAGCCGCAGCGCAAAACTCAGAGCGGCAAGCAAATGGAACGAGTAGAGTACGACCCCGAGATAGACCCCACGATCCGCGAGGCGAGGGAGGCGGCCGAGAGAGAACGCGAACTCTCGGAGCGTATCCGTGTCGAGATCGAACGCTACGTGGCCGACAACGACCTCATTCCCCGTAGCGAGGCGCAGACCGCCACCGATACGCCGCCTTGGGAAGAGGGCGGCGACCCGGAAACACAAGAAGAGAGCGCCCCCAAGACCCGCCGCCAACTCCTGCGCGAAGCCCGCGAGGCCGAGAAAAAGGCCAAGGAGGCCGCACGCCGCGCCGAGGAGGAGAAAAAAAAGGTGGTGCGCGAACTGCGCCGCGAGCAGAGGGCCGCAAGCGCCGCCGCAAGCAAAAAGGCGGTTAAGTCGGTCGTCACGGGGAGCATACTCGGCAGCGAATGGGTGCGCCGCATGTGGTTTCCCCTGCTCTGCATAGCGGTGGTGCTGGTGGTCTACATAGCCCACTCGTTTGACATACAGAGGCTCCACCTCAAGCGGCAGAGGCTCGAAAGGGAGGTGCGCGAACTGCGTATCGAGTCGGTGGCCCGCTCCGCCGAACGGGTGCGCCGCACTCGCCGTAGCGCCATAGTCGGGCGGCTCAGGGAGGAGAACATACCGCTCGAAGAGTTTCCATATCCGGTGAAGAGAATAGAGCCATGAAGAGACGTGAACCTAACATCAAACGGGAGATCACCCTGCGCGTAAACCTGCTCTACGTGCTCTTTCTCGTGCTGGGTGGGTGCATCTTCGGGCGCATACTGTGGCTGCAATACGGCCCCCACGGCGACACGCTGCGCGAAGAGGCCGAAGACCGCGCCTTCTTCATGGAGCGGATCGACGGCAAGCGCGGCGAGATACTCTCGGCGGGCGGAGAGTTGCTCGCCACCTCGATCCAGATGTACTATTTGGGCATCGACTTCGGGGTCGACTCCCTCACTCCTAGCCGTTTCAGGGCGGGGGTCGACGGATTGGCCGACAGCCTGTCGCACATGTTCGGCGACCGGTCGAAGGCGGCCTACAAGGCGATGTTGGAAGAGGGCTTCAACCGCTCAAGAAAGGGTTACAGACGCCTCAACCAGAGGCTCATATCATACTCCGAACTGCAGCGGGCACGCAGATTTCCGCTGCTGTCGCTCGCGCCGGGCTACGGCGGATTTTCGGCGGAACGGGTCTACTCCCGCCAGAATCCCTACGGCAACATGGCGCGGCGCACTCTCGGAGCCACCGAGGCAGCCTACGACACACTGTCGGTGCCAGGCAGCGACTCGCTCGACCGGCAAATCCAGCGCATGCTCACCGAGAGGGGCCGATACGGCATAGAGTACGCGTTCAACGAACACCTCAAGGGCAAGGCGGGCTGGCAGATGATGCAGAAACAGACCGCCCGCTTCTCTACCCCGGTCGAAAGCCCGCTCAACGTCCCCACCACCGACGGACGCAGCGTGGTGACGACGCTCGACATGGATTTCCAGGACGTCGCCTCGTCGATGCTGACACACCAGTTGCTGCTCCACGGAGCACAGCGCGGTACGGTTGTGCTGATGGAGGTGGAGACGGGCGACATTAAAGCGATCGCCAACCTCGAAAGAGCCGGAGACGAGGTGTACGAACGCTACAACTACGCCGTGGCCGGGCGCTACGAGCCTGGGTCGACCTTCAAACTCGCCTCGCTGCTGGCGCTTCTTGATGACGGCATGACCCTCGACGCCCCCATCGAGGTGGGCAACGGGGTAATGGCGCTCCCCGGAGGCCGATCCATCCGCGACGACCACACCCCCGAAACGCCGGTGATGACACTCAAAAGGGTGTTCGAAACGTCGTCCAACGTAGGGTTCTCCCGAGCGGTCGAGAGCCGTTTCAAGACCACGGGGCGCGAGAAGGAGTACATCGACTACCTCGTGGGACTGGGCTTCGGCGATCCTATGGGCACGGGCATAGTGGGCGAGGCGACACCTATTCTCCACCGCCCCGAGGAGATAAGCAGCGGAGGGTGGCACGCCAACTCGGCAGCCTATCTGGCCCACGGCTACGGGCTCGAAATAAGTCCGCTGCACACGCTCACGCTCTACAACGCCGTGGCCGGCGGGGGCAGAATGGTGAAACCGCGTTTGGTAAGCGAACTTAGAGGGGGCGACCTCGCCGAGCCTCTCACCTTCCCCGTGGAGGTGATAAATCCGGCGATAGCCTCGCCGAGAACCATACAGGCGCTCGCCGAAAGCCTCGCCGGTGTGGTCGACGAGGGCACGGCCACGGTACTGCGCAACCCTTACTATAAAGTGGCAGCCAAAACCGGCACGGCGCAGCAGGGGCGCTACGGCGTGGGGCTGGGCCAGGAGTATCTTGCAACCATGGTGGGCTACTTCCCCGCCGACAGGCCGCAGTACAGTTGCATCGTGTCGATCTGGACCCGGCGCGGAACCTGGAGCAGCACCTACTACGGATCGACGCTCGCGGGGCCGGTGTTCAAGGCCATCGCCGACAGGGTCTACGTGACGCGGTGGGACCTGCAGCCCGACGTGGCGAGTGCCACTCCGCGGATCGACGTGCCGCCGCAGGTTAAGGGCGGGCCGGGAAGCGACGTTCGCAGAGTTGCCGACGAGTTGGGCATCACGATTGCGGGCGAGTCACGACGACGGGACTGGGTGACCACATCGCCCGGAGCCGACTCTACGACACTCGTCGCCACGGTACTCAAAACAACCACGGGGCAGGTTCCGCAGGTCATCGGCATGGGGCTCAGGGACGCGCTGTGGACTATCGAGAGCCACGGACTTCGTGTCTCGTTCTCGGGCAAGGGCCGCGTGACGGCGCAACACCCCGAGGCCGGCGAGGCGGTTCGCCCCGGCGCAACGGTAACGATAATGTTGAAGTAACGAGCTATGATACTAAAGGAGATACTAAAAGAGATCAAAGTCAGGCAAATCATCGGGCCCGACGGAGTGGAGATCAACTCGCTGACGCTCGACTCGCGCAGCGCCGAACCGGGATCGCTCTTTTTCGCGATCCGTGGCACCGAGATCGACGGCCACGAGTTCATCGGAGCCGCCATAGCCCTCGGCGCCGCGGCCGTGATGTGCGAACAACTGCCCGACCGGACCGATCCGCGAACGACCTATGTCATCGTCGAAGACTCCCGCCAGGCAATGGGCGAGGCGGCCAGCGCATTCCACGGCCACCCGAGCCGTAAACTCAAACTCGTGGGCGTGACGGGCACCAACGGCAAGACCACCACGGCAACACTGCTGTGCGACGCCATGCGGGCACTCGGTTCCGGAGCGGGGCTCATCTCTACGGTCGACTACCGCATAGGCAACGTCACGCTGCCCTCGACCCACACCACGCCCGATCCGCTGAGGCTCAACGCCATGCTGGCGTCGATGGTCGAGCGCGGATGCGACTACTGTTTCATGGAGGTTAGCTCCCACGCCATCATGCAGCGCCGCATCGCGGGGCTCGACTTCACCGGCGCGGCCTTCAGCAACATAACCCACGAACACCTCGACTACCACGGCACTTTCGCGGCCTATATCGCGGCCAAGAAACGCTTTTTCGACGAACTACCGAAGAGCGCCTTTGCCGTGACAAACATCGACGACCGCAATGGCCGGGTAATGGTGCAGAACACCGCGGCAAGGGTTAAAACTATCTCGCTCCACTCCCCCGCCGACTACCGCTGCAAGATAGTGGAGCACCACTTCGACGGCATGCTGCTGTCGATCGACGGCGTGGAACTGTGGGTCAGTTTCATCGGCCGGTTCAACGCCTACAACCTCGTAACGGTCTACGCCTGCATGCGCGAACTTGGCATCGAGCGCGACGAGACGCTGCGCATCATCAGCGCGCTCAAACCCGTGAGCGGCCGTTTCGAAACCGTGCGCTCGGCCAAGGGCATCACGGCGATAGTCGACTACGCCCACACACCCGATGCATTGCAGAACGCACTCGACACCATAGCTGAAATCCGCAAGCCCGGCCAGCGAATATTCACGGTAGTGGGATGCGGCGGCGAGCGCGACCCCTTGAAACGTCCGATCATGGCGCGCATCTCGGCCACATGCAGCGACTTCACGCTGCTTACATCCGACAACCCCCGCTCGGAGGACGCCGCCGACATAGTGGCGCAGATGCGCACGGGCCTCGAACCCGGCCACCGCGCAGTGGGTATCATCGACCGGCGCGAGGCCATAGCCACAGCCGCCATGATGGCCGCGCCGGGCGACATAATCCTCGTGGCGGGCAAGGGACACGAAACCTACCAGATAGTAGGCACCGAGAAACGCCACTTCGACGACCGCGAGGAGGTGCGCAAAGCATTTGTCAATTATGAGCTATAAGCAGATATGTTATACAGTTTAGGTGAGTATCTCGACAGGTTCGATGTCCCGGGGGCAGGCGTCGTGCAGTATCTGTCGTTCAGGGGTGCGGCGGCCATAATCCTCGCGCTGATGATCGCCCTCGTCTTCGGCGGCGGCATCATCCGTCTGCTCCGGCGGCGCCAGATAGGCGAGCAGGTGCGCGACCTGGGTCTCGACGGACAGGCACAGAAGAAAGGCACTCCCACGATGGGCGGCCTCATCATCCTCGCTGCTATACTCGCACCCACGCTGCTTTTGGCCGATTTGGGCAACGTCTACATCGTGCTTATGATAGTCTCGACCGTGTGGCTGGGCCTGCTGGGTTTCGCCGACGACTACATCAAGGTTTTCCGCGGCGACAAGGATGGTCTCCACGGCTGGTTCAAGATCGTCGGACAGGTGGGCCTCGGCATCATAGTCGGCACGGCCATGTGGCTGAGCCCGCAGATACACGTTCGCGAGGTAGCCACGGCCACGACCGATTCTGCCGTGCAGGAGACCGTGTCGATGTCCGGCGGCGAGGCCCTGTTTTCCGGCGGGCAGTCGCTGACGAGCGGCGCTCCCGAGAAAACGACCAAAACCACGATCCCGTTCCTCAAGAACAGCGAGCTCGACTACGGCATCTTCACGGGCGAGCGCGGCGACAACGGCCCCGTGACCTGGGTGTTCTACATCCTCTTCACCATTCTGGTCGTCACGGGAGTCTCCAACGCCGCCAACCTCACCGACGGCCTCGACGGCCTCAACACGGGGGTTGCGATCCCCGTGGTGGTTGTGCTGGGCATGTTCGCTTGGCTGTCAGGCAACATCATATGGGCCAACTACCTCAACATAATGTACATCCCCGGCAGCGGCGAGATACTCGTCTTCGCGGCGGCCATGGCGGGAGCCCTGATCGGCTTCATGTGGTACAACGGCTACCCGGCACAGGTCTTCATGGGCGACACGGGGAGTCTTGCGATCGGCGGCGTGATCGCGGTAATGGCGCTGCTCATCCGCAAGGAGTTGCTGTTGCCCGTGCTGTGCGGCGTCTACGTCATGGAGGCTGGATCGGTCATCATCCAGCGCACATGGTTCAAGATCACAAAAAAACGCTACGGCGAGGGGCGCCGCGTATTCCTCATGTCGCCCATCCACCACCACTACCAGAAGAAAGGGTTTCACGAAAGCAAAATAGTCATCCGGTTCGTAATCATCTCGATTCTGCTGGCCGCAATTACACTAACCACACTTAAAGTAAGATAAGCCGGAACGCCGGCAGCGATTAAATTAGCTTATGAAGAAAATTATAATATTGGGGGGCGGGATAAGCGGCACAGGAGCCGCGGTGCTCGCAAAAAAAGAGGGCTTCGAGGTCTTCCTCAGCGACAACGGCCCCATCGGCGAGGAGCACAAACGGCGCCTCGAAGAGTGGGGCGTGCCCTACGAAGAGGGGGGCCACACACAGGAGCGAATCCTCGCCGCCGACGAGGTTATCAAAAGCCCCGGCATCCCCGACAAGGCACCGATCGTGAAGTCGCTCACTGCAAAAGGCACCCCGGTCATCTCCGAGATCGAGTTCGCAGGCCGCTACATGGGCAGCGCAAAAACCATCTGCATCACCGGCTCCAACGGCAAGACCACGACCACGACCCTCATCCACGAAATGCTCGTCGAAGGAGGCTTCGACGCCGGCCTCGCAGGCAACATAGGCGACAGTTTCGCCTGGCAGGTAGCGACTGCACCTAAGGAGTGGTACATACTGGAGCTCAGCAGTTTCCAGTTGGACGGCATGCGCGACTTCCGGGCCGACATAGCCGTGCTCACCAACATCACCCCCGACCACCTCGACCGCTACAACCACTCGCTCGAGCTCTACGCGGCGAGCAAGATGGGCATCACGCGCAACCAGGGCCCGGCCAACACGTTCATCTACTGCGCCGACGACCCCGTCACAGTCGAAACGATCTCCCGACAACCGCTGCCAATGCGTTGCCTTCCCTTCTCAATGAAACACATTCCCACGCAGGGAGCAAGGCTCGAAGGAGGCATGATCCGCGCAAAGGTGGGCACACAGACCCTGCGGCTCGACCCGGCAAAGCTCAAACTGCGCGGCATACACAACACCTTCAACGTGATGGCGGCATCGCTCGCGGCCCTCGCAGCAGGGGTGAAACCGGCCGCCGCCGCACGCGCCGCCGAACGGTTCGAGGGAATCGAACACCGGCTGCAAAGTCTCGGCACGCGTGGCGGCGTGGAGTGGATCAACGANNGGGATCGAACACCGCCTGCAAAGTCTGGGCGAGTGGGACGGCGTGGAGTACATCAACGACTCGAAGGCCACCAACGTCGACGCCGTGTGGTACGCGCTCGAAAGCATGACCCGCCCCGTGGTGTGGATCGCGGGCGGCACCGACAAGGGCAACGACTACGAATCGCTCTACCCCTTCACCTCTAAGATTAAGGCCCTCGTGTGTATGGGCCTCAACAACGAAAAACTCGTGAAGGCGTTTCGCGGCCGCATCGACGAGATTCACAGCACCTCCAGCCTTGACGCAGCCATGCGCCGCGCCCAAAAACTCGCAGCTCCCGGCGACCTGGTACTGCTTTCGCCCGCCTGCGCCAGCTTCGACCTCTTCGACAATTACGAACATCGCGGGAAAATGTTTAAGGAATGGATAATCAACAACATACCCGAACAGGAAGCCTGAGGCCCGGCGGCGACATGGTGCTGTGGATCATCGCGGTGATCCTCGCTGCGGTATCTGTGCTCGTGGTCTACTCCTCCACTGGGATCCAGGCACTCGCGGCTGGGGGCGACCACCTCCGCGTGTTGGTGCGCCAGCTCGTGATCGTGGCCATGGGCCTGTTGGCGGTCTACGGCGTCCACAAGATCAACTACCAATTCTACGGCCGCGTGGTGTGGATTGCCTACGGCATTGCGCTTGCTTTCACGGTAATGGTCTACTTCATCGGCGAGGTCAACCCGCAGGCTCCCGACGCGCCGCGATGGATAAAAATCCCGCTGTTGAACTTCACGTTCCAGCCTTCGGACTTCCTCAAGGTTGCCACGGTGATGGTGGTGGCCAGGGAGCTCGCCCGCCGTCAGCGCACGATCGACCGTAAACCCGTGCTGCCGCCCTTCTCGGCACGCGGATGGAAGGAGGACGGCGGCGCGAAAATCCTGCGCGAGACAAGTGTGCCGCTTCTGCTGCCCATCGCTTTGGCGTGCGCGGCGATCATGCCGGCCAACCTTTCGACGGCCGTCATACTCTTCGTCACCTGCCTGGTGATGCTTTTCATCGGGCGTGTCAGGCTGCGCGATTTGGGCAAACTGATAGTTTTGGCCGCCGTGGCCGCCCTCTGCTACGCCGGTGTCGCCGCACTCACGGGCATGCCGTCGAGATCGGGCACCTGGGTGGCAAGGTTAGAGAGGTTTTTCACAGGCGAGAAGGGCTACCAGGTCGAACAGGCCGAGATAGCGATCGCGGTAGGCGGTCTCACCGGACGCGGCGCGGGCGAAAGCACCCAGCGCGGCATCCTTCCCGAGGCCGAGAGCGACTACGCCTTCGCCTTCGTGATCGAGGAGTACGGCTCCATCGTGGGAGGGTTGGTGGTAATCCTGCTCTATCTGTGGATATTCTTCCGCGGCATAGCCATATTTCGAAAGTGCGGCACGGCCTTCCCGAGCCTGCTGGTGTTGGGCCTCGCGCTGCTGATCACCATGCAGGCGATGGTCAACATGATGGTGGCGACCAACATGATTCCCTCGACCGGAATCGCGCTGCCGCTCATCTCGAAAGGGGGTTCGAGTGAGCTCTTCCTGTCGTGTGCGCTCGGAATGATGCTCGGAGTGAGCCGCCAGATTCAGGAGCAGACTCTCGACACCCCGCGGGCCGAAACGTTGTACGAAAATTCGCCTCGATGAAAAAGATAATACTCAGCGGAGGAGGCACCGGAGGCCACATCTACCCGGCGGTGGCGGTGGCCGAGGCATTGACGCGCCGGCTGGCGGGCGACGTTGAGTTGCTGTTCGTGGGCGCAAAAGGCAAAATGGAGATGGAGAAGATACCGGCTCTGGGCTACCGCATCGTGGGACTGCCCGTGGCGGGACTGCAGCGGCGGCTCGATCTGCGCAATCTGCTGGTACCGTTCAAGGCGGCGCAAAGCCTGCGCCTCGCCCGGCGGGTCATAAAAGAGTTCGGCGCCGACGTCGTGGTGGGCTTCGGCGGCTACGCCTCGGCCCCGGTGCTGAGGGCGGCCCAAAGCATGGGCATCCCCACGGTGATCCAGGAGCAGAACTCCTACGCCGGCCTCACCAACAAAATGCTCGGCCGGCGCGCCCGCGCGGTATGCGTGGCCTACGACGGCATGGAGCGCTTCTTCCCCGCCGACCGGGTCTCGATGACGGGAAATCCGCTGCGCGGCAACTTTGCCGAACCACCTTCCAGGGAGGAGGCCCTCGCCCACTTCGGCTTAACCCCCGACCGCCCCACCATGTTGGTGATCGGAGGAAGCCTCGGCTGCCGCACTTTCAACGAAATGATGAAACGCGCCGTCACCGACGGCAGTCTCGCCCAAATACAGGTTATCTGGCAAACCGGCAAATACTACGCCGACGAAATGGACGCCTTCATGGCCGACAAGTCCACGACCGCCATCTGGAGAGGAGCCTTCATCGAAAGAATGGACCTCGCCTACGCCGCCGCCGACCTCGTGATCTCGCGCAGCGGAGCGAACACCGTGTCGGAGCTCAGCCTGCTGGGCAAACCCACGCTCTTCGTACCCTCGCCGGCCGTGGCCGAAGATCACCAGACAAAGAACGCAATGGCGCTCGTCGGGCAGAAAGCCGCCGCGATTTGCGCCGACGCCGAGGCGGTGGAGCGGGCCATCCCGCAGGCACTCGAACTGCTCGCCGACCCCGAAAAACTCGCGGCCCTCGCAGCGAAGATCAAAGCCTTGGGCACAGCCGACTCGGCAGAGAGGATTGTCGACATAATTTTGGAACAGAAATGATACGAAACATATATTTCATAGGCATCGGAGGCATCGGCATGAGCGCCTTGGCAAGGTATTTCATGCACCGCGGCATGCACGTAGCAGGCTACGACCTCACCGAAACTCCCCTCACCCGCGCTTTAGCCGACGAGGGGGCATCGGTACACTACGCCGACGACGTGGCGCTGATCCCGGACGAGTTTCGCGACCCCGCCACCACGATGGTGGTCTTCACCCCCGCCGTGCCGCGCGACCACAGCGAATTAGGGTGGTTTTTCGAACGCGGGTTCATGGTGGAGAAGCGCAGCGAGATGCTGGGCCACGTAGCCGAAGGGATGTTCACTATGGCCGTGGCAGGTACCCACGGCAAAACCACCACCACCACGCTCCTCGCATGGTTTAATTCCCAAGTCACCGGAAGAGGCAGTGCATTCCTCGGCGGCATCTCAAAAAACTTCAACAGCAACCTCGTTCTATCCGACGCGCGTAGCAATCCCCTCCTTCAGGAAGGAGGCGTGCCCGAAGGGCAGGGTGGTAGGTCTTTAGACAACCGCCTCGCGATGGAGGCCGACGAATTCGACCGCTCATTCCTGCGTCTGAACCCCGACGTGGCGGCGATCACAAGCGTCGACCCCGACCACCTCGACATCTACGGCAGCTACGAAGCCGTCAAAGAGGCATTCTCGCAATTCCTCGACCGGGTTAAACCACTCGGCGTGGCGATCCTCCACACAAAAGTCGACATTGAGATTCGCAACCGCGCCACCCTCATCTACCGCTACTCGATGGATGACCACGCTGCCGATTTCCACACCACAAACCTGCGCGCGCTCCCCGGCGGAAAATACACCTTCGACATAGTCACCCCCGGCGGCACCATCACCGGTCTCACCCTCGGCATCCCTGGCCGCGTCAACGTCGAGAACAGCATCGCGGCGGTAGCCATGATGTGGGCCGCGGGCGAGATGCAGGGCGAACCGCTCGACCACGCCGCACTGCGCCGCGCAATGGCAGACTTCCGTGGCGTCAGGCGCCGTTTCGACATCTGGGTCGACATGCCCGAAGGGGTCTACATGGACGACTACGCCCACCACCCCGAGGAGCTCGCGGCAGCAATCGGCGCACTGCGCGAAATGTACCCCGGCCGCCACCTCACCGCCATATTCCAGCCCCACCTCTACACGCGCACACGCGACCTCCACCACGAGTTCGCCGAAGCGCTCTCCGGAGCCGACGAACTGATACTTACCCCGATCTACCCAGCGCGCGAACTCCCCATCGAAGGGGTCGACGCCGAACTGATAGGACGTCACGTCACCCGCATCCCCTGGCGCACCGTGCCGAAGGAGCAACTGGCCGAAGAGATCGCCCGAACCCCCACCGACGTCGTAGTCACTTTCGGCGCCGGCAACATAGAGAACCACTGCGCCGAAATCGCCGCCGCCATCGAGGCCAAAATCACGTCATTGCGAGGGCCGCAGACTCGAAGCAATGACGCAAGCGGAAATGCCGATGAATAGAGGCTGGAACATAACCATAGCCATAGTAATGTGGCTCGCCATAGCGGTCTACGTGGTGGCGGCGGGCCGTCACGCCCACCGCCAGCGCTCCACGATCCGCGTCGAGAGCCTCCGCATATCCATAGTCGACACCACGGCCTCAAGGGTGGTGACGACCGAAAAGGTGCGGCAATGGCTGTCAGAGGCGGCGATCGACCCCATCGGCCGCACCATCGACAGCACCGACACACGCACCATCGAACTCCACCTTGCCGCCCGTCCCGAGGTGAGGCACGTGAGCGCCTGGACAGACCTTGGCGGCGCGCTCACTGTGAGGATCGCCCCGCGGCAACCCGCCATGAGGGTGCGAACGAACAACGGCTACCGCTTCTGGTACACCGACGATGGGGTGATAATTCCCGACAGGGGCGAATTCACGGCTCATACACCCGTCGTCACCGGCACAATCCCCTTCCCGTTCGGCCCCGCCACCGAGGGTAGTTACGCACAGATGCAGAGGACGGCCTACGACGATTTTCTGGCGCGATTCACGGCACTCGACACCGAGCGGCGCGAGCTCGAATCGCGATCAGCCGCCATCACTGCCCGCATCCGCACCATTCGCACCTCCACCCCCCGCCGATGGTGGAGCGAGAACCGTCGCAGTAATTTCAAGGCGGCCAATACCACCCTCGTCGCGGAGCTCGAAAAAGAGCAGCGCGAGGCCGCCGCACAACTGCGAAGAATAGCGCGACTCGAGGCCGAACTGCGAGAAAAAGAAAAAAATTCTCAACAAAGTCTCCGCTTTTTGTCGAAACTCGCTAACTTTGTGGAATTCATCGGCACATCCCATTTTTGGAACGCCCAGATAGTTCAGATCAACGTTGTGGAGGGAGCCGAAGTAACAGACCCGGAGAAGTGGCGTGAGCCACATTTGGAATTGATCCCGAGGGCAGGCAACCACACGGTGGTGTTGGGCGAGTTGGACGGCACCGAAAGAGAGAGGCTCGAGAACCTGAGGCTCTTCTACCGCCGGACGCTGTGGCACGAGGGATGGGAGGCCTACTCCGTGATTAACATCAAATACCAAAACCAGATAGTTTGCACGAAATAATGGAAAAACAGAATCACATAGCGGCGATGGACATAGGTTCGGGCAGCGTCACCATCGCTGTGGGAGGAGCCGGTCCCGACGGCAAACTCGTGCTCACCGACATCGTCTCGCGTCCGGTCCAGGGGGTCACGCGCGGCGAGATCACCAACCGCGCCAATGTCTCCGAAGCCGTGCGCGCAACGGTCGGCGAGATCGAGCAAAAGTTGGGCATGAATCTCTCCGACGTCTACACCGGCACCTCGGGACGCCACATCAGATGCGCTCCCCATGACTACTACGTCTTTGTGGGCGAGCGGTCGGACGGCGAGATTCGCCAGGAAGATATGGACGCCCTGCACGAGGGCATGCGCAACGTCCAGGCCGAGGACGGGCTCAGGATCATGGATCGCATCCCCCAGCAGTATGTGGTCGACGGACGCGACACGGTCAAAGATCCCGTCGGCCGGTTCGGCAAAAAACTCGCGTCGACATACAACTTCGTACTCGGTTCTTCTACACTGATCGACCGGCTCGAAAAGACGCTCATGGCGCTCGGAGTGCGTGCGCGCCGAACTTTCGCCAATCCCGTGGCGAGCGCGCGCGCCGTCACCCTGTCCGAGGAGCGCGAGATGGGAGTTGCCGTGGTCGACCTCGGAGCCGGCACCACCGACCTGTGCGTGTGGCACGACAACGTCGTCCGGTTCGTCAGAGGCATCCCGTTCGGCACCGGCGACATCAACAGCGACATCCACCAGCAGGGTATACTCGAAAAACACGTCGAGGGGCTCAAAACCACCTTCGGAGTGGCAATGGCGTCTCACGTGGCGGTCGACAAACTGATCGCGATCTCGGGACGCTCGCCGCGCGAAAAACAGGAGATCTCGCAGCGCAACCTCGCCACCATCATCGAGCAACGCCTGCGCGAAATAATCGGTTACATAGTCGAGGAGATCGCCGACTCGGGCTTCACCGGACGGCTCAAGGGCGGAATAGTGCTCACGGGCGGCGGCTCGCGCATGGCCGGCATCGACGACCTCTTCCGCGATGCGACCGGCATGGACGTAAGGCTGGCGCTTCCCGACGTGTGGGTTGCCGACGACAGCCTGCCCCTTGCCCAGGATCCTGCACACGCCACGGTCATAGGACTGCTGCTCAAGGCAATGGACGAGGAGTCGCCCGCAAGGATTGTCATAAACATCCCCAACCGGCGGCCGGGCGCGACGACCGCCACCTCGGCTACGAACGCAAAACCCGAACCGGAGCCCGAGCCCGAAGAAGAAGAGGAACCGAAGAAAAAGCCCAAGCGGACAAAAGAGAGGAGCGGCGGCCTCAAAAGATGGTTCGAAGGATTCCTGTCGGAACCACTCGACGGAGACGAAGACTTGTAATAAGCAGAAGAAATGAACAAAATAATAAAAGAACTGGCGCTTGAGGAGGTAACGCGGTCGATCATCATGGTGGCCGGTGTGGGAGGCGCGGGCGGCAACGCCCTCAACCACATGGTCGACCTGGGTATCAACGACGTCACCTTCATGGCCGCCAACACCGACGAACAGGCTCTCGAAAACAGCCGCGCGATGATCAAAGTGCAGTTGGGCCCCGGTTTGGGCGCGGGCAACAACCCCGAAAAGGGTTCGCAGTTCGCCAAACAGAGCATCGACGACATCATCAACGTTCTGCGCACCGAGGGTACCAAAATGCTCTTCATCACGGCCGGAATGGGCGGCGGAACGGGCACGGGCGCGAGCCCCATCATCGCCAAGGCGGCGCAGGAACTCGACATACTCACCGTGGCGATAGTCACCACCCCCTTCACCGACGAGGGGCTTGTTCGCACCGAACAGGCCCGCCAAGGCATCGAAGAGCTCAAACAGTACACCGACTCGCTGCTCGTGCTGAGCAACGACAGCATCGCCCAGCTCTACCCCGACCTCGCCTACGACGAGGGTTTCTGGAGGGCCGACGACGTGTTGGCCACAGCCGTCAAGGGCATCGCCGAGATCATCACGGGCCACGGTACGGTCAACGTCGACTTTGCCGACGTCAACACCGTGATGAGAGGCAGCGGACGCGCGTTCATGGGATCGGCGCGGGCCGACGGCGAGAGCCGCGCGATAGATGCCGTCGAGGCGTCGGTCACCTCGCTGTTGCTCAACCACCGCGACATCAGGGGCGCCAAAAACATACTTCTCAACATCAGCTACGGCGACCGCCCCGTCACTCAGCGCGAGGCTGGAACCATACGCGGCTATCTTCAGGAGAGCACCGGATGGACTGCCAACCTGATTTGGGGAACGGCCCACAAACCCACTTTGGGCCCCGAGTTGGAGCTGACTATCGTGGCAACCGGTTTCCCCGGCGAGGTCAACGACATACTCTCCGTACCGCCCCCCGTGGCCGACAGGCAGCGCATCGACGATCTGAGCAACGGCGCCTACGGTGGCTACGGCCAGGGAAGTTACACTCAGGGAGGCTACACCGGCCCCGGCAGGATATACGTGCCCAACGAGGACGATGTGATTCGCCCCCCGCGTGAGCGCGACGCATATCAGCCACCGGTACCGCCACCACCCCGGGGCCCCGTAATGCCGGCCCAAAACACCACCGTGCAGTGGAAAGGCACCGACCGTTACTCCAATATCGAGCACGCTGTCAAAACCCCCGCGTGGGTACGCCGCAAAGCATCGCTGACCGACATCTCCATCACCCGCCCGGCAAGCAAAACCGCACTCGAACGCGAGTCGGCACAGGAACCTCAAACAGGCAACCTGTTCGAATAGATGGAAGTGCTGCCACAGATGTTCGCCACCCCCGGGGTTATCGCGATGCTCGCGGGCCTTTTGGTGCTGATCTGCTGTTCGGCCTTCGCGTCGGGCAGCGAGACTGCGCTTTTCTCGCTCAAGCCCACCGACATGGAGGCGCTCGAGGGGAGCGACGCCGTGGCCGCCGCACGCATCGACCGGCTGCTCGGCGACCGGGAGTACACGCTGGCAACGATACTTATAGTCAACAACACCGTCAACATCTGCATCGTGCTGCTGAGCGCACTCATCATCGCCCGCACAGTGTCGTTCTCGTCCACGCTGTGGGCTTTCGTCTTCACCTCGGTTATCGTCACCTTCATCCTGCTGCTCTTCGGCGAGATCATGCCCAAGGTTTTCGCCACCTACAACAACCGCACATTCTCGCGGGCGTGCGCACCCGTGGTGTCGGGACTGAAAGTGGTACTCCGCCCGGCTGCATGGCTGCTCGTCGCCACGGGGTCGAAGATCAAGGGGCGTGGCCGCGAAAACCTCTCGCTCGAGGAGCTGTCGGACGCACTCGATGTCACCCAGGCCACCTCCGACGAGGAGAAACACATCCTCGAAGGGATAGTGAGTTTCGCCGGCCGCGAGGTCGACCAGATCATGCGCCCGCGGCTCGACATAGTGGCGATCGACGTGGAGGACGACTTCGAGGCAGTAAAAAGGGTGATCGTCGAGTCGGGCTTCTCGCGCATCCCGGTCTACCGCGAAAGCATCGACCATGTCGAGGGAATACTATATATAAAGGACGTCGTGCCCCACATCGCCGCCGGAGCGGAGTTCGGTTGGCAGCGCCTGGTGCGCGAGGCCCATTTCATTCCCGAGCATAAGAAGATCGACGACCTGCTCGAGGAGTTCCAGGCAGGCAAGGTTCACGTGGCGATCGTGGTCGACGAGTACGGCGCCACGCGCGGACTGGTCTCGCTCGAAGATATTCTGGAGGAGATCGTTGGCGACATCTCCGATGAGAGCGACCGCGCCGACACATTCTACACGCGCACGGCGGGCGGCGAATACATCTTCGACGGCAAGACCCACCTGTCCGACGTGACGCGCGCGCTGGGTGCGGACGAAGATTTCTTCGACGACGCGCGCGGCGACGCCGAAACTCTGGCGGGGCTTATGCTCGAAATCCGCCGCGGATTCCTCAAGCGCGGCGAAAGCGTCGAGAGCAATGGATACCGACTGACGGCCCTGTCGCTCGACGGCCGCCGGATCGAGAAAATAAAAGTAGTGAAGAGTGGAAACATGGATTGAAATACGCCCACTCGATCCATCTCCGGGCCCGGGACTTCGCCGCGAACTCGAAAGATTTGCCTGGCACGGCATAGTGCGCGAAAAACTGGGGAGCGACGTGAAAATAGAGTACCGCAAAACCGGCGTCCCGACGCTCGGAGGCGCCCCCGGCTTCATAAGCGCCTCGCACACCCGCGGCTGGGTGGCGGTGATCTGGTCGCCCGAACCGTGCGCCATCGACATCGAGCCGAAGACGCGCGCCATAAGTTTCAACGTCACCGCGCGCTACGGCTTCACCACGATCGAGGAGTGGTGCGCCTACGAGGCGGGATACAAATACGAGAGCCTCACCGGCCACAAACCGCCACCGGACAGCGTGCGTTTCATGCCCCACCCCGACCTCACGGTCGCCGTGATAAGTATAACCTCCGAACAATCAATATTCACCTATTAATAAACTACATTAACCATGAAAAAAAATCTTTATTTGCTCCTCGCCCTGCTTGCAATCTGGGGAAAATCTTCCGCACAGGAACTCAAGATCAACGATCTCGACTATTTCGAGACCCGCGGCCTCAACGTGCTTGTGTACAGCAACCGTTACAGCCCCGTGTTTTTCGACGAGAAGAACGCCGGAATCGAACTCATCCACCACGGTGTGCGCACAGCCATCGGCGGCGCGGTGAGACTCCACAACACCCCCGAACAGTGGGACCTGGTGCCCGAAATCCGAGACCGGACCATCGACCGCGAAACCAACACCATCAGCGCCGTGCTGCGCTACGCCGACTTCGATTTCGACCCTCTGCTCAAGGTCACTCCGCAGGGTAAGGGCTTCCTCGTGCAGGTGTGGCTCGACAAACCCGTTCCCGCGGCACTCGAGGGACGTGCCGGACTCAACTTCGAGTTCCTGCCGCCCATCTACTGGGAGAGCAACTACATGGTCGACGGCCGTCCCGGCATCTTTCCGCGCTATCCGGCGAGCGACGTCTACATGAGGCCGCTGAACGAGAAGATACAGCAGATCTACGACCACATTACATTTGACGACCGCGGCCACGGCAACTTCCCCGAAGCGCTACCCATCGCCCAGGGTAACACCTTCGTGCTGGCTCCGGAAGACCCCGAGCACCGCATCACGATCCGTTCCGAGGCCCCCATCATGTTCTTCGACGGACGTATTCTGGCCCAGAACGGCTGGTTCGTCATGCGCAGCCTGCTGCCCACGGGCCAGACCGGCAAGGTGATGGAGTGGTACATGGAGGCCAACACCATGCCCGAGTGGACCCGCGAACCCAACATTGGCTTCTCGCAGGCAGGCTACACCACCGCACAGCAGAAAGTGTCGGTCATCGAGCTCGACAAACTCGACACCCCGCTCACCACCGCCACCCTGTGGCGCATCGAGGCCGACGGCACCGAAGTCCCCGCCCTCAACGGCCCCGCCACAGTGTGGGGAAGATACCTGCGCTACAACTACGTCACGTTCGACTTCAGTTCGGTACGTGAACCGGGTCTCTACTACATTCAGTACGGCGACACGAAGACCAACGCCTTCCCGATCGACAACGACGTCTACAAGGGAATCTGGCACACCACGCTCGACGTGTGGCTCCCCATCCAGATGGACCACATGACGGTCAACGAAGGCTACCGCATTTGGCACGGCACCCCGTACCGCGACGACGCCATGCAGGCCCCCACCAACCACCGCCACTTCGACGGCTACTCACAGAACGAGTCGACCGACACGAAATACAAACCGTTCGAGCGCATTCCGGGCCTCGGCGTGGGTGGCTGGTACGACGCCGGTGACTTCGACATCCAGACCGGTTCGCACAACCGTGTAGTTGGCGATCTGGTACTGATATGGGAAATTTTTGATCCCTCGCGCGACATGACCTATGTCAATCAGAAGACCCAGTACACCGACCTGCACCACCCCGACGGCCGTGGCGACATCCTTCAGCAGATCGAACACGGCGCGCTGGCGCTCGTGGCGCAGATCGAGAACGTGGGCCACGCCGTGCGCGGCATCGTTGTGGGCAATCTCCACCAGTACCACCACTTGGGCGACGCCGGTTCCATCACCGACAACCTGCCCTACAATCCCAACCTCGCACCCTACGAAACCGATGGCCTGACGAGCGGCACGCGCGACGACCG
>DBDQ01000087.1 GCA_002293665.1 Alistipes sp. UBA928 | reverse complement strand
TCGAAGCCGTCTTTGAGGTGGCGCACCGGACTGACTGTGAAGATGACTTGTTTGTTTTTCAGTGCGTCGCGCATCAGGGTGTCGAAACGCGACACTATCTCATCCACCGACAGCCGCCGTCGTGTGAAAAGATGCGCCGGACGCTTCTCGCAATTGGCCACCACACGTCCGTTCTCCTCGAATACCCACGCCGTGCCGAAAGTCACCAGCACGTAGTCGGCCTCCGCAAGCCCGGCGGGTGCACCTTCCAAAAGATCGGCTATCGAAAAGGGATTGTACAACACCCCCGTGGGATTACTCACGAGCGGGAATTTGTACCTTTGCAGCCACCCCGCGATCGTCGCCGCAAAGCACGACCCGACCGAAAACCCGCGCCGCGAGTGGTCGATCTTCCGCGCCCAGGGCTCAGGCTCTATCTCCGTTCTGAATTTCATCTTGATTTTGTCGACAAAAATAGTTATTTTTGTCGACATGACAGAACTCAAAGCATACCCAAAAATCAACCTCGGCCTGCAAGTGCTGCGCCGCCGCCCCGACGGCTTCCACGACATCGCCACGGTGATGATGCCCCTCGGCGGGCTCCACGACACGGTGACGGTGGAGGAGATGCCCTCCCCGGCCAATTTCGTCAACCTCACCCCGACACCCTATCCCGCACCGACACCTCTATTCCCGACCGAATCGGTACTCGAAGTCTCGGGCCCCCTTTCCGGCTCGCTGGAGGACTGCCCGCCCGAGGATAACATCTGCATGCGCGCCCTGCGCCTCATGCAGCGGGAGTACGGCATAGGCGAAGCGCTGATCCGTCTCCACAAGACGATCCCCACGGGCGCTGGTCTCGGAGGAGGCTCGGCCGACGCGGCAGCTGTGCTGCGGGCCCTCGACCGCGAGTTTGCAATGGAGCTCACCGACGACGAACTGGAGAGACTCGCGACCCGGCTGGGCAGCGACGTACCATTCTTTATCCGCGCCGCAGGCGACACCCACGGCGGAGCGCAACTCTGCACGGGCCGCGGTGAGGAGATGAGCGTCGTGGAGGTCGATCTTGCAGGGAAATGGCTCGCGCTGATAAAACCTCCCGTGTCGGTCTCCACAGCCGAGGCCTACGCCGGTGTCAAACCACGCGAAAACGGCCCATCGCCCGCCGAGATCATACTCCGACCCGTCGAAGAATGGCGCGAAGAACTCACGAACGACTTCGAGGAGAGCATCTTCGCCCTCCACCCCGCCATAGGCGCGCTCAAAAACGCACTCTACGACGCGGGAGCTTTATACGCCTCAATGTCAGGTTCTGGCTCGGCTCTCTACGGCATCTTCGATCGGCGTCCCGATTTTATAGAGGAAACCTGCGCATCGAACGACTCGGTGTTTTGCCACATCGAGCGGCTCTAACCGAGCCACTCGCCGCCACGGCTTTATGAAAAAACCAGGGTGCCGTACCGCCGTTCACCGAATCGATCCGCACATTGTCGGCCCAGCCATTTCTGCTCAAATTATTACGTCTCTATAATGACGGTTGCCGCATCCGAAAAGAGCTTACTGTCGAGCGCCATTCGTTTCCGCACTTTGGCATTGATTATCAAAACAATGATGCCGAGGATAACGACGCCAGCGATCATCGTGACAGGATTCACGGGATAGGTACGAACCACCCGCCAAAGCCAAGCTGGCGGATAAGTTCAAGTTGGTATTTGGATTAGGGGGTTAATCATTCAAAAATTCACACCGCAAAGATAATATTTATCACATCCCGAAGGGATACACCTGTCGGTAGAAAAACAATACTACCCGGCAGCCGCACGCAAACTCTCCAAAAGCCCCCCGCAGGCATCCTCCAACAGATCGAGCACATGCTCAAACCCCGCCGCCCCCTCATAATAGGGATCGGGAACATGATCGGCACCGGGATGGGAGCGGCAAAACGAAGTCATGCGATGTATCTTCGCGGCCGCCTCGATAGAGGGCGCCAAGCGGTGGACACGCTCGTAGTTGGAGTCGTCCATCGTGAGTATCATATCGAACCGGTCGAAATCACCGGCCCGTATCTGGCGCGAGCGATGCGTCAGGTCGTAACCACGTGCCGCCGCCGCACGCCTCATCCGCGAGTCTGGCAATTCGCCTGCATGTCCGCCGTAAGTCCCCGCCGAATCGCACTCGATGCGGTCGCCAAGCCCCTCGTTCTCAACAAGGTGGCGCATCACTCCTTCGGCCGCCGGCGAGCGGCATATATTGCCCAGGCATACAAAAAGCAGTCGCGTTGTCGTTTTCATCAAAGCAAAAGTACGAAGAAAAATGCAAATTCACGTGATACGGCGCGGTCGAGTAAGGTGTTTTCTGCTATCTACCCGTGCGGCACGCACCAAAAGTACAAAAATATTCGTAAATTTGCCGTTTGGGACGGCTGGTATACATTTTGTAAACCTACCCGGTAAACAATAATTCAAAATCTATGAAATCGAGCAACAGCGAATACAGAGACCCTGAAAATCAACCGTTTAACACCGACGAAGGAATCCCCGCAGCCGAAGATTGCACCGGAGACGACGGCGCGACTACCGACAATTTGTCAGACCAGACTGACACCGCGTCACCTGTCGCCCCGCCCACCGAACTCTCCCCTGAGGAGGAGGCTGCCATCTGGCGCGAGAAATTCGTGCGCCTGTCGGCCGAGTACGACAACTACCGCAAACGCACGGCGAAAGAGAAGCTCGACATCATAGCCGCCGGTGGTGAGGATGTATTGCGCTCGATGCTCGACGTGCTCGACGACATGGACCGCGCCCTCGAGGCGATCGCCAAGACCGACGATCTGGCCGCCGTGAAGCAGGGTATAGTACTGATCGACACCAAATTGCGCGGCGCCTTAAAAAGCCGTGGCCTCACCGAGATCGAAGCCGTGGGCCAGGAGCTCGACACCGACCTGCACGAAGCCGTGGCCCGCATCGCCACCGAAGAGGCCGCGCAAAAGGGCAAAATTATAGACGTGGTACAAAAAGGCTACAAACTGAAAGACAAGATCATCCGCTACGCAAAAGTCGTCGTCGGACAATAAATTATGGCAAACAAACGAGATTACTACGAGGTGCTGGGCGTGGCGAAAAGCGCTGGCGCCGACGAGATAAAGAAAGCTTACCGCCAGGCGGCGCTCAAGTTCCACCCCGACAAAAATCCGGGCGACAAGTCGGCCGAGGAGAAGTTTAAGGAGGCGGCCGAAGCCTACGACGTGCTGTCGAATCCCGACAAAAAGGCGCGCTACGACCAGTTCGGACACGCCGGAATGAGCGGTGCGGGCGGATTCGGCGGCGGCGCGGGAGGTGCCGGCGGCGCGTACGGCGCAGGCGGATTCACGATGGAGGACAT
>DBDQ01000081.1:61246-61401 GCA_002293665.1 Alistipes sp. UBA928 | reverse complement strand
CCGAGCCCCGTCCGGCGCGCTACATCGTCGCGCAGCGGCCCCAGCCTGTGACCCGGCATCACGAGCGGCGCAAAAGAGTCGGGTGTGAGCCCCACCGAGGCGAGCAGACCGCCGTCCATGCACCGGGCGTGCGGATCGAGCATCTGCGAGGTCGA
>DBDQ01000081.1:26136-61170 GCA_002293665.1 Alistipes sp. UBA928 | reverse complement strand
TGAAACAGCGAGTTGATGTTCATCACCTCTATGCCCGTGCGCGCGTAAAGTTCGTCGCGCGGCATCACCCGCTCGAAATATTCGGTGTGGGCGCCCGCGAGCGCCGGATCGCGGTAGGCGTAGGGCATGCCGAGTATCTCGCCGTCGGGGCCCGCGAACGCAAAGTCGACCCCCCACGTGTCGATCCCCACCGACACTATGTCGATACCCTCGCGCGCGGCCTCCTCCGCCGCGGCGGCGAGCCCCTGCACGATCTGCTCGTAGAGCGAAAATATGTTCCAGTGATTGTGGCCCGCCAGCGACACCAGAGAGTTGGGAAAACGGGTCAACTCCCTCAGTTCGAGCCCGTCTCCCGAGATCGTTCCCAATATCGTCCGGCCGCTCGTCGCACCGAGGTCTATCGCGATAAAACCGTTGCCCGTCATACCGACAAATGTAGGGAAAATATTTCGATCTTTCGAAAAAAATCATTACCTTGCGTCGAAGATGAGAGGCCAGAGGACCAACTCGGTACACGTTCGCTACCTGCTAACCGGCGAACAGGACACAAGGTGGGGATTGACGATCAACACCGTCGGCTGTCAACACGTTGCGCCGGGCGATCCCTACCCGCCCCAAAACCACCCCTCGCAATACCTCTTTTCGACCGAACGGGGCCGCGTGCTCGGCGAGTACCAACTGCTCTATCTGGTGGGCGGAAAGGGACAGTTCGCCTCGGCCGGCTGGCGCGAAACCGAAATTCGCGAAGGGCAGATGTTCCTGCTCTTCCTCGGCGAATGGCACAGCTACCGCCCCGATCCCCAAACGGGATGGGACGAGTACTGGATCGGATTCGAGGGTGAATACATGGACAAACGCACGGCACACGGATTCTTCTCGCGCCAAAAGCCCGTTTTCAACGTCGGGCTCCACGAAGAGATCGCCTCGCTCTACCGCAAGGCTATACAGATCGCCATAGATCAGAGAACGGGTTTCCAACAGATGCTCGGCGGAATAGTCGATCTCCTGCTGGGCTACGCCTACTCCTACGACAAACAGTCGAAAATGGAGGAGAAATGGGCCGTGCAGCAGATCAACAAGGCCAGGATCATAATCTCGGGCGACTCGACCCACAAGCTCTCGCCCGAAGATATCGCCGACCTGCTAAACGTAAGCTACTCGTGGTTCAGGCGGGTATTCAAAAAACACACCGGCTTCTCACCCACCCAGTACATACTCGAGGTGAAGGTGCAGCACAGTAAGGAGCTGCTCACCAACACCGACCTGTCGAGCCGCGAGATCGCCTACCGGCTCGGGTTCGAAAATCCCGACTACTTCTGCACCCTGTTCAAAAAACGCACCGGGGTTACACCCATCCGTTTCCGCAAATTCACCCAGGACTCGGTACATCTGTTTTAAGTTTAAGGGAGGGAGCGCTGCAAACTGCCGCAAAAGCGGTTAGAACCCCACATTGAGACGAAGTATGCCGACAAGTGCGTCGGCCGGGGCTGTGTCGCCACCCGAAGGATTGACGATATACTGCACGTCGGGTTGAAGGGAGATGTTTTCGGTGAAGTCGTACTTGTAGTAAAGCTCTATTGCAGTCTCGTGGCGGCCCGGCAGGCTATGCAGACCGGCATGAGCAACGGCTACCCCCGCACCGTCGCGCGCTCGGCGGCTGAACACACCGCGCAGGTTTGCGCCCAGGCCGAGATAGAGGTTGTTGTCGTTCAGACTGCGGGGAGACACCACGGCCTGCGCGAACAGCCCCACACGCTCGCCCAACGGCTGGTCAACCGAGGCGTGTATACCCCAGTTGCGCGACGCCGAGTGGTAGTATCCGCCGATCTTGTAGCGTCCGTCTAAGTGCACCTCACCCATTGCAAACACTCCGTCGCCGCGCCCCAAAGCCCAGCGCACGTTGTAGGGATTATGCTCGAAGTCGATTTGAACGCCGTCGAACAATGCCCCCTGCACCGCCCATCTCCGTGAAATATCCCACCGCACCTCCACTCCCAATCCCGTGAGCGGAAAGATGGGTACCGGCACCAGCGCTATGACCGACGGTGTGCCGAAGGACGAATTCACGAACTCTCCCCCGCCCTCCGTCACCATAAATTCGGCGTTCAGGTCTTGCACTCCCGCCGTGAGCATGACGGGGCCGAGACTTTGGCGAAACCACAGTTCGTGGAGGTAGGTGTGTTCCCCTGCGTCGATATTGGACGCCACCTGAAGGTCGCCCAGATAGTCGCCGCTGAGCGAGCGTCCATGGATGCCCGCACCGTGGACAAAAAAGGTGCCGCCGCGCCACAATCCCGCCTCGCCGGTGTCGAAACCGGCGGCAAGGTTTGCCATCCCCATGAATCCTCCGCCGCGGGCCACACCGCCGCGGATGTTATAATAGGTGTCGCCCGTGTACGACCCCTCGAAAGTGAATTGGCCGCGGCACACGGGGCTTGCGAGACAGAGCGCGGCGAGCAGAAATATCTTCTTCGACATGGTTATAAAGTATATGTTTCCCATTTCGCAAAGGTAGAGTGGCCGCAGAGGCGAAAAAATCCCACGAAAGAGGGAAATCCGGGTGCGGGAGGCCTCCCCTTTTTCGGGGGTAGAAAAAGAGGCATGTCGAAATAGTCCTGTTTTTTGCAGGAAAATTCACAAAAAATATTGGCCCCTTGTTCTACATTTGTGACAGTGATACTACTGCTATGAAAACAGCGCCTAAACTGCTCTCCAGAGAGATGATTGTGCCGTTCGTACTCGTGACGACGCTCTTCTTCGCGTGGGGTTTTGCCAACGATGTGACCAACCCTATGGTGAAGGCTTTTTCGAAAATATTCCGAATGAGCGTCACCGACGGAGCGCTGGTTCAACTCGCCTTCTACGGAGGCTACTTCGCGATGGCTTTCCCGGCGGCGCTCTTCATCCGCAGGTTCACCTACAAGGCGGGAATACTGGTGGGCCTCGGTCTCTACGCCGTCGGAGCGCTGCTCTTCATCCCCTGCGCCATCAACGGTACGTACTACCCCTTTCTGGCGGCCTATTTCATACTCACCTGCGGACTGTCGTTCCTCGAAACGAGCGCCAACCCCTATATACTGAGCATGGGCGATCCGCGCACCGCCACACGGCGATTGAACTTCGCGCAGGCTTTCAACCCCATGGGGTCGCTGCTCGGCATGTACTGCGCAATGAAGTTTATACAGGACAAGCTCAATCCCGCCAGCACCGATGAGCGCGCCATGCTCCCGCCCGAAGCGTTCGAGGCTATGAAAGATGCCGACCTCGGCGTGGTTATCGGGCCCTACGTGGGAGTGGGGATATTCGTGATTATACTCTTTGTGATAATACGCCTGTCGCGCATGCCCCACAACGCCGACACCGACCACTCGATGAACCTCGGCACGGTGCTCAAACGCATACTGCGCCTGCCGCGCTACCGCGAAGGGGTGTTGGCGCAGTTCTTCTACGTGGGGGCGCAGATCATGTGCTGGACATTCATCATCCAGTACGGCACACGTATATTCGTCGAACAGGGCATGCTCGAACAGGACGCCGAAGTGCTTTCGCAGAGGTACAACATAGCGGCGATGGCGCTCCACTGCGTGAGTCGGTTCATCTGCACCTACCTTTTGAAATATTTCTCACCGGGCAAACTGCTTGCCACACTTGCAGCCGGTGCGGCAGTGCTGGTGGTGGGAGTGATCGGCTTGCAGAATATATGGGGACTCTACTGCCTCGTGGGAGTTTCGGCCTGCATGTGCGGCATGTTCTCCACCATCTACGGGATCGCGCTCGACGGCTTGGGCGACGACGCGAAGTTCGGCAGCGCGGGGCTGATAATGGCCATCCTCGGGGGATCGGTGCTGCCGCCGCTGCAGGCACGCATCATCGACATGGGCACCGTGGCGGGAATGCCGGCGGTCAACGCCTCGTTCGTTCTGCCGCTCATCTGTTTCGCAATGATCCTGATCTACGGATTACGTACATATAAAATTCACGAAAAGAGACTCGACTGTTAAAACCATGAACCAAAACAAACCTGCTGTCGACGCGGAAGGAGTGCCGGCAAGGGAGCTGAACAACGGTAACGTGATACCCGCGATAGGGCTGGGGACGTTCGGCTCCGACAACTACGACAACGATACCATCGCCCGAGCTGTCCGCACGGCGATCGAAATGGGATACCGCCACATCGACTGCGCGTCGGTCTATGGCAACGAACGGGAGATAGGGCGCACGATCGGCGAGATGATCGCCGAAGGAGCCGTGGCCCGCGAAGATTTGTGGATCACCTCTAAGGTGTGGAACGACCGCCACGACGACGTGGAGGGATCGTGCCGCCAGACTCTTCGAGATATGGGACTCGATTACCTCGACCTCTATCTGGTGCACTGGCCGTTCCCCAACCACCACGCCAAAGGGGTGACGGTCGACTCGCGCGACCCCCACGCCGTGCCCTATATTCATGAAAACTACATGAAGACATGGCAGGCGATGGAGCGACTGGTCGACGAGGGGCTCGTGAAGAGCATCGGCACCTCCAACATGACGCGCCCGAAGATGGAGTTGCTGCTGCGGGACTGCCGCGTGCGCCCTGCAACGAACGAAATGGAGTTGCACCCCCACTTCCAGCAGCCGGCACTGTTCGACTACCTCGTGGCCGAGGGTATACAACCCATAGGTTTCAGCCCGCTCGGCTCGCCGGGCCGGCCCGAGCGCGACCGCACTCCGGAGGACACCAGTCCTATGGAAGACCCTGTGATCGTGGAGATCGCGCGGCGCAGGGGCGTCCACCCGGCTGCGGTGTGCCTAAAGTGGGGCGTACAGCGGGGCGAAGTGGTGATCCCCTTCTCGGTGAAACCCGAAAAGATGCTCTCCAACCTGTCGGCGATCATCGACGGCGGCCCGCTCACTCAGCAGGAGATGGAGGCTATTGGCGACATCGACAGGAACTGTCGGCTGGTGAAGGGACAAGTATTCACGTGGCCCGGCGCCACGTGGGAAGATCTGTGGGACGAAGACGGAATTATTAAACAGTAAAATAACATCATGGCAAACAAAATGAACGCGGCATATCTGCCGGGCAACAGTACGGTGGTATTCAAAGATGTGGACGTACCCGAACCGGGACACGGCGAGGTGCTGATCCGCATGAAGTCGTCGACTATATGCGGCAGCGACATCCGCGCAATCTACCACGAACACGTGGGCAAAGGCCCCGAGGGGTATCAGGATAAAATTTGCGGCCACGAGCCCAGCGGACAGATAGTCAAGGCGGGGCCGGGTCTGAGAAGATTCAAGGAGGGCGACCGGGTGGTGGTCTACCACATCTCGGGCTGCGGGGTGTGCAACGACTGCCGCCGCGGATACATGATATCGTGTACGAGCCCCTGGCGCAGGGCCTACGGTTGGCAGAGGGACGGCGGAATGGCCGAATACCTGCTCGCCGAGGAGAAAGACCTCGTGCTGCTGCCCGACTCGCTCACCTACACCGACGGGGCGCAGATAGCGTGCGGATTCGGCACGGTCTACGAAGGGCTTGAGAAGATAGGCATCAGCGGCAACGACGCCGTGCTGGTGGTGGGACTGGGCCCGGTGGGTCTGGCAGCCTGCATGCTGGCGCGGGCCATGGGTGCCGAGCAGGTAATAGGTGTCGATACCGTCCCCGAGCGTCTGGAGATCGCTCGCGAAAAAGGATTGGTGGATCATGCGATGATCTCCGACGCGGGGGCGCTCGACGCAGTCAGGAAACTGACCGGAGGCAACGGGGTCGAAAAGGCCGTCGATTGCAGCGGACACACGCTCGGACGGCAACTCGCCGTGCGCGCTACCCGCAAATGGGGCCGCATAGTACTCATCGGCGAGGGAGGAACGATGGAACTCAACCCCAGCCCCGACCTGATACACGACCAAAAAACGGTCTACGGCTCGTGGGTGACAAATATCTGGCGCATGGAGGAACTCGTGGAGAGGATCGTGCGCTGGGGCATACACCCCGAAGACCTGGTGACCCACCGTTTCCCGCTCGAAAAGGCCGCCGAGGCTTTCGCACTCATGGCCGAAGGGAAATGCGGTAAAGTTGCTGTCGTATTCGATGAGGAGGTGAAGTGATGGAAGCAATAACTTACGGAGAAGCGAAACGTTTTCTGGAGCGCTATGTGGATGTGGTGGAGTTGGAAGCAGGTGAGAACCGCCTGTTGGCCACCCCCACCCTCCAGGGCAGGGTGCTGACCTCGTCGGCCGACGGCGACGGGGGGTACAGTTTCGCGTGGCTCAACTACCCGCTGATCTCCTCGGGCCGGGTGTTGGAACACGTCAACAACTACGGCGGCGAGGATCGTTTCTGGCTCGGCCCCGAAGGAGGACAATTCTCGCTCTTCTTCCCCGAGGGTACCGACTTCTCGTTCGCACAGTGGCAGACCCCCGCGGCGATCGACACCGATGAGTGGGAGACGGTCGGACAGGATGAGGGGCGCGTCACGTTCCGCAAAGACGCCGCGCTGAAGAACACCTCCGGGGTAGTGCTCGACATGAGAATGGAGAGGGACGTGGAACTGCTGACCGGTGAAGATATAGAACGTGTGACGGAGGGCCCGCTGCCAGAAGGTGTGCGCGGAGTGGCTTTCCGCACCGTAAACCGGCTCACTAACCGGGGAACTTTCGCGTGGAACCGTCAAACGGGCATGCCCTCGATCTGGACTATAGGCCAGTTTGCCCCATCGGCGCTCACCACCATGATAATCCCGCTGCGGCAGGCGCCGGGCGCCGTGGTCAACGACGCCTACTTTGGGAAAATTCCCGCCGACCGGCTGAAAGTGACCGACAGTGCGCTCTACTACCGTGGCGACGGACGGATGAGAGGCAAGATAGGCATCCCGCCCGAAATGACGATCCCCCTGTGCGGCGCGCTCGACAGGGAGAACCGCGTGTTGACACTCGTGAAGTTCGACTTCGACCCCGCACGCACCACCTACGTCAACTCGATGTGGGAACATCAGGACGATCCTTTCATGGGCGACGTGATAAACGCCTACAACGACGGCCCGCTGGAGGACGGTTCGGTCATGGGACCCTTCTTCGAGTTGGAGAGTTCGTCTCCGGCGGCGGAACTCGCCCCCGGAAAGACCATGCTCCACACCCGCACCACGATACACCTGCGCGGCGAAGTCGATGCCCTCGAGGCGCTCTCGGCACGGCTGCTCGAACGAACAACATAAAAATATCCGACCAAAATGAGACCGAACCTAATTACAAAACCGATCGTGATGTCGCTCCTCGCACTGACGTGTGCGGCAGTAGAGGTGCAGGCACAGCCGCCCATCATCCAAACAAGTTTCACGGCCGACCCGTCGCCGCTGGTTGTGGGCGACACCGTGTTTCTCTACACAGGACACGACGAGGACGACGCCCCGGCGGGACAGGGTCGGTTCAAGATGCAAAACTGGCTGCTTTACTCCTCGACCGACATGGTCAATTGGACGGATCACGGCCCGGTGGCCTCGCTTGCAGACTTCAAGTGGACGGAGCGCACCAACGGCGCCTGGGCGCTCGGAGCGATCGAACGCAACGGCAAGTTCTACCTCTACTGCCCCGTCCACGGCAACGGCATAGGCGTGCTCGTGGCCGACTCACCCTACGGCCCGTTCACGGATCCGATCGGCAAGCCCTTGGTGTGGCAGCAGGAGCACTGGGAAGACATCGACCCGATGGCGTTCATCGACGACGACGGACAGGCATGGTTGTACTGGGGCAACCCGAGCCTTTACTACGTGAAGCTCAACGAAGACATGATCTCCTACGAGGGCGAGATAGTCAAAGACCCGCAGATCCGCAAGATCGAAGGAGAACCCAGCCCCTACCGCTTTCAGGAGGGCCCTTGGGCATGGAAACGCGACGGACTCTACTACATGTCCTACGCCAGCACCTGCTGCCCCGAGGGGATAGGCTACTCGACGGGCCCGTCGCCCACGGGGCCGTGGGAGTACCGGGGCTACATCATGCCCCCCGACAAGCGCGCCACCGGTAACCATCCGGGAGTGATCGACTTCAAGGGACGTAGCTACGTGTTCGGTTTCAACTTCAGGCTCAACTTCGCCATCACCGACGAGCACCACGAACGTAGGTCGGTGTGCGTGACCGAGATGACCTACAACCCCGACGGCACGATTCAGGAACTACCGTGGTGGGACGAGGGCACGCAGCCCGAGCAACTCGAACTCGTGAACCCCTACCGCCGCATCGAGGCCGAGACCATCTCGTGGGCCCAGGGGCTTAAAACCGCCCGCAGCGAACAGGTGGGAATGTACGTCACCCAGGCCCACCGTGGCGACTATATAAAGATACAGGGAGTCGATTTCGGCCGGGGTGCATCGTCGTTCGAGATCAGCGCCGCCACGATCACCGGCGGCGAGATAGAACTGCGACTCGACTCGCCCGACGGACGGCGCATTGGGATTTGCGACATCAGCAACACGATTGCGCTCAACTTTTGGGAGACCTTCTCCACGAGGGTCGAACGTGTGAATGGCGTACACGACCTCTATCTGGTCTTCACCGGAGGCGGCCGCGGCGAACTGTTCAACCTCGACTACTGGAAATTCAACCCGTAATTTAATGTATGGCAACGATATGAAAAAGCAACTTTTAATGGCGGCGTTCACCGCGGCGGCGCTCTCGGGCGTGGTACCGCCACAGGCACAGGCCCAAAACCCGATAATCCAAACCCTCTACACGGCCGACCCCGCACCGATGGTATGGAACGACCGGTTGTATGTATACACCACCCACGACGAGGACGGGTCGACATGGTTCACGATGGACGAGTGGAGGGTCTACTCGACCGACGACATGGTGAACTGGACTGACCACGGCGCCGTGCTCGACTACACCGACTTCGATTGGGGCCGCAGCGACGCCTGGGCTCCGCAGTGCATCGAACGCGGCGGCAAGTTCTACCTCTACGTGCCCCTCACCTCGCGCACCGAAGGCGGTTCGATCGGGGTAGCGGTGGCCGACAGTCCCTACGGCCCGTTCTACGATCCGCTGGGCAAACCGCTCGTGAGGAGCGGCCACGGCGACATCGACCCGAGCGTCTTTATCGACGACGACGGCCAGGCATATCTCTACTGGGGCAACCCCAACCTCTATTACGTTAAGCTCAACGAGGATATGATCTCCTACGAGGGAGAAATCATTCGCGTGCCGATGGTCGCGGAGTCGTTCGCCCAGAGCGATGCGGACAGGGCCGAGAGACAGAACCGTCCCACTCTTTACGAAGAGGGCCCATGGCTCTACAAACGCGCCCAAACCTACTATCTGTTCTGGCCCGGCGGCCCGCTGCCCGAACACATCGGCTACTCGACGGCACCGAGCGCCACCGGCCCGTGGAAGTACGGCGGCGTGGTGATGCCGCCACAGAGCGCCTTCACCAACCACCCCGGAGTGGTCGACTTCCGCGGCAAGACTTATTTCTTCTACCACGACGGCTCGCTGCCCGGCGGCGGCGGATTCACCCGCTCGGTGTGTGTGCAGGAGATGGCTTTCCGGCCCGACGGCTCGGTGGTGCAGATGGACATGAATCCGGCTGGCATCACCCGTGGCATCGCCACGCTCAACCCCTTCCGCAAAGTCGAAGCCGAGACCATCGCCTTCTCCGAAGGGTTCAAGTCGGAGTATAACGACAAAGTGGGTGTGTTCGTGACGGCTAACAAAGACGGCAGCCACATCAAGGTGCGCGACGTCGATTTCCGCAACGGCGCCGCGAAGTTCACCGCCCGCCTCGCCACCACCCACAACGACCCAGTGAGGCTCGAAGTGAGGCTCGACTCGCCCGACGGCCCCATGCTGGGTTCGATCCGCGTTCCGCGCACGGGCGGCAGTGACAGATGGTCGGTGCGGACGATCGAACTGGAACAGAAACCGACCGGCGTTCACGATCTCTACTTCGTGGTGAACGGACGCCCCGCCAGCCACCTCATGTATTTCGATTACTGGATGTTCTCCGAAAAATAGTCATAAAGCTATGAAACGCCCGATCCTCCTGCTGTTGGCTTACGCAGCCCTGACCCTGGTCTCGCCGTCGTGCGGAGACGGGGCGACCGAAACCGTCTCGCCGAACGGAAATATCCGCGTGTCGGTCGACATCGCCCCCGAGACGAACGAGGGCTACGGCCCGGCCCTCTTCACGGTGGAGTACGGCACGGGCGAGACTGCCGCAAAACTCTTCTCCGACGCCCGGCTGGGGCTGCGCACCGAACTGCACGATCTGGCGGATGAACTGCGCCTCGTGTCGATCTCCAAACCCGTGCGCATCGACGAGGAGTACACCATGATCACCGGCAAGCGCAGCCTGTGCACCAACCGCGCCGACGAACGGACATATCGTTTTGAGAACCGCGAGGGCCAGACGCTCGAGGTGGTTTTCAGGGCCTACGACGACGGGGTGGCCTTCCGCTACCGGTTCGACGCGGGCACCGGCGACTCTATCACCCGCGAGGAGACGCTCTACCCCATCGCCGACGGCACCAAACGCTGGATGATGCGCTACGCCATCGACTACGAGGGATTCTACCCCGAAGCGACCGACGGCAGCGGAGCCGAACGTGGACGATTCCCCCACCTGTGGGGCTACCCCGCACTGGTGGAGGCTGCCGAAGGGACGTTCGCACTCATCACCGAATCGGGCATGGGACGCGGACAGAGCGCCTCGAGGCTCGACAACTCCGAAGAGGCATCGCGCTACCGTGTCGCACTTGCCGACGAGAGGTTGGCAGTCGCCGGAATGTGGCAGTCGCCGTGGCGGGTGATGATCATGGGCTCGGCGGCCGACGTGGTTGAGTCTACGCTCGTGACCGATCTGGCCGAACCCTCCAAAGTGGCCGACACCGACTGGATACAGCCCGGCCCCGCGGCATGGATATACTGGGCGCACAACCACGGCTCGCGAGATTTCCAAATCGTGAAAGAGTACATAGACCTCGCCGCCGAGATGGGCTGGAAGTACGACCTCATAGACTGGGAGTGGGACGTGATGGAGAACGGCGGCAACATAACCGACGCCCTCGCCTACGCCCGCGACAGAGGCATCAAACCTCTGCTTTGGTACAACTCTGGCACGAGCTGGATCGGCCCCGGCGCTCCCGGCCCGCTCGACCGGCTCAACAGCCGCGAGAACCGGCTGAAAGAGTACGCGTGGCTCAGGGAGGCGGGAGTCGCTGGGATCAAGATCGACTTCTTCGCCGTCGACGGTGCGCGCATGATCGACTACTACCTCGACCTGTTGGAGGACGCGGTGCCGCATCGGCTGATGATAAACTTCCACGGTGCGACCATCCCGCGCGGTTGGCAGCGCACATATCCGCATCTGATGACAATGGAGTCGGTCTACGGCGCCGAATGGTACAACAACAACCGGCGACTAACCGAGCCCGCCGCAAGCCACAACGCCACCCTGCCCTTCACCCGCAACGTGATAGGCTCGATGGACTACACGCCCGGCACGTTTTCAGACTCGCAGAACCCCCACATCACCTCGCACGGCCACGAACTGGCGCTGCCGGTGCTCTTCGAATCGGCCTTGCAGCACATGCCCGACCGTCCGTCGGTCTACCGCGAATTGCCGGGCCCGGTGAGGGAACTGTTGGGTAGCCTGCCCACCGCGTGGGACGACACCCGGCTGCTGGGCGGATACCCCGGCCGCGACGTGGTGCTGGCGCGCCGCAAGGGCGACGTGTGGTACGTTGCCGGAGTGAACGGCACCGACCACGCCTCCACACTGGCGTTCAAGCCCGACTTCGCGCCGGCCGGAGGCAAGATCACCGTGATAGGCGACGGAGAGAACGACCGGACATTCTCGATCGGCGAACCGGCGGTCATCACCGATCCCGCGGCCGAGATCAGAGTGCCGTGCCTTCCGCGCGGCGGATTCGTAGCGGTAATCCGCCCCTGAACTGTATATATTGATAAGAGAGTCTAACCAATAAATTACAACAGCTTATGAAAACAACCATAACCGTGGCCCTGCTGATGACACTGATGATGTCAGCGGGCTGTGCATCGACCGGCGAAAAGGCGAAAACCTTCGAATTGACCGGCAACCCGATGATCACCGACAAATGGACTGCCGACCCGGCGCCGATGGTGCACGACGGCACTCTGTATCTCTACGTCGGCCACGACGAGTGGTACGAAGGCCAGGACGAGGCCGGGGGTGGCCAGGAGTTCAACATCACCGAATGGCTCTGCTACTCGACCCGCGACATGAAAACGTGGACAGACCACGGCTCGGTGCTCAAACCAACCGACTTCAGTTGGGGCATAGGCGAGGCGTGGGCGTCGCAGGTAGTCGAGGCGGGCGGCAAGTTCTACTACTATGTCACCGCCATGGCCTCGGAACCCTACAACAGCCGCCTCGTGGGCGTGGCCGTGAGCGACTCCCCCACCGGCCCCTTCGTCGACGCGCTGGGCAAACCCCTTGTGTCGGACGACATGACCCCCAACGGGCCGCGCGGCTGGTGGAACGACATCGACCCGACGGTGCTCATCGACGCCGAGGGCACGCCGTGGATGTGCTGGGGCAACGGCACATGTTTCATCGTGAAACTCAAACGCAACATGATAGAGCTCGACGGCCCCATAGAGATACTGCGCATGCCGGGATTCATCGAAGGCCCGTGGCTCGACCGCCACGACGACCTCTACTACCTGTCGTTCGCCTCGCGGGGTGAAGGCGGCGAGACTATCAGCTACGCCACCGCCCCGAGCATGGAGGGCCCGTGGACATATCGCGGAAGGCTGACGGGCATGGCCGAAAACAGCTTCACGATCCATCCGGGCATCGCCGAGTTCAAGGGACAGTCCTATCTGTTCTACCACAACGCCACGCTCACTCTGGACGGCATCGCAGGCCGCATCGGACGTCGCAGCGTGTGTGTCGACTACCTCTACTACCTGCCCGACGGACGCATGGCATGGGTCGAACAGACCAAAGAGGGCATCACCGTGCCACCCAAAACGGCGGCCGAAGCAGCCCTGATCCAAAATCCCCACCAAACCGAAGAGGTTATAGTGGAGAAAGTGGGCCTCGATTTCATGAACCAGCCCCGCCAACCGAGACAATAATCAAATCAAACCAAAAACAGACCATTAAAAAATACGTACAAATATGAAAAGAACGAATTTCCTCTCGGCCCTGCTGCTTTCAGCAATTCTGATGCCTTTCGGCGCCACGGCGCAACAACAGGCACCTCACACTCCCCCCGCGGGAACCGTGGCCAACGAACACAACCTCTCCGGAGTACAATACCCGAGGATCGGTGCCGACGGACGCACCTACTGGCGTTTTTACGCTCCCGACGCCAAAAAGGTGGAGGTGAGTTTCCGCGGCGAGATGACCAAAGGCGCCGACGGATGGTGGACTTACGTGTCGCCCGAACCCGAGGCGGTGGGTTTCCACTACTATCGGATGGTGATCGACGGCGTGAGCACTGCCGACCCCGGCGGGATAACCTACTATGGAATGGGCACGTGGGCGAGCGGCATCGAAATCCCCGAGGGTCTGGCCTACGACAAACCGCAGGATGTGCCCCACGGCGTGGTGCGCGAACAGCCCTACTGGTCTGACATCACTCAAACGTGGCGCAGATGCTTCGTCTACACCCCCGCCGAATACGACGCCAACCCGTCGAAACGCTATCCCGTGCTCTATCTGCAACACGGCAGCGGCGAGGATGAAACCGGCTGGGTTCGTCAGGGCCGTACCAACTACATCATGGACAACCTGATAGCCGAAAACAAGGCGGTGCCCATGATCGTGGTGATGGATCTGGGCTACGGAACCGACGCCCGTCCCGGCGCCGTGCAGCCCGCTCCCGGAACGAGGGCCCGTAGCATATTCCCCGAAATTCTGGTTCAGGAGATCATTCCATTCATCGACCGCACCTACCGCACCCGCGCCGATCGCGACAACAGGGCTATGGCGGGACTATCGATGGGTGGCGGCCACACCTTCCAGACCGTGATGCCCAACCTCGACAAATTTGCCTGGATGGGCGGATTCAGCGGCGGCGCCAGCGCTGTGGATCAGATCGACACCGTTTATGACGGGATTTACAAAGACACGGAGAGACTCAACGCAGACCTCTACCTGCTGTTCGTGAGCATCGGCTCGGAAGAGAGACCCGAACGTGTGCGCGACTTTGCAAACGCTCTGAAAAGAAAGGGACTCAACAACGTCGTCTACTACGAATCGCCCGGCACTGCCCACGAATGGCTCACCTGGAGACGTTCGCTCAGAGAATTCGCACCGCTGTTGTTCAGATAATAGGAAAAAACATCGACAATGAAGAATTATCTGTTTGGTTTTCTGTTTACGCTCGGTCTGGCCGGCTGCACCACCGCCACTTCTGAGCAGGGAGGGCTCGTGCTGTCGTACGACCAGCCCGCCATGAGGTGGGAAGAGGCTCTGCCGTTGGGTAACGGACGCCTCGGAGCGATGGTCTACGGGACGCCCGAACGCGAGGAGTTGCAGTTGAACGAAGAGACGATCTGGGGCGGCAGTCCCTACCGCATCGACAGGCCCGAAGCGCTGAAGGCGCTGCCCGAAATACGGCGTCTGATATTCGAGGGTAAGAACCGCGAGGCCGACCGGCTCACCAACGAGACATTCTTCACCCAGTCTCACGGCATGCCCTACCAGACCGCCGGCAGTCTCATGCTCAACTTTCCCGATCACGCCGCGTGGCACGACTATCGCCGCACTCTCGACATAGAGCGTGCCGTCGCCACCACGGTCTACTCGGTGGGTGAAGTGACCTACACGCGCGAGGTCTTCTCGTCGTTCGCCGATGACGTGGTAATGATGCGCCTGTCGGCCAACAAGCCGGGAGCCCTCTCGTTCGAGGCCGCATATGTCTCCCCCGCCCCCCACACCGTGGCCGCCCAAGGCAACGTGCTGGTGCTGTCGGGCGAGGGAACGGCCCACGAAGGGATCGAGGGCAAGGTGAAGTACCAGACCCGCACGGCTGTGAAGAACACCGGCGGCACCGTGACCCTGATGGACGAAAAGATAGTCGTGGAAGGAGCCTCCGAGGCTGTGATCTACGTGTCGATCGGCACCAACTTCACGAACTACCTCACTCTCGACGGCGACCCTGCGGCACGCTCCTCGGAACGCCTCACAGTGGCCATGCCAAAGGATTACACGCAGGCCCGCGAGGCCCACTCGGCAATCTACGCCGAGCAGTTCGACCGTGTTAAACTCAATCTGGGCAGCGATCCCACCACTGCCTCGCTGCCCACCACGCGCCGCATAGCCTCCTACGCCACGAACCAGGACCCGGCACTGGTGACGCTCCTCTACCAGTTCGGGCGCTACCTGCTGATCTGCTCGTCGCAGCCCGGCGGCCAACCCGCCAACCTTCAGGGTATCTGGACAAACGCTATGGTACCACCCTGGGACAGCAAATACACGATCAACATCAACGCCGAGATGAACTACTGGCCCGCCGAGGTGACCAACCTGTCGGAAAACCACCAACCGCTGTTCGCCATGATCCGCGATCTGAGCGAGAGCGGCCGCGGCACGGCACGCACGCTCTACGGCGCCGAAGGATGGATGGCCCACCACAACACCGACGTGTGGAGGGTGACGGGCCCCATCGACTTCGCGGCCGCGGGCATGTGGCCCACGGGCGGCACATGGCTGTCGCAGCACCTGTGGGAGCACTACCTTTTCACAGGCGACAGGGCGTTCCTCGCCGAATACTACCCCGTGATGAAGGGTGCGGCCGACTTTATCCTCACCGCACTCGTGGAAGACCCGCGCAACGGATGGCTCGTGCTCTCGCCCTCGGTGTCGCCCGAACAGGGGCCGCTGACGGCAGGTGTGACTATGGACAACCAGTTGGCATGGGATATGCTCACCCGCACGGCCCGCGCCTCGGAGATACTGGGCGAAGACGCTGCCTATCGCCAGCGTCTGCTGGCCACGGCCGCCAAACTGCCGGCCATGCAGATCGGGAGGTACACCCAGTTGCAGGAGTGGCTGGAGGATGTCGACGACCCGACGAACGAACACCGCCACGTGTCGCACCTCTATGGTCTCTATCCAGGCAACCAGATCACACCCCACACCGCACCCGAACTGTTCGAAGCGGCCCGCAACTCGCTCACCTACCGCGGTGACGGCGCAACGGGATGGTCGATCGGATGGAAGGTGAACCTGTGGGCGCGCCTGCTCGACGGCAACCACGCCTATATCATAGTCAACAACATGCTGACGCTCAACAGAGGCGAGCGCCGCGACAACGGACGTACCTACCCCAACCTTTTCACGGCCCATCCGCCGTTCCAGATCGACGGCAACTTCGGTTTGACCGCCGGGGTGTCCGAAATGCTCTTGCAGAGCCACGACGGAGCGGTGCACCTGCTGCCTGCGCTCCCCGATGTGTGGAGCACCGGAAAGGTCTCGGGACTCGTGGCCCGCGGCGGCTTCGAGGTCGCCATGAACTGGGCAAACGGACAACTCTCCGACGCAACTGTCACATCGCGTCTCGGCGGCAACCTACGCCTGCGTTCGGCGGTCCCGCTCTCGGGCGAAGGGCTGACCCCGGCTCAAGGAGCAAACCCCAACGATTTGTTGAACCCGATCGCCCCAGCCGCACCGCTTATATCTCCGGCATCGTCGCTCAAGGGACTCTCGCTGCCCTCTTACCATGAGTACGACATAGCCACCGAAGCGGGCAAAAGCTACACGTTCAAACGAGCAGAATAGAAGAGCACCTAAGATGAGAAAAACACTTTTAACAGCCGTGTCGGCCGGGCTGCTGTCGATAGTGGCAGCAGCAACGGCAGCCGGACAGGGATCGTCGCAGAATGCCGCCACGACCACCTTCACTAACCCCATGCTGTGGGCCGACGTACCCGACCCCGACGTGACACGCAAGGGCGACACCTATTACCTGATGTCGACCACGATGCACCTCATGCCGGGCGCACCTGTGATGTCGTCGAAAGACCTCGTGCACTGGAAGCCGGTGAGCTACGTATTCGACAAACTGCACGAAACCCCGAAGTACGACATGGAGGAGGGCACCGTTTACGGACGCGGCCAATGGGCCACCTCGATCCAATACCACGACGGCATGTTCTGGGTCTACTTCTCGCCCAACGACGAACCGTGGCGCTCGTTCATCTACAAGACCACCGATCCGGCCCTCGGCTGGGAGCTCCACTCTCGCATGAGACACTTCCACGACGGCGACCTGCTGTTCGACGACGACGGCCGGGTCTATATCTTCTTCGGCAACGGTGAGGTGTGCGAACTCGAACCCGACCTGAGCGGCGTGAAAGAGGGCGGCATTGCGCAGAAGCTGTTCGAACGCGACGCCGAGGAGACGGGCCTTTTGGAGGGCAGCCGCGTGGTGAAACACAACGGCTACTACTACTTGATCATGATCTCGTCCCCACGCGGAGTTCCGCGCCGCCAACTCTGCTACCGCGCCGAAAACATCACCGGCCCGTGGGAGAAGAAGATCATCCTCGAAGACAACTTCGCCGGATTCCCCTATGCCGCCCAGGGTGGTATAGTCGACGACGAGGCGGGCAACTGGTATGGCATCATCTTTCAGGATCGCGGAGCCGTAGGGCGCGTGCCGCTCATGATCCCCGTGAGGTGGGTAGACGGTTGGCCCATGCTGTCGGACGAAAACGGCAGGGTGCCCCTCACGGGCCAGGTGCCATTCGCAACCCACGACACCGGCCGACGCATAGTCGAGAGCGACGATTTCGGCTCGCCCGAAATGAGCATAGTGTGGCAGTGGAACCACAACCCGATCGACGAAGCGTGGTCGCTCACCGAACGGCCCGGCTACCTGAGGCTCAAGACAAACCGCCTCTCCGAGAACATCTTCACCGCCCGCAATACCCTCACCCAACGCATGGAGGGCCCGCGGTGCTCGGGAGTCGTGGCACTCGACCTCGGTAACATGCGCGATGGTGACGTGACGGGCATCAGCGCCTTTAATGGCGACTCGGGAGTGCTGTCGGTCAGGCGCAACAATGGCAAATACGTGCTCACGATGACCGCCGAACACGTCGCGCTCGACAACCGCAGCAAGGCCGTCACCGGCGTGCAGATCGAAGAGCAGGGACGGGTTGAGCTCTCCTCGAACAAGATCTGGCTGAGGATCGACGGCGATTTCCGTCTCAGGCAAGACCTCGCCACGTTCCATTACAGCCTCGACGGCGAGACATGGACGTCGATCGGTCAGCAGTTCAAAATGCGTTTCGACTACCGGCGCATGTTCATGGGCAGCAAATTCGCGATATTCAACTACGCCACTCAGAGCAGCGGCGGATGGGTCGACATCGACTATTTCGACTACACCCTCAATCTGCTGGAGCGGTAATGAGATGCAACAAAGGGTAAATATAACACACACCAAACAGTACCACTCACCAAATCGAATCCGTTCTTCGGCAAAAAGTAAGTTAGTTGGTTTAAGGTTAGTAGTCTGCCGGATGAACGGTGAAGGGGATCGAAGCTGTCGCTTCCGATCCCCTTCTTTATTAACATTGCCGTCGGCTTCAGCCCAATGCTGCATTGTGATTCCCGTTAGGGAATTTTCCCACCAACCTCGATCCCCAAAAAAGTGAGGAGGCTCTATCGAGCCCCCTACACATCAAACCCCTCATCGAGGCATCAGTTCGACATCACAAATCCGCCGCGCGGCTGAAGGGTGACTTTCACCTTCGTGGCTCTGCCGCCTTCCACCTCGCTGCGCACAGCCTGACGCAATCCGTCATCGGAGATCATCACCGCCCTCGTGCCGGCAAACATCGGCAAATCGAGCTCAAGAGAAAGAGCCTCCTCGCCGGCATTCACACCGCCCACATACCATTTATCGCCACTGCGGCGCGCAATGACCGCATACCGTCCGGGATAACCGTCGATGTAGCGCGTTTCATCCCACGTGGTGGGCACCTCGCGCATGAAATCTATCACAAAATCGCTCGAACCCGTAAGGTTGTCGGGCGTGAGGGCAAACATCTGCACCGGATTCTGGAACAGCACCGCCGTTGCCAATTGGAAAGCGTCGGTGGTGAGACGCTCCTGTCCACGGCTGTTCCCGCGATTAAGGTACTTGTTGAGCAGCACTCCGCCGAACTCCATCACCCCCACGCTGTTGCGAATAAAGGGGTGGAGCGACGCGTGTAAAGCCTCTTTCTCGCGCACATCCTGCGAGAAGATCAGCATCTCAGAGGCCAACACCGCCTCGCTCCCCACAAAGTTGGGATACATGCGCTCCCATCCGCGGGGCAGCGTACTGCCGTGCACGATGATCATGAGGCCGTAGTCGTTGGCATCCGACAGCACATCTTCGTACATGCGCATCGTCTCCTGCTTATCGCCACCCCAGAAGTCGACTTTCAGCCCCTTTACGCCCATCTCCTGGAGCCACTTCATCTCTTTTTTGCGCTCTATCGAGGTGTTCATCCTGCTGCGCGGGCCCTGCGGCGCGTCGTTGACTATGCCGTTGGAGTTGTACCACAGGAATACGTCGACCCCCTTGGAATGGGCATACTCGATCAGCTCCTCCATCCTTTCGTAGCCTATGTTGGCATCCCACAGCGCGTCGATCAGAATATACTCCCAACCCAGCTCTGCGGCGAGGTCGATGTAGGTCACCTGATCGTCCCAGTTCATGCTGTCGTCCTGCCACACTATCCAGCTCCACGTTCCGCGGCCGAATGTGTAATCCCTCGACGGTTCGTAGAGCGGCTCCACCACGTCGTAAGGTATGGTTGTCTCGACTATGGGGGCCAGATCGCGGCCCACTGTGATCGTGCGCCAGGGGGTCACGCCGGGCAGTCCCACCTGGGCGCCGACGCTGCCGAATCCGTTGTTCTCGGTGGGATCGGGGTACGCCACGGTATACACTCCGTTGCTGAAAGCGCTCAGGTGTGAGGCGCAGTAGAGGCTGCTCACTCCCGTTTCGGAGAGCAGCGCCCAGCCGTTGTCGCCTATCCTGAACAGGCCCGGGAATACATATCCCGTCGGCGAGGTGGTCTGTGCCATCGGCACGTCGGCCTGATAGCCCGACTCGTAGCTCGGCGATGTGCGCGCGAATCCACTCATAGTTTCCATCATGTATGAAACGAAAGCGGTGGTCTGGGCCGGGAAGCGAAAACCGGTGATCTCGCTCTCCACCACGGCCGAGCGCCGTTCGCCCCACATGGGGAGTTCGTAGCGCAGGGCTATGTCGTTATCACTAACCTGGAACACCACCGTCATCTCCCTCTGCATTCCGTTGCGAAAGGTGTAGCTCAACGTGTTTGCGTGGTATTCGTTCTGCGAGCTCTTGATCTTGGCCTGCGAGTAGCTCTTGTCGACCCTGCCCGTGGTGTTTCCCACGAACGATAGGCCGGAAGTGAAGTCACCCTCGTTGGTCACCAATCCCAAAGGCGACGGCTCAAGCATCACGGCGCCGTGGTGATTCACGGTGTAGAGCAGTTTCCCGCCCTCGATGAACACCTTCAGTGCCGTCCTGCCGTCGGGACTGCTCACGGTCATTCCCTCGTGCGAGTTGGTGTTGATTATCTCCTTCTCTATGGAGAGTACCCCTGCCGAATACGGCTCGACGGCGAGTACAACGGCGTTACCCTCGGGGCCGATGGATTTGTGCATCAGCGCCACGGCGTTCTTGTTCTCCATGCTGTTCTCCACGGTCAGCGAACCGGGAGCGTAGTAGTCATACTGTGCGTCGCCCGCAATGCCCGTCCAGTCGCCACGCACCGTAAGCGTGCGGGCGCGCTCGGTGGGGTTCACGATCTTGACTATCACCCGGCGGCCATCTTCCGACAGGGTCGTTGCGACGCTCATATCGCCCGTACGGCCGGTGTAGTCGAGGCGGTATTTCGAGAAATTGTCGTGCCACAGCCTCGTCACCTGATAGTTGGGTGCGGCGAAGGCGTCCTTGTAGTCGAAGTTGATGAAGGCGTTGTTCCATCCGTCGGCATCGGTGCGGCGCAGGAACAGCGCGGCGGCCCCCAACTCCACGACCGGGGTCTGCTCACACATGTTGAGGAAACCTCCCGCAAAGAGGCCCGTCCGCCAGTCGATCGAATTGAGGTTCCACTCCGAGATGTAGAGTTTGATGTTGGGATTGGAGCTCGCCGCAAACATATCGGCGTAGCGCTCATACTGGCGGCGGAGACGTTCGGGGCCTGTCGCGTAGCCGTTGGCACCCTCGTAGTGGTGCAGGCTCATGTAGTCGAACCAGTTGGCCGAACGCTGTATGAACTCGGCGTCCTCGGGGAAACCTCCGCACACGATGATCTTGATCGTCGGGTCGATGCGACGCATGCCCTCCGAGAACTTCCTCACGGCGGCCTCGTACTTCTCGATACCCATCTCCCACATCTCGTTGTCGATCTCCCAGTACTTTATGTTGTAGGGCTCGGGATGTCCGTTGGCGGCACGTTTGCTGCCCCACGGCCCTGTGGCGGGTTCGTTGCAGTAGGCCACCCAGTCGAGTGCATCCTGATAAATCCCTTCCAACTCCTCTTCCGGACGGTCGAAGCCCACACGCACCACCATCACGGGCTCGGTGTTGATCTCGCGGCAAAAACGAATGAACTCGTCGGTGCCGAAAGCGTTCTGGTCGTAGTCGAGCCACATCCAGTGGGGCCACCTCTGGCGCGTTTCCTGCGGGCCGATGGCCCATTTCCAGTTGTACTGCGCCACGTAACCTCCGCCCGGCCAACGCATCGAGGTGGGGCCGAGCTCCTTTATCATCTTCAGGATGTCAGGACGGAAGCCACCCAACTCAAGGCCAGTGCGTGAGCTCATCGTCACCTGGTCGACCTGCACCGTGCCTCCTTCGACCACGATGGCCAAATCGGCGTCACCGGCCCACGCGCCGCCTTCGAGCGTGAACTCATATTTCGTCCACTCGCCTCCGGGACGGCCCAAAGTCTGGCTCGCCACGGTGCGGTCGCCCGCCTTCAGTGCAACGGAGAGCGTACCCCTGCCGTCACCCTTGGCATATATCGAACCTATGTATCCTTCGCCGCTCTTGATGCTCTGCGGTCCCTGGCTTATGCCCGAGGGTACTCCCGCGGCGGCGGTTATCTTCTGCGAGTAGTCCATGTTTACGGCGTCGCCTTTAACCATCTCGAAGGTACCGCCGCCGAACGACTTCCACTGCGGAGCCACGGCGGGTATCTTCACATCCTCGGGCATGCCTTCGAAAACCGTGTCACGGCCCCCATTCGTGGTGACTTTGATGTTGCGGTATAGCGCCTCGGTGTAGTTCACCCACAGCACGATGTCGTTGACAGCCTCGGCGTCGAGTCCGCCTGAGTTCAGTACCTGACGGTCGTCCCACCACACACGGGCCCTGTCGCCCTTCACCGCAATGCGCAGCTTATGCCATGTGCCGCCCGTGTCGAGCCCATCGCGGGGAATATAATAGTCGATCGGTTGCCACGAGCGCACGGTGCGGGTCTGGCCTCTCATCTCCATCTCGGCGTCCACACGGCGCGTGATGGCGAGATTGGCCTTCGAAAGAGCCTCCTGCGCACGCTGCAACTCTTGAGCATTGGAGCCCGGCATACCCGAGATCATCCCGGGGCGTTCGTACTGTGGATCGAACACGCGGAAGAACCACGGCTCGCCGCCCGCCCCGTTCTTGAACGCAAAACGGATGTCGAGCCCGCCGCCGCTCCAACGCCGCCCGGCCAACTTGAATGCCCTCCAGTTGACATCCATCGTGATCTCGTAGTCGTTACCCTCCACAGAGGTCAGCCGAATTGGCTGTTCGTAGCGGGTCGGTGAGTGAAGCACAGAGGCTTCGTCGGCAAACCAGCCGTCGAAGTAGCCGTCGCGCGGAGTGATCCCCGGAAAATGCTCGGGTTCGAACGACCGCTCGAAGATCATCTCGTTCCAAACCCCGTTACTCGGCGAAAAATAGATGTGCTCGAACAGTTGTCCGTAAATCTTGTGGTCGATCTCACCGGCAACGCGGTTGGTCTCGATGTTGATCTCGGCGCGCTGCGCCATCGTTTGCTTCGTCCCGAGGATCGCGAGAGCCAGCAGCGGAAAAAGAAGTGTTTTTTTCATATTTTGATTGGATTTTTGAGTCATGAAATCTTGAGCTGCAACGAGATATTGTCCGGAGTGTCACCACCGGCAGGCACCGCCTCCCCGGGCAGTGTCACCACCAGTCCCTCCGCCGTGCGCTCGAAAGCGAGCAGGGTGTCGTGACCGGCCAGCATCACCGAGCCGACGGGCTCCTCGCGCAGGGTCGACCCCTCGGCCACGGGCCCCTCGCCGAATATCTTCCACGGACGGGTGCCGTAAATCCCTTCGCTGTTGACGACCATCCACGCGGCTATCTCCTCGAGTATCTTACGCTCTTTCTCGTCGATCGAGCCGTCGCCCCTCTGAGGAACGCTCAGCAGCATGTTGCCGTTCTTGCTCACTATGTCGATGAGCATGTGCACCACGGTGCGGACCGACTTGTAGCGGTCACGCTCATATATCGACCGGTCGTAGTGCCACGCCCCGAGGCAAGTGCACGTTTGCCACGGTTTCTCCTGTATCGTGTCGGGCACCCCCTTCTCCACATCCCACACGAGGGCGTTCTTCTGATCGTCGGTGAGTATCTTGGCAAACACCACGGCCTGGTTCGCCCCCGCGTTCTCGGCCACGCTCTTGTTGTAGAGGTGGACCACAGCTCTGAGACCAGCGTCGCTCACAGGCCACAGCGGCATCGAGGTGTCGTCGTAGTACACGAGATCGGGGTTGTAGCGGTTCATCATGTCGACGTTGCGGTCAAAGAAGTTCTGGCCATACTGCGAGAGCAACTCCCAGGTCGGCGAGTATGGCCCCTCCATCATTGTTTCGTGGCGGGGTGAACACGAAGCGCACAACAGCCCCAACGTCAGTGATATTAATGTTCGTTTCATATACAGGTCTAATTCGGTCTTTTTAGCGGAATATACATGCACCTGCACTAAGCGCATGTTACAAAGATATATCGGATCCCGACGTTTTTTTATGATTTTTCCCGCCTAAAATAGCACTATTTCGACATTTTGTCGAAAAGTTTATGTAACTTTGTGATCTGCCGACCCGCCTTCGAAAACTATGCACCGCGAACTCGACATATCCAATTTCATTCTGCTCAACGCAGGCCGTGCCGACCATTTCGGCGACTGGAACTGGCAGGGGGTCAACAGCCCCTTCGCCCGCATATATCTGGTGCGCGAAGGCAGGGCCCGGGTCATAGTCGGCACCGAAAACCACACCCTCGAGCCCGGATACCTCTACCTGATCCCTCCGTTCACCACCCACCACTGCCGGTGCGAGGGCCACTTCTCGCTCTGGTACCTCCACCTCTACGAACAGCCGTCGGCCGACATACCCATCATGGAGGAGTTCGACTTCCCGTTCCGCGTGGCGGCCGACCGGCAGAGCGGCGATCTTGTGCAGCGGCTGCTCGAGATCAATCCCCGGCGCGAACTCGCACAGTACGACCCCGAGAGCTACGACAACCCCACGGGGCTGTTCCGCAACATGGCGGGCAACATAGGCTACCCCTACCATCAGAGGGTCGAGACACACGGCATACTGTGCCTGTTGCTTTCGCGCTTTTTGGAACATGCCGTGACACGGGCCGAGATGGGCGACCACCGGCTGCGCGAAGTGATCCGCCACATCGCGGGCAACATCGACCGTCCCATTTCGCTCGCCGAACTGTCGCGCATCGTCCACTGCACCGACGACCACCTGATACGCATCTTCAAGCAGAAACTCAACCACACCCCCATCGAGTACATCAACCTGCGCAAGATAGAGAAGGCGCAGCTGCTGCTGCTCACGGGCAACCGCAGCGTGGGCGACATCGCAAGCTCGCTGGCGTTCTACGACACCTCCTACTTCACGCGCCTGTTCAAGCGCCTCACGGGAGTGCCCCCGCTCGAATACCGCAAATCGAGGCGGCAATCCGGGACCAACACCTGAAATATCCGCTACTCCGAGAACGACCACCGGTCGAAACGGAACAGCTCGTGGGGCCGTCCGCCTTTGAACACGAAGTAGAGGTCGCGAACACCAGTTGCGCCTGTGACCGGGGTCTCGTCGACGCTCCATCTCTCCCATTCACCGCTGTAGGGCACCTTCAGAGTACCGATCACGGGGCCGTCGGGAGCGTCGAGCCTCAACTCGATCTCACCGCCGAAATTGCGGCTCGAAGTTCGGGCCGTGAAAGTGGCGGCACCTTTTGCTCCGAAATCGACCTCGCGAATCTTCATCAGGTCGCCGTCGTGGATCGAAGTGACGTACACCTCCTCGCGGACAGTACCGCCACCGCGTTCGACACCGTAACCTCCCGCCGTCTTAACCCCCTGCGACAGGGCCATCGTCTCGGCCTCCACGCTGCGGTAGGGATCGAGCGGAGCTATGCTGCGAACGATCCCTTCGGTCATTGTCATCTGCGGGATCGTGCCGTCGGGGTTATAGGCAAACTCCTCGACGGCCACCGAGCGCCTGTGATCCTGCCCGCCGGGCAGGAAATCGTTGTGGTAGAAGAAATATGTGCGCCCCCGGTAATCGACAACTCCCGGGTGGTTGGTGCCGATACCACCCTGGCGCGGCATCACCATACCGCGATACCTCCACGGCCCTTCGGGTTTCGCAGCCGTGGCGTAGTGTATAGACTCGGGTAGCCCCGAAGCGTAGATCATGTAGTATGTCCCGCCGCGCCGGTAGACCCACGGCGCCTCCTCGAAGTCGGGGCCGAAGATCGACTCGTCCCTCACGTCGAGCGCGTGTATCGGACCGTCGAACGAGATCATATCTTCGTTCAGCCGCGCCCAATAACAGGCGTTGTTGCCCCAAAAAAGATACGCCTGCCCGTCGTCGTCGATAAAGACGGTCGGATCGAGGTCGTCCCAACTGTGGCGCGCCTGCGGGGTCATCTGGTTAGTCACCAGCGCCCTGCCAAGGGGATCGCGGTAGGGCCCGCGAATGTTGTCGGCCACGAGCACTCCCACCGAGACGCCTCCCGCACCGGGAGTTTTATTCTGGGTCGACACATAGTAGTAAAATTTGCCATTGCGCTCAATCACCTGCGCGGCACTGGCATCGCCCACCGACCAGCCTATCTCGCTGGTGCGCAGTGCCGCCCCGTGGTCGGTCCAGTTGACCATATCTACCGTGGAGAAGAGACGATATTCGCGCATAAGGAAGGTGCGCGCGGGAGCGTCGTCCTCGTCGTGGCCCACGAACACGAATAGAGTGTCGCGGTGAACAAGCGGCGCCGGATCGGCGGTATACATAGTCCGGATTATCGGGTTTTGAGCCTGCACCGCACTCATCGCCGCACAGGTCGCCGCGATCGTGGCGGCAACAAAAAATAGTCTTTTCATCATGGTATGGGAGTAAGTTTAATCACATTGACAGAGTTGAGCGGCAGGGTGACGATGAACCGGCCCGACACCACGCCCAGATCGAGCGTGCGGGGCACGACTGGTTCGTCGTAGCTGACTGCCGACCCGCCGGGAGCTCCGGCGTAGTAGTTCTGGTCGCCCTGATTTTTGATCGAGGTATCTTCCGACGACAGATACTCGAGCGTCGCCCGGTATCGTCCGCCGCCGTCGACCGTCACCTCGGTGATCTTTTCGCGCGCCTCGGCGTTCACGGCTTTCACATAGAGCGTACCGCCACGGGTGTCGACAGTGGCCGAGATGTAGACCAGCGAGTCGACCGCCGCGCCGGAGACACCGGGAGCGCCTGCCGAGAATTGCGAAGTCTCGAAGGCCCTGTCACCGGTATTGTTTGCGAACATCGACATGTAGAAGTAGTTGGTCGTACGCCACAGTCCGCGGTTGTCGAACCACACGAGGTTGGAGTTCCACTTGTTGAACCCCTTTTTGCACAGCAGCGGCGCGTAGGCTGCCATCACCACCATGTCGGAGTTGCGCTCGAGACCCGTGAAGAAGGCCGCTTCGGCCAACGTCGAGGCGAAGGCGTTGTTGGTGCGGCTGTTGGCAAACTCACCCACGAAAACACGTGTCGACCGCTCGCGGTCGTAGGTGATCCCTTCGCCACCCCTCAGCTGATCCGCGTCGTAGCGGTGGGTGTGGCCGAAAAACCACTCGTCGTTCTGGTAGTAGTGTTCGTCGACTATGGTGTCGGGATACTTCGCATCGATTATGGCGTAGTTGGTGTCGAACTCACGTCCGGCGGCGCGCGCTCCCGAGGTGGTTATCATCTTGATCTCGGGATAGCGTTCGTTCACTGCGCGGCAGATGATGTCCAACCGCTCCCAGAACTCCTCTCCCTGGTTCTCGTTGCCTATCGCCAGATACTCGAGGTTGAAGGACGCCGGATGTCCGTGGGCGGCACGAACGGCCCCCCACTCGGTGTCGACGCCTCCGTTGCAGAACTCTATGAAGTCGAGCGCGTCTTTAACGTAAATATCGTAGAAACGTTTCCTGTCGGCTTCGGTTTCAAGCGGTGCTATGTAGGCGTGGCCGGCAAACTGACACGTGACTCCGTTGTTGAGCACCGGCAGCGGTTTTGCCCCCAACGCCTCGGCCATGCACAAGTATTCGTAGAACCCTACGTACTGCGACGTCCAGTAACCCCAGTGGTTACGCACCCCTATGCGCTCCTCGACGGGGCCGATGGTATTTTTCCAAAACACCTGTCCCCAGTAGTCGGGCCCCTCGGAGGCGCAACCGCCGGGAAAACGCATGAAACCCGGGTTGAGATCGTCGAGCGCCCCTAAAAGGTCGGCCCGCAGCGCTCCCGCCGCCCCACCCTTCCACAGGCGCGAGGGCTCGGGAGTGAGGGTCACAAAATCGAGATGGAAAGTCCCCGCGGCATCGCCCGCTATCACCAGTCGGCTGTCTACACTGCGCTGAGCCGTGAGGCGGCCGGTAAACTTCGTCCATCGGCGGCCAAGTTTGCCGAACGACAGCACCTCGGAGTTTACGGCTCCCGAGGCATCCTCAAGCCACACTTCAACACTCCCGCGATAGCGCGCACCCTGAAGCCAAAGCCCGAGGTCGTACCCCACCCCGGCTTCGACCGCAATGGAGGGGATCTGAGTGTCGTTGGAGTAGTAGAACCCCTCACGCTCGGGGCCGTAGGGAGCTATGCCGAAACCGTTGGCCGCAATGCCGAAACCTTCGCCGGGGTCGGCAATGTCGATCCTCACGCTGTACTGTTTATACTTCAGGCCGTCGTCGTATTCATCGGCCGGATCGAAGTCGTAGTAGGTTTTGTGGCGCACCAATGGCTGATCGTCCACCGTGGTGGCGGTACCCCGCGCCGCGCCCCGGCTCACCGTCGTCCATCCGAAAATCCGGTCGGGCGAGAGCGAAAACTCCTTTTCGGGCGCACCGGGCACGTTGTACATCTGAAACGAGTTGTTCTGTATCAACTGTGCGCTGATGCCTCCGTCGTTAGCCTGATTGATGTCTTCATAGAAAATCCCGTTGAGCGTGGGACTGATCCCGATCCCGAGGTGGCCGGGATGGAGCGCGATCCGGTGGTAGGGCAGACCCTGGGCGCGAAGCATCTCCACGGCGTAGCGTTTGCCGAATTCGCGAAACCCTTCGAGGCTGAAATGGAACTCGTCGTCCACCCCCTTGCACCCCGCCGACGAGACGATCCTCGCGCCAGGCACCACCGAGGGCAGATGGAGAAGTATCTCGCTGTTGAACGACGCACACACTCCCCCCTCCTCGGCACTTTTCAACTCGCCTGCCAGCAGATGGAACTCCGCCGGGTCAAGACCCAGATCGCCCACAAGGTCTTCGTAAATTCCCTTGATTTTGTTACACCACTCGGGGTCGGTAGAGTTCGACTCGCCCTGATGGACGATCAGTCCCTTTATCACGCCGTCACGTTGGGCGGCGCGGGCCAGGTCGACCAACCGACCGTATGGGTTCGAACCGAAGCCTTCGGCTATGCGTATCAACCAGTCGCGTTCGCCGGCCAGATACTCCTCGTAGGTCTCTTTGCCCCACAGCTCGATCTTCGACCCGGCCACCGACACGTTTATCACTCCCACACGAATGTTCGCCGGAAGGTTGGCCACCATCGTGTGAGCGAAGAAGTCGGCCAACCCGAGTCGGCCATCTTCGCGGCCGGGGTACCATTGACCCGTATTGTGTCCGCCGCGTGAATCGTCGGTCGCAGCCATCACCCGGTAACGGGAATCGGCCGGCACGCTACCCTGCTCGGCGGGACGCGCTCCTCCCGCCATGTTGGACTGGCCTATGGCGAGGTAGATGTGGAAATCGGGATCGGGCCCGCTCTGTGGAGCCGCCACGGCAGAGGCCCCGGTCAGCAACGCTATTGCGGCCGGGATTAAAAATCGCAGTTTCATGGTGTGGGTCTATTTTTGAAGGTGTGTGGCAAAAAATTCGTCCATCGCAGGCTGTGTGATCTCCAGCGCCAGAGTGTAGGAGACGTCGTGGCCCAGATCGGGCACCCCGATATACTCCACGTCGGCCCCCACGGCTTTCGCTTTCTCCACGTAGTCTTTCACAATCGCCGGATCGACGGTCTGGTCGGCCTCACCCTGAAGGAAGAGCAGCGGCGGACGGTCGGCCGACAGGTAATAGATCGGCCAGCAATGTTCATACTGCGGCTCCCAGAATCGTTTGGGCGGGTGGCGCTGGGTAGAGGTGGCTCCCCCCACGGCACAGGTAATGGCACTCGAATACTCTCTCCAGGGGCCGTCGCCCTCCAACTCCTCGTTGTCCGACGACACGGCAAGCATCACCGCAAGGTGTCCACCCGCCGAGTGACCGTAGGCGCCTATCCGTTCGGGGTCGATGCGCAACCGCTCGGCATTGGCCTTGATCCAGCGCACGGCGCACTTCACGTCGGCAATGCATGCCGGGAATGGCGCCTCGCCATCGAGTCTGTAATCGAGCGACACCGTCACGTAGCCCAAATTGGCGTAGTGCAACAGCATCGAACGGAAAGGCCGTTCCTGCTTCGAGCCCATTCTCCAGCCGCCGCCGTGGATCAGCACTATCACCGGACGGATCTCGGGGCCGAAGTTCTCGGGTTCGGCCAGGTCGAGCACCCACGAGCGGCTTTCGCCCTCGCGGTAGGGCACGTTGTCGGTCACACGAATGCTCTTCAGAGTGTTCCCGGCAACGGTTTGCGGATCGGTCTGCTGCGCTGTTCGCTGCCCGCCGGCATCGCGGCATCCTGCGGCCATGAGGAGAACGAGCGCGACCGGCAGCGCGGTTCTTTTGATTTTTGATAAGGTTTGCATTGGAATAATATTTAGTTTAGTGTATGAATTGGCACTATATCGTGGAAGGAGGCTGGCCGAAGTGGCCCCTGAACACGGTGCTGAAATAACCCACGCTCGAGAAACCGCACAGTTCGCTCACCTCCGTCACCCCGTAGCGGCGCGACCGCAGGAGTTCCATTGCGTAGTTGAGCTTGACGGTCTTGATAAACTCGACGGGCGAAAGCCCCGTGAGCGCCTTCAGCTTTTTGTAGAGCAGCGAGGGGCTCACGTGAACCGCCAGTGCGAAATCATTCTTGCCGAACCGCGGATCGAGCATGTTTTCGGTGATCGCCTCCACCGCCTTCTTCAGGAATCTGTCGTCGGCCTCGGTGATGGCTCGCTTTGTGGAGTCGCCTTCGTTCTCACGCGCCTTTTTCCTCACGTTCTCCAGCGTGCGCAGCGTGGTTCTGATCATGCGCCACATCTCGTCCTCGCCCAGTTGGTTGTTCACCTCCTTAGTTTTGACGACTGGAGCGGGAGCGAGGTCGGCGGGCCGCGACTCTTCCGTCGCCGGAGGAGTCGATCCCCTGCGGCGGCGCAACATCCATCCTGCTCCGATCACATTCGGGTGACATGGCACATGTATGCGGAAAGCCACCCCATCGGTTTCGCTCCCCTCGCATGTGATCTTGCCGCGATGGAGTTTGACCGTGTCGCGGGCCAGCATCAGTCCCATTTTGGGATCGAGCGCCTTGGCACCCGCGCCGCCGGGCACGGGACGTGGCTTGCGCAGCGAACGTATCCTCTCCTCCCTGTCCATGCCGAAGTCCCTCACCGACAGCGTCCACTCCCTGTGTCCACACCGCAATTCGACCCACACCTCGCCCCCGTCGTAGGAGTGGTTGACGGCGCCCGATATCAGGTTGTCTATCACGTTCTCTATCCTGTTCTCGTCGGCCGTTACCACGAAACCGTCGGTCTCGCAGCGGAAATTGATCGCGATGTTCCTCCCCCTGCCCAGCGACTCGAACAGCAGGCAGCGCACGGAGACGAGTTTCACTATGTCGACCTGCGAAAGGTTCAGCTGCTGTCGCTCGATGTCGGCCTCCTGCGAATCTATGAGCACCGACACCGCGGTGGATAGTCTTTTCGACTGCTCGGTGGCGAGTTCGAGATACGACCGCGCCTTGTCGGAGAGGCTCTCCTCGAGGGCAAGTTCGCGGATCGGGGAGTTAATCAGGAACAGCGAATTGCGTATCTTGTGTGTCGCCGAGGCAAAGAACATCTCCTTCTTTTCGTAGCGAATCCGCCGCGACCGGTTTATCAATATCTTGGCGACGAGTAGCAACACCGCTCCCGCCGCAAGCACTATAAGCACCACGAACCACCACTGCATCCAGAAAGGACGGGCAATGTTGATCTCCAACCGGCGCTGGGCCAGCACATCCAACTGCTCGCCGTCCATCAGCCGCATCGTGAGGGTGTACCTCCCGGGTGGCAAATTGGTGTAGGTGATCATCCTGCTGCGGGCCGCCACCGACCACGTGCGGTCGAAACCCTCGAGCATCCAGATCAGTTTCGCGTCGTCGGGGGCGTGAAAAGGCAGCAGTTCGAGGTTGAACCCCTTGGCCGAATAGGGAATGTCGACACTCTGCAGCTCGTTGACGGGCACGGTGAGCGGAATATCGTCGATGTCCCTGATGGAGTTACCCGACACGGTCATGTCCTGAAAGAAAAGCTTCGCGTCGGCCCTCACGTTACGGAAGGTCTCGGGCTGGAAGGCTATCATGCCGTGATTCGTACCCCACGCCAACTCCCCGCTGCGCAGCAACACCCGCGCCCGCTTGTTGTACGACATGGCCGACAGCGGCCCAAGCCACGAAGGAACGTATACCGCCCCCGAAGTGGGATCGAGCCGGCAAATGCCGCTCTCGGTGCCGATCCACAGGTAGCCGTCGTGCGAAACTATGCTGCCCACATAATCCGACGGCAGTCCGTCGTCCTCGGTGTACCGCCCCGTGATGCTGCCCGTGTCGTAGTTGTAGTGCAGCAGCCCGTTGCCTGCCGTGCATATCCAGACGTCGCGCCCCTCCATGAGCAGATCGTTGACGAAAATGCCGCTCATCAGCCCCGAGATTCGCTCGGTACGCTTGTCGAGCAGCGACAGCCCGCGGGAGTTGCCGAGCAGTATTATCTCGTCCGACACCTGGAAAAAACTCGCCACACGGTCTTCGCTGGCATACTTCACAAAACGCCCCTCGCCGACCAGATGGCACACAAGGCTCCCCCTCTCGCCGCTGATCCACACATCGCCCGCGCGGTCGCGGAACACCATCGAGAAAAATCCCAACGACAGCGGCCCATTCTCGCCGCCGCGGGGATAGTGGGCTATCTGGCGCCCCGTGTCGCTGTCGATCACATACACACCCGAGGAGTAGTTGCTCGCCCATATCCTTCCCAGCGCATCCTCGCAGATGGATGTGAAACTGCGGGAGTCGGCGGAGTGGTCGGCATAGAAATTGTGCCACTTTTCCGACCCGGGATCGTAGCTGCTGATACCGTTGTCGGTGGCGAACCACAGTTTTCCGCGCCGGTCTTCCACCACGCCGTTCACGTTGTTGTTTGCCAGCGAATTGGGATCGTTGATCTGATGCGACAGTTGACGAATCGAAGGGGACAGCAGGTTGAAAAACGAGACCCCGCCCGAGTAGGTACACACCCACACTCTGTTCCTGCTGTCCATATACAAGTCCTGTATGCCGTTGCCCGGCAGCGAGAACGGATCGTCGCCGCTCTCGCGGTGTATCGCCTCGACCCTGAGGCCGTCGGCCGAGATCTCTATAAGTCCGAAATTGTCCATCCCCACCAGCATCGACGAATCGGTGAACCCGGTGATGGCGTATATGGGATGGAGGGGCAGCGACTCCTCCAAAATCCTCTCGAGAGTGTGTCCCTCGAGATCGAACCGGTAAAGGCCGCTCGACGCTGTGCCAATCCACACCCGCCGGCGAACCGGATCGAACCTCAGCGCCGTGGCCTGAAGGGTACCGCCGTAGTCGCGGTGGCTCCACAGTTGTGTGAGAACCGAAGCGCGCGTGTCGTAGCGCCAGAAACCCTCGCTGTCGGTAACGAAAATCTCCGACTGATGGAGCCACACCGCCTCGAAACTTTCGGCCCCCATGCCCTGAACCCTTGTTATGCTTCCCCCTGCGTATTTCAGCAGCCCCACCGACGAGGCGATCCAAAACACATCGTGCTGCCGGTCGACCAGCAGTTTCGAGACCGTGACCGAACTGTTGTTCATCAGTATGCGCAGGTTGGCCCTCAGCACGAACTCGTCGCGCAGCGGATCGTAGATAAATATCTGCCCGTTGTCTGTGTAGGCCACGAGCGACGGGGAACGGTAGGCAAGCTTGACCTTCGAGGCGTTGGCCGTCTCGAAAGGCAGGCGGTAGAGGCGGTGATCGTCGTCGGTGAGCCTGATCACACCCGTTCGGGAGGCCGCCCAGATGAAACCGTAGTCGTCCTCACAAACCGAAAATGTCCACCGCATCGAAATTCCGAAAAGAGAATTGATATCGGTGAACCGGATCGCCACGGTCTCTTGAGAAAAGGTTAAAAGCAAGAGACATAGCACTATCCTCACAAGGCGGGTTTTCATGTCGGATGAAAATATCTAATTTCTAAAGTAAAAAATATCCATAAATCGAGTTGAAGGTCGAAATGTCTTTATAATTTTGAACTTGGGCTCGAAGGCGTGTTTATTTTCGCAAGTTACGCATAATATCGAAATGTCCCAACATTTTACCTTACTTTTTACACACACCTCAAAACATGTAACCATGAAGAACAGATTTAAACCCGTGCTTATCGCACTGCTGGCGCTTCCTCTGAGCGCCATCGCGCAACAACCCGCCCCACACACACCTCCAGCGGGTACGATCGCAAACGAACACAACCTCGAAGGGCAGCAGTACCCGCGGGTCGACGCCCAGGGTCGCACCTACTGGCGTTTCCACGCCCCGTACGCCACGAAAGTGGAGATACGTTTCCGCGGCGAGATGAAAAAAGAGAACGACGGCTGGTGGACTTATGTCTCCGAAGGGCCCGAAGCCATCGGTTTCCACTACTACCAGATGGTGGTCGACGGAGTGAGCTTCGCCGATCCGGGCGGCCGCTCCTACTACGGCATGAGCCAGTGGGTGAGCGCGATCGAAATCCCCGAAGGCGAAGCGGGCAACTACTACCGCTCGCAGAACGTGCCCCACGGCGAAGTGCGCGAACGCCAGTACTGGTCGGAGATCACCCAAAGATGGCGCCGCTGCTTTGTGTACACTCCCGCCGAATACGACGCCAACCCCCGCAAACGTTACCCCGTGCTCTATCTGCAACACGGCGGCGGTGAGGACGAAACCGGTTGGGTACGCCAGGGCTACATGCACAACATCATGGACAACCTCATAGCCGAAGGCAAGGCCGTTCCCATGATAGTGGTGATGGATCGCGGCTACGCCTCTCTGCCCGGTGCCCCCGTCTCGGCTCCCGGACAAATCAATCCTCAACTCGCCGCCATGCTCGCAGGCGCGGCTCCTGCTCCGGCTCCCGCCCCCGCTGCCACGGGTGCCCCTGCTCCCGCACGTGCACCGAGCATCTTCCCCGAGATCGTCGTGAAAGAGATCATCCCCATGATCGACGCCAACTACCGCACCCGCACCGACCGCCTGAGCCGCGCAATGGCCGGCCTGTCGATGGGCGGCGGACACACCTTCCAGACCGTGATGCC
>DBDQ01000081.1:246-26048 GCA_002293665.1 Alistipes sp. UBA928 | reverse complement strand
TTCGTGAGCATCGGCTCGGAAGAGCGTCCCGAACGTGTACGCGACTTTGCTAACGCCCTCAAAAACAGAGGTCTCAACAACGTAGTCTACTACGAATCGCCCGACACTGCCCACGAATGGCTCACTTGGCGCCGTTCGCTCAAGGAATTCGCACCGTTGCTTTTCAAATAACACGCCGAACCGTTCTTGCCAAACCATTCTTGGCCAAACCAGATAACGATGCCAAACCAAGAGAGGGCGCCCCGTGGGGCGCCCTCCATCGTTGTAGAGTTGTGTTGACAGTTATTGAATTACGGGCCAACCGGGATTCTGTGGCAGATTGGTATTGACCTGCATCTCTTCCAGCGGGTAGGGCATCAGTTCATGCTGACCAGCCTTGAAACCCCAAGGCATACCTTGCTGACGATTGTAGTCGCTACCCGTCCAGTCCACGACACCTTCGTGAGCGGTATACTGCGCAGGCTCGGATGTTCCTATCCGGCTCATGACATCTTTGAAGACAGGTACTCGCTCACCCTGGTCTTTGAGTGTTTCGGCGGCAATACCCCAGCGTACCAAGTCGGGGAAACGTGTCCCTTCCATCCAGCATTCGAAACGTTTTTCGTTCTGTACCTCGGCGAGGGTCAGCTCGGTGCTGACGTGGGCCGAACCGGCACGGTTCTGGATCTGGTTGAGAAGCGAGAGTGCTTCCGCGGTGTTCTGACCGCTTTGGACACACGCTTCGATGTAGAGCAGCATCACCTCGGTGTAGCGCATTACGACGATGTTGTTCTCCATCATGTCGCCAAGCCGGGCTATCCTGTCATCCTGGAAAGGAACAAACTTCCACTGGAAATAGCCTTCGTGGCCGTAAAGTCCCTCCTTGGCAAAGTCGATTCCGCGTTCCGGATCGTGCTTTTTCTGCTCGATGGTAAGGTTAAGAGGATTATTATCTTTGTCGAAATCACTTGACCATGAGAGATCGTAAAGCACCTCGTCATAGGTCTTGATCCAGGCCTTGCGACGATGGGAGTCGAGGCCGTCGTTTTCAATGAGCGCTCGGGCGAACACTCCCGACGGGTTGAAACCTCCCCAGCCGCCACCACGGATCTCCAACGGACGCGACCTCAATTTGTCAATGCGCCAGTGCCACATTTGGTAGTGCTGCCAAGGAACGATCCAGTTACGTATATCCCGGGCAGCGAGGCTCGGTTGGTCGACCACGTTGAATTCGAACACCTTTTCGGAGTTGGCGTCGCCTGCTTTGTGGTAGAGGAAGTTCATATCCGGGCCCGACACGAGTTCGTATTTACCGCTGTCGATAACGTACTGTTTGAGTGTCTGCACGGCATCGGCATACTTCTTGTGCTGCACCTGAGCCTTACCCAGGAAAGAGTAGGCAGCCTCCTTGGTCAGGCGCACGGCGCCGTTCTTGTCCTGCGGGCTTACGCGCGAGGGAATATGCGGAGCGGCGTCTTTGAGTTCTTCGATCACCCAATTCATTATCTCGTCGTGAGGCGTACCGGCGGGCTTTTCGTCAGGTGCGAGCACGTGGTCGACGAGGGGGGGTGAACCCCACCATGTGGCCAGATAGAGGTGAGTCCATGCTCTCCACACACGAGCTTCGCTCAGGTAGCGGTCTATGTCGTCGCTCATACCATACTCATACTTGTCGATGAACAGGTTGGTAATATAGATGAACTCATACAGATTCCTGTACAGGCGGGTGATAACCTCGTTGTCCGTATAGGCACGGAATTCGTTGATCTGCGCCGCGAAGTCGTTGTCGCCACGGTTATTACCGGCGGCGTAGAGGTCGTCGCTGGGAAGATTTGACATCAGCATCCAGGGCATGTAGATATTGCCCCAGATCAAAGCTCTCTGCCCTTGCGCGTAGACTGCGGTAATGGCAGCCGTGGCATCCTCGGGGAGATAGTAGGTATCGGTGGTCAGTACCCCCTTTTGAGGTATTTCCAACAGATCCGGATTGCACGACACGGTCGAAAAGGCCGAGAGCAATGCGAGTGATATAAATATTTTTTTCATGACTTGTCAGTAATTTTAATGTTAGAACGATACGTTGACACCAAACATAACCTTACGCGAGACAGGATACGCACCGAGGTCGGCACCGATTCTGTTGCCTGAATCTCGGTTTGAAGTTTCGGGGTCGAAACCGGGATAATTCGAGATCGTGAAGAAGTCGTCGAGCGAAACGAACACCCTGAGGCTCTGAACGAACACCTTGCTGGTGATCCTGGACGGGATAGTGTACCCCAGCTGTATCTGCTTGAATTTAAAATAATTGCCACTGAAAACCTGAGCACTCGAGCTCCAGAACATCGGATCCAGGTTACCGCTTGCCGCCGACGGCCACTTGGCGTTCCTGTTGTTGGGAGTCCAGCGATTTTCGGCGAACATTGCCAAAGAGTTGTTCCTCGGGCGGTCGGTACGGTGGAGAGCCGAGAAGATCTGGTTGCCTGCGACACCCATACCGAAAGCGGTGAAGTCGAAGTTCTTCCAGGCTAGGTTGATGGTTATACCGTAAGTGACATCGGGGATACCGCTGCCGATCTTGGTAACGTCGGCTTCGGTGATAGTGGGTTTGCCATCTTCGTCCACGCTACCGTCGACGTTTTCATATATCGCGGCACCGGTTTCGGAATTTACTCCCAGGTATTTGGGACCACGCAGGTACCATATCGGTTGACCTACCTCGAACATGTTTCTCGCCATCTGTGCGTGTGTGGATATAACTGCCGGACTGGGAGAGTAGTTGGGATCAAGCCAAAGTACCCTATTTTTCAGAGTGGACATGTTGGCGTTGATCGAGTAGCGGAAGTCTCCGGCGCGATCCTGCCAACCGAGTTCGAATTCGAAACCCTGGTTCAGGATTTTACCACCATTGGCCCACTGGGTGTCAAAACCGATTTCGCGGGGAGGCTTGACCTGCACCAAAAGGTCTTTGGTTCTCTTGTCGTAGAAGTCGACGTTAAACGTAAGACGGTTTCTCAGGAAAGCGGTTTCGATACCGATGTCGATCTGATCGGACGTTTCCCAACGCAGGTTGGGGTTCGGGAGACCCGAAGGCGTCGAGCCGTAAGAGAGGTTGGGACTGTCGGCACCGAACTGATAGAAACGGTTATTGACGTTGATGGTCGCGTCGTACTGGTAGCTGCCCAGAGAGTTGACGTTACCGTTACGTCCCCACGAGGCGCGCAGTCTCAGGTTGTCCATCGAGATGCTGCGAGCGAAGTCCTTCATCCACGCCTCGTTGGTGGCTGTCCAACCCACCGATATCGAAGGGAAGTAGCCCCAACGCGAGTGCGACGGAAGTTTCGACGAATCGAACGCGTCGGCACGGAAGTTTAACTGAAGCATGTAGCGGTTGTCGTAGTTGTAGGAGAGACGGCCGAAATAGGACATGTTGGCCGTGCGTACCGGCGAGTTGCCGCCGACACTTACGTTGGCGGTCGACAGTCTGTTGTCGAGGAACATGAAAGTATCATTGTAATACGGCAGAATATCGGGGCCCGAAATCGAGCCTCTGACGCCGAACGTTTGACGTTCGATGTAGGACATACCGGCCATTGCGCCCAAGCTGTGCTTGCCGAATCGCTTGTTGTAGTTTGCGAAGTTCTCCCACTGGTAGTACCAACTGCTGGTGGAGTTGTTCTCAAGAGTATGGTTGTCCTCCTTGGCCATATCGTTGGCGTAGTAGGGCATGGTATAGTTCACCGAGAAACCCTGTGCCAGACGGAAACCGAATCGCGAAGTGAAGACGAGGCCCGAAATGGGTGTGAAGTTGGCGAAGAACGATCCGCGGGTGTTGATACCTCCGTTGGAGTCCTTCATGTCGCGGTCGCGTTGGAGTAGGGGGTTACCCGAGTCGTTGTCGACCCACTTGGAGACGGCGTAGTATTTGCCGTTTTCGCCCTTCATCACGTTTTTGCCGGCGTTGAGCTGGTTCCTGAGGAAAGCGGGCATATCTTCGACGCTGTCGAAATACACAGGTGTCACCGGGTCGTTGAGGAGAATAGCGGGGAGTACACCCACGAACTCCGTGCGCTGCGCAATCGACTTGGTATTCCACTTTTCGAACGAAAGGTTGGCACCCACCTGCAGCCACGATTTGACCTTGTAGTCGGCGTTGATCTGGGCGCTGAGACGTTTGTACACATCGGCGTCGCCGCGCATGATACCGTTGTCGTTCAGGTTGGCGATCGTCATGTAATAGCTACCGCGTTCGTTACCGCCTTCGAAGCCCACGGTGTGGCGTTGGGTGATGCCGCTTCCGAACATTACGTCCGTCCAGTTGGTGTCTATACCGCTGTCGCGTATCTCGTCGGCCTCTGCCTGGGTAATACCCTTTTCGCCGGTGTCGAGCATGTAGCCGATCCACTGCTCGGCGTTCATCACCTTGGGCGTTCTGCCCAGCGAAGAGATGGTGTGCTGGTAGTTGTAGAATATCCGGCCTTCGCCCTGTTTACCGCGTTTGGTGGTGATCAGCACCACACCGTTGCCTGCTTCGGCACCGTAGATGGCAGCCGAGGCGGCATCCTTGAGAACCTCCATCGACTCGATCATGGTCGGGTCGAGGTACTGGATGTTGTCGACCTTCAGACCGTCTACGATAAGCAACGGCCCGATGTTGCCCGAGTTCGAGGAGATACCGCGCACGCGAATGCTGGTTCCTTCACCGGGCGCACCGCTGAGGTTCATGATGTACACCCCGGCGGCTTTACCCTGCAACGCCTGCCCGGCGTCGGTGGCGGAACGGTTGTTGAGGTCGGCGGCACGCACCGATGCGATGGCACCGGTAACGTCGCTGCGCTGCTGGGTACCGTAACCGATCACCACCACCTCTTCGATCGCCACGTCGTCGGGCTGAAGCGAAATGTCGATCACCGTGCGACCTTCCACCGCAACGCTCTGTTCGAGGTAACCCAGAAAGTTGAAGGTGAGGCTCGAATTCGAAGCCACCTGGATCGAATAGCGTCCTTCGCCGTCGGTAATGGCACCGTTCGACGCTCTTTGTTGGTCGACCACCTGCGCACCCGCAATGGGGGCGCCCGAATTGTCGGTAACGGTACCCGAGATTCTCACGGACTGTCCGAAACTCCCGACAGGGAACAACAGCACCGACAACAAGGTCAATGCTCCCAAAAAAGTCAGTCTTTTTTTCATAAATGAGTTTTTTGATTTTGTAGTTTATTGTCTTAGGTTGGTTAGGAAAACCATAATCGAAAGTACGAAGTTGTTTCGGTAGCCACTTTCGATTCTGGACATATTTCGCTTTTGATTTCAGACATCCGCCTCTCGGCGTATTCAGAGTCCCATTCCTGCCTTTGCATAACAAAACCGAAACGGGGCCCCATGCTGAAAAAAGATGCCGACGACTCTCTGTTTCCCGAGAATGGGACCCTGGTTTCCATCGATCGTGCAAGCATCCATGGTGTCGGGAGAGATCTAAGCCCGTGCCGCAAATATAGCAGAATAGTTCGTAAAACGGCGAAATATCGGACATTGCGAAAATAATGTCGATTTCGGTCAAAATTGCGTCGCTTTTTGCATTCCCGTTGAGTACATAATTATTTTGCCGACCGTTACTGGGCTACTACGAGAGAATGCTGACTCAATTCATGAAAGCCGACATAATCAATATATGGGACCGGTTCAGGCAAAAAGACGACGAGGCTTTCTCGATGCTCTTCGAAACCTGCGCCGAATACCTCTACCGTTATGGACGCAAGTTCGTCTCGGACGACGATTTCGTCAGGGACTGCGTGCAGGAACTGTTCATCAAACTTTACAACAACCGCGCGTCGCTCTCCCCGACCACCAATCCCAGGTTCTACCTGCTGCTGTCGATGAAAAACACGATCCTCGACGCCCTCTGCAAAACCCGACGAATGACCTATCTCTCCCCCGACGACCTCCCCTTCGTCGCGGAGGGGTATTACCTGCCCGAGGACGACACCCCGGAAGTGACCATGACCGTGACGGGACGCAAACTGAAACTGGCTCTGGAAACTCTCAACGCGAGACAGAAGGAGGCTATCTATTTGAGATTCCAGCTCGGGCTCTCCTACGACGAGGTCTCCAAAATGCTCGGAATAAACTATCAATCGGCAAGAAATCTGATCCACCGCTCAATCTCCAAGATCCGGTCGACGGTAGACACGCCCGATAACATTGTTAAAAACGCACGAACCAGCAAATGATACGTAAATTGATAAGCGACGATCCACGTGTACGATTCGAAGAGCCCGATCTGCCGAAGGCTCGGAAGAGGGAGATGTGGCACATCATACGAAAGGCCACGGTGAAGAAAAACCCGGCCCGTTTCCTCCCGTCCCCGCGTGCCCGGATGTGGATTCTCGGTGCCGCCGCGGCGGTGGCCGCCGTCTTGGTGATGCTGCCCCTGCTCGACGAGAAACCCGGCGAAAAGGAATACTTCACCATACGCGACATCGAAACCGATTTTGATCCGACCGTCGGCGACGTGCTCCTCAAGTCGGGAGACCGGACGGTCAGGGTGGAGGCCGACCACGCCGACGTGGTGTATGAAAGCGAAGGTAAAATGACGGTCAATTCGCAGGAGATCACCCCGAAAAGAGAAGATGCGGAAGAGAAACGCGAGATCGAAATAGACCAACTGATAGTACCCTACGGAAAGATGGCTTCGCTGACCCTCGACGACGGCACCATAATATGGGTCAACTCGGGCAGCAAACTGCTCTATCCGTCGACCTTCGCCGACGACAAGAGAGAGGTGTTCCTGATCGGCGAGGCCTATTTCGACGTGGCCAAAGATGAGAACCGCCCCTTTACCCTCATGACCGACGGGCTGAATGTCGAGGTCAGGGGAACGAGTTTCAACGTTTCGGCCTACGGCAACGAACCTCTGCAAACAGTGGCGCTGGTGTCGGGAAACGTCGACGTCCGCGACGAAGACGGGAAGATGACCTGTCAGATGGCTCCCGACCAGTTGTTCTCCTACAACCGATTGTTGGGCGAGACCGGCATCCGCAACGTCGACGTCGAAGAGTACACCTCGTGGATTCACGGCTACCTGCTGTTGCGCAACGAAAGCCTCGACATGCTGTTCACGCGGATCGGCCGCCACTTCAATGTCAGGATCAACTACGATCCCCTTCAGATGCGCAACATCACGGTCAGCGGCAAACTTGACCTGCAATACGGGATCGGAAAAGCGCTCGAAACCATCGCCATAACCGCCCCCATAACGTGGGTCGAGGAGAGCGGAGAGGTGGCGGTGGAACTGCGGTCGAGATAAAAAGAACCAAACTCTCGCGATTTGAGTACAAGAAATTTTCGACGACCGTATTCTATTCCAGATGCGGTGTACCCGCCATTATAACTTAATAAACTTTTAACCTATCAAATTTTATGATGTCATTTAGACTCAAACTTTATCCGGGGCATCTTGCCAAAAGATGTTCGCGGATTCTCCGGGTTGGCGCTTTGTGCGTGCTCACGAGCCTGAGTGGAGTCCTCTACGCGGCTGAATCCTACAGCCAGACAAAGCTCTCCATGAACATGAAGAACGCGACCGTGGCGGATGTGTTCCGCGAGATCGAACGCGGGAGCGAATTCATCATTTTCTACAACACCGACGCCATCGACGCCGACCGCCGGGTGGACGTCACGGCGAACGGGAGCACGGTGTCCGAGATTCTCGACAAGGTTCTCGACCCCGCAACGACGGGCTACACCGTCGCCGATCGGCAGGTGACCGTTTTCCGCAAGGCCCCCGAAGCCGCCCCGGCTGCTCCCGCACGGACACCGCAGCAGCAGTCAACCACGGTGACGGGACGAGTGATCAACGCCGACGGTGAGCCCCTCGTGGGCGCGACCGTCGTGTTGGAGGGCACCTCCACGGCAGCCATCACCTCTCCCGACGGCTCCTACACCATCCGAATCCCGGCTGGCGGCACGCTCCGCTACTCGCTGTTGGGCTACACCGACAAAACAGAGGCGGTGAACGGACGCACCGTGGTGGACGTGGTGATGGAGAACTCCACCACCACCATCGACGACGTGGTCGTGGTGGGTTTCAGCACCCAGACCAAAGGTAACCTGACCGGCTCCTACGGTGTGGCCACCGCAGCCGAGATCAAAGACCGTCCCGTGATGTTCGCCTCGCAGATGCTTCAGGGTCTGGTTCCGGGCCTCAACATTACCCAGAACGACGGTGCCCTCAATCAACGCCCCAAGATCAATGTCCGCGGCCAGGGCGGCATCGGCGGTCAAAATGACGCCAACGGCGTGACCGATCCCATCGTACTCATCGACGGTATCGAAGGCGACATCAACTCGATCAACCCCTCCGACATCGACAACGTGACCGTGCTCAAGGATGCCGCGGCCTCCTCGATCTACGGTTCGAAAGCTGCGTTCGGGGTAATACTGGTCACCACCAAGCGCGGGGCTCAGGGCCAAACCAAGGTCAATTACAGTAACAACTTCCGGTGGAGTTCACCCATCGTGCTCCCCCAAACGCCCAATTCGCTGCTCTTCGCCTCATACTACAACGACGCCGAAGTTGCCAACGGCGGAGGGGTCGCCTTCAGCGACGAATGGATCCAGGCGATCATAGACTTCCAGGCAGGCAAGTTCGAGAACACTATATACAAGTACGGCGGCACTACCGAGGGAAACCGTTGGGGAGAGGGCTTCGACCCGTGGGGGCAAGACCCGAACGGTAGCGACGTAAAGATCGGCGGTTTTGCCAACAACGACTACTTCAAGGAGATGTTCAAGAAAAACAGTTTTGCCCAGGAGCACAACCTGAGCCTTTCGGGAGCTCAGGGCCGTGTGAACTACTACACCTCGGTCAACTACGCCGATCAAAGCGGTCTGAACCGTTTCGGCGACGATACCTTCGAAAGATTCTCGGCGAACGCCCGCATCGGCTATCAGGTACACGAATGGATAGATTTTACCTACAACGTCAGGTTCAACCGCGACATATTGAACAGGCCCTCCGATGACTACAATTACAGCGAAGTGGGTCGCATGAACTGGCCGATGCTGCCGCTTTATGACGGCAACGGCAATCTGAGAGCCCGCCTGCCGTTGCGGGCTGCACTCGGCGGTGACCGCATCGAAAGAACCGACAATCTCACCCAACGCGCCCAGATCGTGTTCGAACCTGTCAACAACTGGCGCACGACCCTCGAAATTGCCTACGCGACACGCCACAACGACACCCACATCACGAGATACCCGACCTACGGCGGCGACGGCGGATACTGGGATGTCGACGGCAATGTCATTCAGCGCCCCACGGGCAACAGTTCTATCGCCGAAGAGGCGCTGTTCCGCGACCAGTTCACTATGAACCTCTTCTCGGAGTACTCGTTCAAGATCGGCGAAGACCACAGTTTCAAGGTGATGGCCGGTATGCAGGAGGTGGCCGAACAGTCGAAGTCGTTCGGTATCCAGAAGTACGGGGTAATGTTCCCCGACCAACCCAACATCGTCCTCACTTCCGATTCGGACATGGGCGGTAACCAGACTCCCCCCATCCTCACCAACACCGGAGAAATTTACAAGACGGCCATGTACGGGATATTCGGCCGCATCAACTATGATTACAAACGCCGCTATCTGTTCGAAGCCAACCTGCGTTACGACGAAACGTCGCGATTCCGCGCCGGCCACCGTGCCGTGTGGGCACCTTCGGTGTCGGCGGGATGGAACATTGCCGAGGAGAACTTCATGGCGTCGACCCGCGGCGTGGTCAACATGCTCAAACTTCGCGGTTCCTATGGTACGATAGCCAACCAGAACACACGTGGCCGTTATCCCACCTACTCCACCCTGACCCTCGGAGCGGGTTCGGGCAGTGGTGCCGACTGGTGGTGGAATCTGACCCAAAGGCCCAACGCCGCCAAGGCTCCGGGTACTCTCGAAAACCCCTACATGATGTGGTCCAAGGTCATCTCGGCCGACATCGGCGTGGACTTCGCCTTGTTCAGAGACCGCCTGACCGGTACCTTCGACTGGTTCAGCCGCCGCAACACCGATCAGATGGGTGACCCCCTCCGACAGCCCGCCGTCATCGGTGTCACCCCACCGTTCCAGAACAATCTCGAATCGAAAGATGTGGGCTTCGAGTTCAGCATCGGCTGGAACGACACGTTTCAAAACGGTTTGAACTACGGCGTCAGGTTCATGGTGTCGGACTACACCACCACCGTGCTCAAGTTCCCGAACAACCCGACTCTGCGGATCGGTACCGCCTATCCGGGCCAGAAAGTGGGTGAAATATGGGGATACGTGACCAAGGGAATGGCGCGCTCCAACGACGAGATGACTCAACACCTGGCCACCACCAATCAGGACGCCATCGCATCGTCCAACTGGGGAGCCGGCGACATCATGTACACCGACCTCAACGGCGACGGCAGGGTCAATCAGGGTGCGAATACGCTCAACGATCCGGGCGACCGCAAAATTATCGGCAACAACACTCCGCGTTACGCCTTCTCGCTCGACCTGACCGCCCAATGGAAAGGGTTCGACTTCAGGGCCTTCTTCCAGGGTGTTGCCAAGCGCGACTGGCACGCCGACGGAGGCAACGCGTCGTTCTTCTGGGGCGCGAACGGCAACAAGTGGTGGAACAACTGTTTCACCGGCAACCTCGACTCGTGGCGCGACGAAACCACGTGGTCGGTGCAAAAAGGCTACATGACCGTAAACACCGACAACCCCTATTTCGGAAGGGCAAAAACGTCGGGCCACAACACCCAGGTTCAGACCAAATACCTTCAGGACGCCTCCTACATCAGGCTCAAAAACCTCCAGATAGGCTACACTCTCCCCTCCCGATGGACTCAAAAGGCTTCGATCGACCAGGTGAGGGTCTTCTTCTCGGCCGAAAACCTTCTGACGATCACCGCGCTCTACGACATGTACGATCCCGAAACGGTCTTCTCCGACAGAAACAACGGCAGCGTGTATCCTCTCTCCAAAGTTATATCGTTCGGCGTAAATATTAACTTCTAATCAAGAACACGACAATGAAACGTATCAAAATATTAGGATTACTCGCCCTCGGGGCGGTCGTTTCGATTCAGACGGCCTGTTTGAATCTCGATCTGAAGCCCGAAACCGGAGTCGCCGTCGAGGCCTATTTTAACACCTCCACGCAGTTGGAGGCCTATGTAAATTCTGCGTTCCAACCCAACTATGAGGTGGCTCGCTCTCCGTTCAGAGATTTCATCCACGGCGGATGGAGCTACGGCTCGTTCGGCAACGACAGCAATTCCGACAGCCAGATGGGCAAAGGCGCCAACAATCACTGGACCAAAGACCAGTGGAGAACGCCCAACGACGACAGTGTGAATCCCTTCGATGAGAACGACGAAAGTGCTGAATGGAACTTCACCCACATCTACAAATGCAACTACTTCCTCCACTACGTGCTGCCCAAGTTCGAGGCGGGCCAGATCACGGGCGACGAGGTTGCCACACGGCACCACATCGGCGAGATCTATTTCCTGAGAGCGTGGACTTACTTCAGAAAGCTGCAGGCCCTGGGCGACTTCCCCATCATCACCGAAGTCCTTCCCAACGATTTCGAAGTTCTGGTGGAAGCGAGCAAGAGGGCACCCCGCACCGACGTGGCCCACTTCATCCTCGACGACCTCGACAGGGCTCTCGAACTGCTCAGCCCCACTATGCCCTCGACCCGCATCACCCCCAGGGCGGCCCACCTGCTCAAATCGAGGGTAGGCCTACACGAAGGCACGTGGCTCAAGTACTTCAAGGGCACGCCGTTCGTACCCAACGGCCCGGGATGGCCCGGAGCCGAAAAGGAGTACAACGCCGGCTACCAGTTCCCCGAGGGCAGCATCGACGCCGAGATCGAGTTCTTCCTGACTACGGCCATGACCTCGGCCAAGATCGTGGCCGACGCCGTAACGCTGACCCCCAACACCGGGCTGCTCCAGCAATCCACCACCGAAGCTCCGAATCCCTATCTCAACATGTTCGGACAGGTCGATCTGTCGGCTCTGAGCGAGGTGATCTTCTGGAAACCCTATCAACTCTCGGCGGGCGGCAACACCCACTCCGTGACCTGGGCCGTGCAAAACGGCGCCTACACCAACGGCTTCACCAAGTTCTATGTCGATAACTTCTTGATGGCCAACGGCAAGCCCATCTACGCCGCCGGCAGCGGCTACCACGGCGACGACGAACTCGTCGACGTTGTGAAGGATCGCGACAACCGCCTGTTCCTTTTCATGAAAGTCCCCGGCCAGTTGAACTATTTCCTCACGCAGCAGGTAGACCGCGGCAAAATGGGCCCCGAAGGCTATCCCGACATTCTCGATACCGGCCAGGAGACCATGTACTCGACCGGCTACACTCCCCGCAAGGGTGTCAACTTCAGCGAGTCGTCGCACTATGAGACCCAGGCGAGTGCCACCACCGGCGCCATCATCATGCGCGGTGTGGAAGCCTACCTCAACTACATGGAAGCGTGTGTGGAAAGGGACGGAGTACTCGACGCCACCGGCCAGGCCTACTGGGCGGCGGTTCGCAGCCGCGGCAACGCCTCGCCCGTCACGTTTGCCGACATCCAGGCCAACACGATCGCCCTCACCGACATGAACGAGGAGGCCAAGACCGACTTCGCGGCCATGTCCGCCGGCCAACTTCTGAGCGACCCCGTGCTCTACAACATTCGTCGCGAGCGCCGCATGGAATTCTCCTCCGAAGGCCACCGCATGCAGGATCTCCGCCGCTGGAGGGCCCTCGACCAACTGATCGACACCCCCCGCCACTTCGAAGGGTTCAAACTGTGGGGAGGCATGCACCTCAACAAGCCCTATGTCGACGACAACGGCAATACGAGGCTGATATACGGGCCGTCCGGAGCCAACGTTTCGGCCCCGGCTTCGGAAGGGGGCAGCGATTATCTGCGTCCGGCCGAGACCAATATAGACGGTGTCATCTACCGTCAGGGCGGTCACTCGTGGATGATGGCACACTATCTCAATCCCATAGCCTACACCCACTTCACGGTGTCATCGCCCGACGGCGCCACGGCAAGCCTGTCGCCGATCTATCAAAATCCCTATTGGCCTCTGGAACCCAACGTCCCGGCAAGGCAATAAGAAGCAGTCTGAAGCAACACTAAACGCTACCGGAACCCGTTTCAAATTTCGATTTGAGGCGGGTTCCAATTTTTTTTTGTAAGCCTGCATGTCGACATTCAATGAAAAAATCGTATCTTTGTCAGTCACCGGCCGTCTTCCACTATTCATGCGCCTGAAACTCGACTTACCGACTCTACCAAAATACATACATATTAATAAAAGAGCATGGACACTGAATCAAAAAAACTGACTCGAAGAGAGTTTATGGGCCTCTCGGCATTGGGACTGACGAGTTTGACGATCCTGCCGGGTTGGATAGTCAACGGGGTGCGCACCGCGCCGAGCGATCGTGTCGTGGTGGGCTACATCGGACTGGGCCGCCAGGGGGTAAACAACTTCCACAGCCTGACACAATGCCCCGGTGTGCAGATCGTCGCCGGCTGCGATGTCGACTCTATTAAAAGAGAGCGTTTCGTCAAACTCGCCACCGAGTGGCAAAGGGCTGGCAGAATGGTGGAGAGATGCGATACCTATGAGTTCTACGAAGACCTGCTGGAGCGCGACGACATCGACGCGATGGTGATCTCGACACCCGACCACTGGCACGCCCTCAACACGATCCACTCCCTTCAGGCCCGTAAAGACGTCTATTGCGAAAAGCCACTAACCTACACCATCTCCGAGAGTCTGGCCGTGACCCGCGCCGTGCGTAACAACCACCGCGTACTTCAGGTAGGCAGCCAGCAGCGTTCGAGCAAAGAGTTCCAAACGGCCATCAAAATGGTAAGAGAGGGAGCCATAGGATATGTCGGCGAGATACGCGCAAGGATCGGCGAACCGCCAGCTCCATTCGATCTGCCCGAAGAACCCGTACCCAACAATCTCAACTTCAACCAATGGCTGGGCCCGATGACCAGTCCCGTGGTGCACTACAACTCTAAGATGTGCCCTCCCATAGCATACCCCGAACTCGAGGAAAAGGGCGACTGGGCCGTGTGGCGCTACTACCGCGAAACGGGCAACGGATTTACCGGCGACTGGGGCGCCCACCACTTCGACATCGCCCAGGCCGCGATCGGCATGGACGGACTGGGCCCGGTGGAATTCATTCCGGCCGGCTACAACGGCACGCAGTGGGCAACGATGAAGTACGCCAACGGACAGGTGATGAAAGAACAACCCTACCGTGAAGACAGGCCCAACGCCAAGGGCATCCATTTCGAAGGAACCACCGGATGGATCAAAGTGGCCAGAGGCTACATCGAATGTTCCGACCCGACACTGATCGCCAGGACCGAACAGACGATCTCGGGCAACAAAGTGGGCGTGGGTACCTACGAAACGAGCTCGCCCCACATGCAGAACTTCATCGACAGCGTGAGATCGAGAAAAGAGCCGATCGCACCCGTCGAGGCCGGCTGCTCGACGGGCATCATCTGCTGCCTGCTCAACATCGCCTACGAACTGGGACGCCCCGTGCAGTGGGATCCCGTGACCCTCTCCTTCATCGACGACCCCGAGGCGCAGAACCACAGGCTCTACTGGTACGAGTACCGCAATCCGCACGTTCTGCCCTATTGGAAAAGATAGAAAAAAACCTAATTAAACTTTAAGATAAACATCATGTATCAGATCAAAAAAATCGCAGTTGTCGCGCTGATCCTTTTGGCGTCGGCATTCCAGGGCTTCGCACAGGACAGCCCCCTGAAAGGCAAAAGAGTGCTCTATATCTACGGCGGATGGGACGGCCATGAACCAGTTCAATGCCGCGACATCTTCGTTCCGTGGATGGAATCGGAAGGGGCCATAGTGCAAACTTTCGACAACCTCGATCCCTACACCGACACGACGATCATGAACCACGTCGATCTCATCATCCAGCAGTGGACAATGGGTACGATCACCAGACAGCAGGAGAGGGGTCTGCTCAACGCCGTTCGTCGCGGTGTGGGGCTGGCCGGATGGCACGGCGGCATTGGTGACGCTTTCCGCCAAAACGTCGAGTTCCAGTACATGGTCGGCGGGCAGTGGGTTGCCCACCCGGGCGGCGTGATCGACTACCACGTGGACATCACCGACCAGAACGATCCGGTGACCGCGGGGCTGACTGGTTTCGACATGCACTCCGAACAGTACTACGTTCATGTCGACCCCAACGTGAAGGTGATGGCTACCACCACCTACACCGGTGAACAGAATTTCTGGATCGAAGGAGCCGTGATACCGATAGTGTGGAAAAAACAGTATGGCCAGGGAAGAGTGTTCTACAATGCGCTCGGCCACGTGGCTGCCGACTTCGAGGTTCCCCAAGCGCTCGAAATGATGAAGCGCGGCATCAGATGGGCCTCCGAAAGCCTCGAAAAAGGGCCCGAAAAGTGGCTCTCCCCGGTCTACCCTAACAAATAGGAAGACTCGCAACAGTCTCGGTTTCAGCGCCTGATTCGCCGGTTTTGCTCTCGTGGGGCAAAACCGGCGAATCAGGCGCTTTTTTACGACATGTCGAAATCGTACTATTTTTGGCAGGAAAACTCACATGTTTTTCAGGTTTAGTGCCATATTTTTGCAACAAGCGGACTTCCAGAAGTATGCACTATGAGAGAGATACCCGACCTGATACTGCTTAACGGAGGCATTGCCCACCACGACGCGAACTGGAACTTTCAAAAGGTCAACAGTCCGTTCGCACGTTTCTACATGGTGTTGGAGGGAGAGGCCAAAGTCCGCATGAAGGGCAAGGTGTATGAACTCTCTCCGGGCCACATCTACATAATCCCTCCGTTCGTGCTCCACAGCTACGAGTGCGGCGGACACTTCTGCCACTACTATTTCCACGTCTACGAAAAACCATCGTCGAAGGTGCGGCTGTTCGAGGAGTACAACTTCCCGTTCGAGCTCAACGCTGGCGAGATAGAGAGGCTGATCTTCTCGCGGCTGCTCAACATAAATCCGGGCTTGGAACTGTCGCGCCCCGACCCGCAGTACTACGACAATCCCGACACGCTGCTGCGAACCATCACGGCCAACACGCGCAACCCCTACCACATTCAGGTCGAGAGCCAGGGGCTGCTCTACCAAATCTTCTCGCGTTTCCTGCGCTACGCGGTCAACAAGGTCGAGATCAGCGACGACCGCATCCACAAGGTGCTCGGCTACATCCGCAAGAACATCGACAAGGCCATCACCATCGACGAACTCGCCTCGCTGTGCTACCTTTCGACCGACCATCTGATCCGTCTTTTCAAAAAGGAACTCAACGACACCCCGCTCGAATACATCAACAAACGCAAGATCGAAAAGGCGCAGCTGCTGCTCATCACGACCGACCTGTTGGTAAAGGACATCGCCTGCGAGCTGGCGTTCAACAACTTCTCCTACTTCACGCGCCTCTTCCGCAACATCGTGGGAGTAACGCCCCAAGTCTACCGCGGCGACTACCACCGCATGGCCGAGAAAAAAAAGAGCGTCTTGGTAGAAGTATAATCCCACACGATGCAAAAAAAGCGTTGCCGGAACTCTTTCCGGCAACGCTTGTCTATACTGTGTGGTGATCAGGACGACTATTTATCTTCCCAACCGGGAGTCTGCTGCAAAACGCCCTCGTTCTTTCTGATTTCGTCCCTGCGGATCGGGAGTAAATACATTTCGGGAAGGAACCGTCCCGTCTTGTCGAGCAACACGACGGGACGGTAGGTTTTCACATCGGTAGCCACATCCTTGATAATATCCATACCGTAGAGAGGACGGTTCTCGGTGATCTCGGCTATCTTCCAGCGGCGCACGTCTATCCAGCGGTGCTCTTCGAAGGCGAATTCCACACGGCGTTCGTTCTGCATCCTTGCCCTGAGTGCTTCACCTGTTTCAGAGGCGGGGATCGGCGGCATCTCGGCACGTGCCCTCACCTTGTTCAGGTACTCGCGGCACTTCGCCTCGTCGCCGAGTTCGAACATAGCCTCGGCGTAGTTCATGTAAATCTCGGCCAGACGGAAGATGGGCCAGGGAATAATGCAGGGCTCCTGCCACGAAACGACGGCCTGCTGCTCTACCTCGGGCATGAATTTCTTCAGGACGTGGTGCGAACGGGGATTGTCACCGCTCTGACGATAGGAATCCCATCCATAGGTCTTGTCGTCGGAGGCTACCCACATCTCGAGTGTAAAACCGCGGTAGACCGTTCCGTCGTGGGAGATAGTTCCGTCCATGCGCGGGTCACGGCCTGCGTAGGGATTGGCCGGATCAAAACCCGATGCAAGGTTGGGCACCAACTCGCCGCCATTCCAGGTGTAGGCGGGCAAACCCGTTGCCTGCATTTCGTAGTCGGCAACGAGGTTGTACGAAGGACCGCCGGCACCGTTCCATCCGCCATATGCTTCAAAACGACGGTTGAGGTTGTCCATCGGGGCGTTGTGGCCATTGGTCTTGGTAAAGTTGCGGCCGAAGATATACTCCTTGTTCTCAACGCCGGTCGGCTGAATGAAACACTCGCGATAGGTGGGGTAGAGTTCGTAGATGCCCTCGGTGGTGTTCATGAAATCGAGTGCGGCGTCGGCAGCCTTCTGCCATTTTGCCCTGTCGTTCGTCGGGTTGTAGAGCGGCGAAGCCCAGTAGAGATACATGCGCGACAGCAAGGCTTTACAAACATCCTGCGTTGCGCGCCCGAATCCCGAACTGGTGTTGGTATAGGTCTTGGGCAGGTCAGGCATCGCCTCGCCGATGAGTTTTTCGATCTCGGCCACGCACTCGTCGAAAGGACTGCGCGAGAACCTCAGGCCGGGCGCTTCTTCGAGAGTGTAGTATTCGTCGAGCAGAACGCACGAGCCGAAACGGGTGGTGAGTACGAAGTAAATCCACGCCTTGATGAACTTGGCCTCGGCGATCAGACGATCCTTGTTGGGGACTACCACATCGGTCGTTTCGATCCGCTTGAGGAAGATATTGACCTTGCGCAGATATTCATAACCCGGCTCCCAATAATAGAGCCCGGCGTCGACATTGTCGGGAGAGAGCAGGCCGTGCTGGAACGAGCCCGGGCCCCAGTTGACCGCGGGATATACCTCGTCGATGGCTTTGGCCTGCCATCTGTTCCAGTCGCGGAAACCGTGTTCGATGGCGTTGTACAACTCCGTGTGGAAGGCGACTATGAGCGCCGGATCGCTCCACACATTATCTTCCGTGATAGTGGTGGTCGGAGTCAGGTTCAAAATGTCGCTGCACGACGCAAAGGTCAGGGCGGCGGCTATTGCAATTATATATTTTTTCATCTTTGATCGAGTTTTTAGAATTTAACATTCACGCCCAGATTGATCACGCGCTGCTGCCCGTAGTAGAGGCTTCGGCCGCTGAGTTCCGGATCGCTCCATTTGATCTCCTTGGCCCAGGTCAGCAGGTTGAATCCGCTCACATAGATGCGCAGGTTGGTCATACCCACCTTCGAAACCCAACGTTCGGGTAACGAATAGCCCAACTCGGCGTTCTTAAGTCTGATGAAAGTCGCGTCGTGCATGTAGAAAGTGGTGTTACCGGGCTGCCACGCTTCGGCGCGGGGCATTGTTCCGTCGGTGTTGTCCACAGTCCAGTGATCTTTTGCCCTTGCCCTGTAGGAGTTGTCACGGGCGGAGTTACCCAGGATCGTAAAGTCGCCGTCGTAGTTGTATGCGCCCGCCTGGCCTTGGAATGCGATGGTCAGGTCGAGAGACTTGTACTGGAAGTAGGTATTCAGACCGAACACCGCGCGCGGAGTGGCCGTGAAACCGAAACGGTACTGGTCGTCGGAGTTGATCTGTCCGTCGCCGTTCAGGTCGACGACCTTGATGTCGCCGGGTCTGACGTTGTTGTAGTTCTGACCGTCCTTCCGCAGATAGGCGTCGATCTCGGCCTGATCGTTATAGATACCGTCGGCCTTGTAGTAGAGGTCTGCACCGATGGGACGCCCCGTCTGGTCTCTCCATTCGTATGTACCAGGCTGTTCTGCCATGTAGACCACTTTGTTCTTGGCGTAGGACATGTTGGCCGAGATGTCGTAGCTGAAATCCTGGTTCACCCTGTTGCGATGGTTGATGACGATCTCGAAACCCTGATTCATCGTCTTACCGATATTCTCGTTGGGCAGGTTGGCTCTGTTGTTGTTCTGTCCGGTGAAACCTACTACCTGCGAGATCTGAAGACCGCGGGTAGCGAGAATGTTGGAGCGATTTTCGCGGAAGTAGGTCAATTCGACTCCTAACAGCCCTTTCCACAGCGAAGCGTCGACACCGATGTCATATTTCGTACTCACCTCCCAGGTGACGTTGACGTTGGGCGGCGTACCGGCAAAGATCGAAGGCGACACACTGCTGCCGAAGACGTAGTTGTTCTCGAAGTAGTACGACTGCAGATACTGGAAAGAACTTATGCGGTCGTTACCCACCTGTCCTACGGAAGCCCTCACTTTCAACTGTTCCAGAACGTCGCGGGCACTCGCCATGAACGGCTCTTCGGAGATGCGCCAACCGAGCGACACTGCCGGAAAGAAACCATAACGTTTGCCCTGCATGAAGTTGGCCGAACCGTCGTAGCGGAAGATCACCTCGGCAAGATACTTCTGGCTGTAGTTGTAGTTGAAACGGCCGAAGTAGGTGTCGCGCGCCGACATACCCGACGCCCCGCCGTTGTCCTTATCCTCGGCGGAGGTGCTGCCCACATTGATCTCGGGCAGGAGTGAGCTGAGGAAGTTCTTGCGGAAGGCGTTGGCATTCGAATCCTTGTTCTTCTGCTGCTCCATACCGATCATCGCGCTCACGTTGTGTTTCATGTTGAAGGTGCGGTCGTACATCAGACGCACGTTGTACATCATAGTCGTCCACTTGCTGTAAGTGTCGCGCAGCTCGATGGATGATGGGCCGCCCTGTTTGCGGTCGTAATCCTGGGTCACCGTGTTGTACTCGTAATAGTAGTAGGGTTTATCCCAACGTTTGCGGAACTGATTGCGGACGTCGTAGTTGAACGACCCTTCGACCTTGAGCCCTTCCACTCCTGGAATTTTAAACGTCGCGGTAAAGGTCGAGAAGATGGGCACGTTCGATGTCTTTTCGAACCCGCGGTCGGCAAACAGCAGCGGGTTCTGCCTCAGACGGCCCGGAGCGATCAACCCGTTGGGATAGCGCGCCACGAGTGTGGGGTCTACGTTGAGTACGTTGTTGAAGACGTCGATCACGTTGGTAACACTCGGAGTGGTCTGATCGCCGATGATGGCATTAATGTTGGCTCCGAGGGTGAGGTACCTGTTAAGATCGGCGGTGACGCTCACGCGGGCGTTGTGCTGATCGTACTTCGAGGGGTTGCCGTGGAACGCCGATCCCTGGTGTTGGAAGGCATAGGAGAAGAGGTAACGAACGCTCTCCGAACCGCCGTTCGCCTGAATGCTGGTGCGGCTCTGCATTGCGTAGGGTTTCATTATAGTTGCAGCCCAGTCGGTATTGGGATAGAGAATGGGGTCGGAACCGTCGGCGTACTTCTTGATCATTTCGGCCGAGTAGTAGGGAGTAAAAGTATCGGACGCCGTGTTCGGACTTGCCGTCGGGCGTCTCGCACTTTCCCAGAACGCCTCGTTGGTAATCTGGGCAAACTCCGCCGAACTCAACATGTCGGGGATAACGGTCGGCCGGGCGAACGAGGTATTGTGGGTGAAACTGAACGTAGCCTTGCCCACGGTACCTTTCTTGGTCGTGATCAGGATCACACCGTTGGCTGCACGCGCACCGTAGATGGCGGCCGAGGCGTCTTTCAGCACCGAGAAGCTCTCGATGTCCTCGGGGTTGAGGCGGCCCATGTGGTCGCGTTCCACTCCGTCGATTATGATCAGCGGACGGTTGGCCCGGTTGTTATCGCCGGTGTTGAACGACGCCGAACCGCGAATGTAGATGTCCGGGTCGTCGTTACCCGGCTGTCCCGAACGCTGGTTGACGATCAGGCCCGGTAGTTTACCTGCCAGTGACGTGGAGATATTGGCCGCGGGGCTCTTAACGATCTCCTCGCCGGCTACGTTCACCACCGATCCCGTCAGAGTTGCCTTGCGCGCGGTACCGTAACCCACCACGATAACATCTTCGATCTGCTCGGTCGACTCCGCGAGCACGATGTCGATCCGTGTACGCCCCTCGACGGCCACCGTCTGATCCAGGTAACCGAGGAACGACGCGGTCAGTCGTCCGTCGCGCGGCGCCCTGATCGAAAAATTACCCTGGGAGTCGCTGATGGTTCCGGCCGGGGAGTTCTCCACCGTGATCAGCACCCCCGAAACGGGCGCTCCGTTACCGTCCTTGACGGTACCGGCTACTGTCAAATCCTGTGCGTGCGCTCCCGGTATGGCCAGCGACAGCGACACGACAACGAGGAATAACTTCAAAAAAGTAGAATTTCTCATTAGTTGTTGAGTTAATTATTATAGATTTAGGGAAAAAATTAGGGTCTTGTCCAATTTCACAGGCTTTACATTTTCGATAGTTTCAGGTGGAACGGTATCTAAAATTTCGAACCGACACGGATGTTGCACACCGCCATCATTCGGAGTCAGGAGCAAAACTACGGCTTTGGGTAATTATTCGTACTCCCCGTGTCGATATAGTGTTATTCATTATCGAAATATAGAAATCTGCCCTGAAAATATTTCGCGTAACTTTGTAGCGTACAGTTAATTGTAAATTACTCGCCTTATGAAAACCCAAAAGAACACTCTTCGGAGCGGCGCCATGCTCGTCGCATTCGTCTCGTTCGCCATCTCCGCCTGTGGCGGCCCAAACGCCAGCTCACTTCGCGGAGACATGGTGATATGGTACGAACAGCCTGGCGAGGCGTGGCTCGACGGACTACCTGTCGGCAACGGCCTCATCGGCGGAATGGTATTCGGCAAAACCGCCGCCGAACGCATCGCCCTCAACGAAACCACCTTTTGGTCGGGACGGCCGCAGGATCGCGACGTGGCCGACGCCGGCACCCACTTCGAGTACATCAAGGAGCAGATCTGGGCCGGTAATTACCAGGAGATGGACTCCTACATCAACGCCAACTTCTACGGCAGGCCCAACTCCGAACAGGCTTTCCAACCGCTGGGCGATCTGATGCTCTACTTTCCCGGAGTGAGCGGAGCTGTCGAAAACTACCGCCGCGATCTCGACATGGAGACCGGCATCACGACCGTCACCTACACCTCGGGCGGCGTCACCTTCCGCCGCGAAGTGTTCGTCTCCTATCCCGATAAAGTGATGGTGGTGCGCGTCACCGCCGACAAACCCGGAGCACTCGACATGCAGGCCGAACTGAAGAGCGTTTTTGCAAGGAAAGTCGACGCCACGCCGGGCAGGATCGCCCTCGAAGGCGTGTGGACAAGGCCCGACGCTCCGCCCAACCAACTGAGCGGGCTTATCGCCCGGATGGAGGGCGAAGGATTGAGGTTCCAGACACTCCTCGAAACCACCGTCGACGGCGGCCAGTCGAACGCCTCGAACGGCCGGCTCGACATCACGGGGGCCAACTCGGTCACCATGCTGCTGACCGCAACCACGAGCTACGTCACTCATAAAGACATATCGGGCAATCCCGCCGCAAAGAACGAGGGCGTGATGGCCGCCGCGAGAACAAAAAGTTTCGACACGCTCAAAAAGGCGCACGTCGACGACTTCTCAAACCTCATGACCAGAGTCCACCTCACCGTGGGCGACCCCGCCATGAACAACACCCCGACCGACAAGCGCCTCGCCGCCATGAGATCGGGCACCGCAGACCCCAACCTCGAAGCACTCATATTCCAGTTCGGCCGCTATACCCTCGCCTCGGCCAGCCGCACCGGCGGTCAGGCCTCCAACCTGCAAGGCATCTGGAACGAGGAGCTGCTCCCGCCCTGGGGCAGTAAATGGACTACCAACATCAACGTCCAAATGAACTACTGGATGGCCGAGGCCACCAACCTCGCCGAAACCACCCAGCCGCTGTTCGACCTGATCGAAGAGGCATCGGGCCCCGGAGCCAAGACCGCCAAAGTCTACTACGGCATCGACGAGGGATGGGTCGTCCACCACAACCTCGACGTGTGGAAAAGCACCGCTCCCGTCGACGCGGCACGCTACGGCATGTGGCCCGTGGGGGGCGCCTGGCTCACTCGCCACATCTGGGAGCACTACGAATACGGACAGGATATCGAATTCCTGAAAAAATATTACCCCGTGATGAAAGGCGCGGCGCAGTTCCTGTCGAACCTCCTCACCCACCACCCTGCCACCGGTTATCTGGTGACGCCCTTCTCGATGTCGCCCGAGCACGGCTTCCTCTACGGCACGATCGACACCCCGGGCGACAAACACGCCTGGGTCTCCCCCGCCCCGACGATGGACATCGCCATCATCCACGACCTGTTCGGGTATGTCATCGAGTCGACGAAGATTCTCGGCATCGACTCCGACTTCGCGGCACGACTCGCCGACCAACTCACCAAACTGCCTCCCTACAAGATCAACCGCCGCGGGACGATCCAGGAGTGGATATACGACTTCGACAGCGGCCCCGAAGGACACAACATGTCGACCAACTACCCCTTCTTCCCCGGCAACTCCATGCTGCTGCACAGGGATAGCGACAGGGATCTCGTCGCCGCACAGGCCAAATTCCTCGAAGGGCGCCCCTCGGGCGGCAGCAGTTGGCAAACGCGCTGGGACCTGGCGATGTGGGCAAGGCTCGAACGTAGCGACATGGTCGCCAAATTCATCACCGACTACTCGATCAGCGTTGCCAACAACCTCTACAATAACAACCGTTACAATCAGATAGACGCCACCGCCGGAAACACCGGGGGTATCGCCGAGGCGCTCATCCAGAGCCATGCAGGCGAGATCAGCCTCCTGCCCGCACTTCCGGCCACCTGGCCCGAAGGCTCGGTCACCGGACTGCGCGCAAGAGGCGGCTACGAAGTGAACATGAACTGGTCGGGAGGCCGCCTCACATCGGCTGAAATATCGGGCGCCCGCGGAGGCACGATCCTCGTCCGCGCCGGTGGCACGGTACAGGAGGCCACCGTCGAACCCGGCAAAACACTGAAACTCAGCTTCTGACGCCCCCTGTCACAGGAGCAGGCATGGCAAAAAGTTGCCCCCGCTAATGTCGCCTCGTGCCATTAGCGGGGGTAACTACTGTTATGAAAAAGCTCATCTTTATTGCGTTGATTTTCCTTGTCGGCTGTTCGCAAAGCGGGCCGCAGCCACAACCGCAACCTCAGCCACGACCGCAGCCGCTGCAAATGGCGTTCTCGAAAACATCCATCCATTTCGACAGCGCCGGCGGGGAGAACACCCTCGATGTGGAGTGCAACTTCCCGTGGAGCGCACATTTTGTCGAACCCACCGGCAGTTCATGGCTCACTTTCACACCGGGCAGCGCCGAGGGCAGAAGAACGACGATCCGCATAGCCGCCTCCGCAAACAACACGGCCGCAAACCGTTCGGCGTCCGCACTATCTCGTTCTCGGCCGAGCGGGGTTTTCAACTCAACGGCAAGACCATAAAACTGAAAGGCGGCTGTCTGCACCACGACAACGGACTGCTGGGGGCCGCCGCCTTCGACCGCGCCGAGCAGCGCAAGGTGGAGCTGATGCTGGCCAACGGCTACAATGCCGTCCGCTGTGCCCATAATCAGGTGTCGGAGGCGTTTCTCGGTGCGTGCGACAGGCTGGGGATGTTGGTGATACACGAAACTTTCGACCAGTGGCAGCAGGCCAAGCGGGGTAACGACTATTCGCAATATTTCGACGAATACTGCGACGCCGATCTCGCCGCCTCCGTGCGCCGCGACCGCAACCACCCCGCGATTATCATGTGGAGCATTGGCAACGAGGTGGCCCAGAGGGCTGACGTGCCGCAGGGCGACCTGATCTCGAAACGTCTCGTGGCCACGATCCGCCGCTACGACACCTCGGCCAGAGACACGACTATCTGAGTATAAGAGCGATTTTCTCGTCGAGACTTATCGAATCCTCGTTTGTTTTTTCTGTTTTCATCGTTATAATTTTCTTTGAGATGGTTTAACTTGTTCTTTCTGTTTGCGTTTCTGTTCCTCGGCGTGGGCGAGCATCGCCGCAGTGACGGAATTAATGAGAGTGGTAATCCAGGCGATGTGCTGTTCGGGGGTCTCGTCCGGCTGACGTTGAAGTTGTGCGGCGGAGATTCCGATACCCAAATCGTTCGGGGGCATTGGCAGAGTGCCGCCGCCAAAAGCCGAGAGGTTGATTTTACCACCGCCCGCACCACTCCTACCCGAACCCGCCGACGGAAAGCACTTGGCAAGCGTGGAGAGGAAGCCGCCGACCGCCGTTTTGAGATTGGCCTTCGACTGCTCGGAATACGTCGGAGCATCCAGTCTCTGCACCCGGTTGAAGTACGCATTGAGTTTCGAGTAGCTGAACCGTTGGTCGATTTTCGAGCCGGAGAAGGTGTACTGCCCCTTTGAGAAGCGTACACCCTCCTTGATTCCGGTGCTACCCTTGTACTTAAACTCCAACCCGATGCCCTGCCGCGACAGGTTGCGTTCGAGGTCATTCCACGATTTACAGCGTGGTAGGATAGTGTTAATCGCGTTGTAAATCTCATACTTCGTCTTGTCCGGCTCGCGCAACCGATGCTCCCGCACCTGCTCCTTGCCGGAGGAGAAATACAACCCGTGCCGCTCGGT
>DBDQ01000081.1:0-124 GCA_002293665.1 Alistipes sp. UBA928 | reverse complement strand
GGGCAATTTCGGTCATCATTTTGTCGGTTAATTTCCCCTTATCGTGCTCCGAAAACGACAATGAGATATGCCCGACAGTGTTCTTAATCCTCGGATTTAGCAGACTTTGGTCGGCAAAATCCTG
>DBDQ01000006.1:7265-14086 GCA_002293665.1 Alistipes sp. UBA928 | reverse complement strand
CAATACATGAGCCACTACGCCGACATTCTGGGCGTGTCGTGGGAACGGTTCATGGATTTGGGACGCACCGTCGCCGGTAATCACGACGAAAAATTCTCGATGAGCGCTCTCGCGTGCCGCATGTCGCAGGAGGTGAACGGCGTGAGCTGGCTCCACGGCGAGGTGTCGAAAGAGATTCTCGGCGACCTGTGGCCCGGATACTACAAGGACGAGTTGCACATAGGCTACGTCACCAACGGCGTGCACTACCCGACATGGACGGCGTCGAACCTGCGCAAACTCTACGCCGAGACCTTCCCCGAAGGTTTCGCCCTGCCCGACTACGACCGCGACGCATGGCAAAAGATCAAAACGATCGACGACACCCGCCTGTGGAACGAACGCATAGTGCTCAAAGAGCGTCTTACCAAAACTATCAACGCCCGCATAGCAGATCCGGCACAGGCGCGCTACGACAACCCCGGCCACGTGGTGAAGGTACGCGAGATGCTTGAGAAGGAGGTGCTGACGATCGGGTTCGCGCGCCGTTTCGCAACATACAAACGCGCCCACCTGCTCTTCCGCAACCTCGAACGCTTAGAGGCGATAGTCAACGACAAGGAGCGCCCTGTGAGGTTCGTCTTCGCCGGCAAGGCCCACCCCAACGACCGTCCCGGACAAGATCTCATCAAACGCATAGTCGAAGTGTCGAACATGCCGCAGTTCGTGGGAAGGATAATCTTCCTCCAAAACTACGACATGGAGCTGGCACGCAGGCTCGTGCAGGGTGTCGACGTGTGGCTGAACACTCCCACGAGGCCCTTGGAAGCGAGCGGAACGAGCGGCGAAAAGTGCGTGATGAACGGCGTGATGCAGTTCTCCGTACTCGACGGATGGTGGGTCGAAGGCTACAAAAAAGGCGCGGGATGGATGCTGCCGATGGAGCGCTCGTACCAGGATCAGAGTTTCCAGGACGAACTCGACGCCGAGATGATCTACAACACTATCGAGACCGAGATCGCACCTCTCTATTACGACCGCGGCAGTCGGAACGCCGACGGCGGAGATAATGTTCCTCATGGATGGGTCAACTGCATAAAGAACTGCGTGGCCGACGTGGCGGCGAACTTCACCACCAACCGAATGATGGAGGATTACGAGGATCGTTTCTACGGCCGTCTTGCCGAACGTTCGGCGGCGGTCGAAAAGGACGGTTTCGCAATGGCCCGCTCGCTCGCGGCGTGGAAACAGAAGGTCTGCGCGGCGTGGAACGAGGTGAAAATTACTCAGGTGAAACGATTCAACCTCGACCGTGAGGCGATAGTCATAGGCCGCAGCTACGGCATCGAGGTGACGCTCGATACCGCCGCGCTGAGCCCCGAAGACATCGGTGTGGAGTTTGTGATCGCGAGCCAGGTGGAATCGGGACAGCCGGTGAAGGTTGTGGGAACCAAGCAGTTGGAATACCTCAAGACCGAGGGTGGCCAGGCCATCTACGCCGTCGACATGGTGCCCAGCGAGACCGGTTCGTTCGACTTCGCGATCCGTGTTTATCCGCGCAACGAGATGCTCGCCTACCGGATGGATATGCCGTTGGTAAAGTGGGCGTAAAAAAATGGGTAATGAATAATGGGGATTTGATAATTATTTCCTATATTTGGGGGGAACTTTAACGGTTTGATTATGTCGGTATTGAAATTTGACAAGAAGAGTCTCGGGAATCTGGAGTATTCGCTCCGCAGAGAGATGTTGGCTACCGATCGCAGCGGCGGTTATATGTCGACCACCATCACCTGCTGCAACACGAGGAAGTACCACGGCCTCGTGGTATGCCCCAAGGATGCCACCGAGAACGAGTACGTGTTGCTCTCGTCGCTCGACGAAACGGTGATCCAGCACGACCAGTCGTTCAATCTGGCACTCCACCGTTTCCCCGGCACCTACGAGCCGCGGGGCCACAAATACATCACCGACTTCGACTACACCCCCACTCCGGCGATCACCTACCGCGTCGGAGGGGTAGTGTTGCGCAAAGAACTGCTGTGGATACACTCCAAGACGCAGCTTCTGATCCGCTACACCCTCGTGGAGGCTACCTCGGCCACAAAACTGCGGCTGAGACCCTTCCTCGCCTTCCGCAACAAACACTCGCTGAGCGCGGCCAACATGTTCGCCGACGGACACTCCTACCCCGTGAGGGGCGGGGTGAAATGCCGACTTTACAACGACTTCCCGTGGCTCTACATGCAGGTCGACAGCGACAACACCGAGTTCGTGGCGGCTCCCGACTGGTACTACAAGTTCGAGTACCTCGAAGAGAAGGCGCGCGGCTATCCGTTTCAGGAAGACCTGCTAACTCCCGGCTACTTCGAGATCGACATCAAAAAGGGCGAGAGCGTGATACTCTCCGCCGCCCTCGACCAAATGTGGTCGAGTGAGACGATCTACAAGATATTCGAGGGCGAACTCGCGCGGCGCAGTGACAAGAAAGACTTCCTGTCGTGCCTCCGCCACTCGGCGCGGCAGTTCATCTCGCGGCGGGAAGATCGCACCGAGGTGATAGCTGGCTGGCCGTGGTTCGGACGCTGGGGCCGCGACACATTCATCGCCCTGCCGGGTATCACCCTCACCCGCGGCGATGTGCAAAGCTGCGTCGACGTGGTCGACACCATGACGCGCGAGATGAAAGACGGACTCTTCCCCAACATGGGCGAGGCCTACAACTCGGTTGACGCACCGCTGTGGTTCTTTTGGACTCTGCAACAACTCGAACAGCATATCGGCACCGACCGTATTTGGAAAGATTACGGCGCAAAGATGAAAGATATCCTCAATGCCTACAAGCGCGGTATAGGTGGTATCATCTCGGTTCACGAAAATGGATTGGTGTGGGCCGGGGGCCCCGGCCTTGCGCTGACGTGGATGGACGCCGTGGTCGACGGAGTACCCGTAACCCCGCGCGACGGCTATCAGGTGGAGATCAACGCGCTGTGGTACAACGCCGTGTGCTGGACTTTGGAACTTGCCAAAAAGCACCGCAACAAGGCGTTCGTCGACGAGTGGGCCGCGATGCCCGAGAGGATCAAGGCGTCATTCATCGAAAACTTTTGGTCGGACAAAAAGAGTTATCTGGCTGACTATGTGAACGAAGGAGAGCAGGAGAGCGGGCCCTTGTGGGAGCCGGGCGGACGCAACTTCTTCGTGAGGCCCAATCAAGTGATCGCCTGCTCGTTGCGCTACAAGATGCTCAGTGAGGAGCAACAACTCGACGTGTTGGGCGCCATCAAGCGCCACCTGCTCACGCCCAAAGGTCTGCGCACCTTGTCGCCCCAAAACCCCCTCTACGAGGGGCGCTACGAGGGCGACCAACCTACGCGCGACCGCGCCTACCATCAGGGCACGGTGTGGCCCTGGCTGCTCGAACACTACGTGCAGGCGAGGTTCGACGTGCAGGGAGCGAAGTTCCTTGAGCTCGCCGAAGAGATACTCGCCGGTTTCGAGGAGGACATAGACAGCTACGGCATAGGGTCGATCCCCGAGATTTACGACGGCGACCCGCCCCACACCCAGCGCGGCGCCATCTCGCAGGCATGGAGCGTGGGAGCGGTGTTGAGGATCAACGAGATGATCGAACGACAACGGCCTGTACGCGAACAGAAAGATGAAGAAGTGAAGATAAGCGAAAAGAGAAAAAAACGATGAGGGTTCTAATGTTCGGATGGGAGTTCCCGCCCCACATTGCGGGAGGGCTGGGTACGGCGACGTATGGACTGACGCGCGGGCTGGCCAAACATGGTGTCGATATCAAGATGGTGGTGCCGAAGGCTTACGGCGACGAAGACCAGCGCTTCGTGAGGGTGGTGAACGCCTCCGACGTTGTCACGCGGTTCGGCGACACGGCCCACAAGGATATTTGGGACAAAATGACCTTCATCGAGATCGACTCCAACATGATCCCCTACGCCTCGCCCGAAGAGTACTTCGCCAAACGCGAGGAGTGGGAGCGCACCGGCAAAATAACGACAGGGGGCGATATCTGGACAGGACGCTACGCCTTCTCGGGACGCTACGGCGAGAACCTGTTGGAGGAGGTGGCGAGGTACGCGATGGTGGCGGCCGAAGTGGCCAAAGAGATGGAGGGACAGTTCGACGTGATCCACGCCCACGATTGGCTCACCTACTACGCCGGGATCGCTGCCAAAGCCGTAAGCGGCAAGCCCTTGGTCGTGCACATGCACGCCACGGAATACGACCGCAGCGGCGAGAACATCAACCGCACGGTGTACGACATCGAGCGCGCGGGCATGGAGGCGGCCGACAGGGTGATCGCTGTGAGCAACCTGACGCGCAACATTGTGATCGAGAAGTACGGCATTCCCGCCGACAAGGTAGTGACGGTGCACAACGCCGTGAGGTTCGCCGGCACGGCGGCCGAAGAGGTCGAACGGGGGGTAGAAGACAAGATAGTGACCTTCCTCGGCCGCATCACATATCAAAAGGGCCCCGACTACTTTGTTGAGGCCGCGGCGAAAGTGCTCAAAAAGCTTCCCGGAGTGAGGTTCGTGATGGCTGGCAGCGGCGACATGATGAACCACGTGGTGAGGCGCGTGGCGGCTCTCGGGATCGCCGACAGGTTCCACTTTACGGGATTCCTTAAGGGCGACGACGTACAGAAGATGTTCTCGCTGAGCGACGTCTACGTCATGCCCTCGGTGAGCGAGCCGTTCGGCATCTCGCCCCTCGAGGCGATGAAGTCGAACGTGCCCGTGATAATCTCCAAACAGAGCGGTGTGGCGGAGGTGTTGGAGTACGCCGTGAAGGTCGACTACTGGGACGTCGACGCGATGGCCGACGCCATCTACGCCCTCGTGCAATACCCCGCTCTGGCCAGTATGTTCTCGAGCAAGGGGCTCGAGGAGGTCACCGGACTCAAATGGGACAACGCCGCCGCCAAGGTCAAAGAGGTCTATCAGGCGGCCATAGATTCACAAACCACCAACGTGTAATATTATGAAGACGATCTGTTTCTACTTTCAGGTTCACCAGCCAATGAGGCTGCGCAAGTATCGCTTTTTCGATATGGGCAAGAGCCACAACTATCTCGACGATGCGGCCAACCGCTCAATCATGCAGAAGGTTGCGCGCAGGTGCTATCTTCCCATGAACGCTCTGATGTTGAAACTGATCGAGGAGAACAAGGGGGCGTTCAAGGTCACTTTCTCGATCTCGGGCCCTGCCATCGAGCAGTTCAAAGCCTATGCGCCCGAAGTGCTCGACTCTTTCAAAAAACTGGCGGCGACGGGGCACGTGGAGTTTCTGGCCGAGACATACTCCCACTCGCTCGCCTCGCTGGCCGATATGGACGAGTTCCGCAGTGAGGTCAAGCGCCATGTCAAACTGATGGAGGCCGAATTCGGGCAGAAACCCAAGGCGTTCCGCAATACCGAGCTTATCTACTCCGACGCCATAGGTGCCGAGGTCGCGTCGATGGGCTTCCGCGCCATGCTGGCCGAAGGGGCGAAGCACGTGCTGGGCTGGAAATCGCCCAACTACGTCTACGCCGGCGCCGTCGACCAAAAACTGCGGCTGCTGCTGAGAAACTACAAGCTGAGCGACGACATTGCTTTCCGTTTCTCAAACCGCGGGTGGGACGAGTGGCCGCTTACAGCTGAGAAGTATGTAGGCTGGCTGGCCGACGCCACCAACCCCGGCGAGGTGATCAACCTGTTTATGGACTACGAGACCTTCGGCGAACACCAGTGGGCCGACAGCGGGATATTCGACTTCATGGCACGCCTGCCCAAAGCGGCGCTCGCGAAGAAAAACGAATTGCAGTTCACCACGGTGAGCGAGGCGGCAAAGAATCATCAACCCGTTGCAGTGCTCCACTCACCCCACGCCATGAGCTGGGCCGACGAGGAGCGTGACGTTACAGCGTGGCTGGGCAACGAACTTCAGGATGAAGCGTTCTCAAAACTGTATGCTTTGAAAGACAAGGTTCGCGAGTTGAAGAACCCCGACTTCGACTTCGTGTGGAGTTTCATGCAGAACTCCGACCACTTCTACTACATGGCTACAAAGTGGCTGTCGGACGGCGACGTCCACACCTACTTCAACCCCTACGGCTCGGCCTACGAGGCATTCATCAACTACATGAACGTGCTGAGCGACTTCACCGTCGAACTCGACAAGGCCCTTGCCGCCAGAAAAAGTCCCGCTATCTCCGCGTAAATCCGCGGCTCACCTGTCTCTATTCTGTGGGCGAGAAATCCTCTTTAGAGGCGCCGCAGACGGGGCATGTCCAGTCGTCGGAGATTTTCTCGAAAGGGGTTCCGGGCACTACGCCGTTGTCGGGATCGCCTATTGCGGGGTTGTATTCCCAGCCGCATACATCACACTTAAACTTCTTCATGACAGTATGATTTAGATAACATATTAACTCGCTGCCGGCGCTCCGGCTTAAAAAAACATTCCTGTGTAGGTGCGGGGCGAGAGGGAGCGCAGCTCCTCTTTCACCCTGTCGGCGACCTTGAGGCCGTCGATGAACTCCATCATCGCTTCGCGCGTAACCGGCTTGCCCGTGCGCGTGAGCTCCTTGAGCGCCTCGTAGGGCTCGGGGTACATCTCGCGGCGCAGGATGGTCTGCACACCTTCGGCGATCACGGCCCAGTTGCCCTCAAGATCACGGTCTATGGCGTCGAGGTTGATCACGAGTTTGCCCAATCCCTTGAGGATCGAACGGAAGGCAATCACCGTGTGGGCGAGCGGCACCCCCGTGTTGCGCAGCACCGTTGAGTCGGTAAGGTCGCGCTGGAGCCTCGACACCGGCAGCTTGGCCGACA
>DBDQ01000006.1:0-7147 GCA_002293665.1 Alistipes sp. UBA928 | reverse complement strand
GAGGATCGTGTTGATGCGTTTGAAAGTGTCGAATATGGCTGCAATGTTGTCGTAGTGCTCGATCTGCGTCGTGTAGCGCGAGCGTGTCAGGTGCAGGGTGTCGCTCACGAACCGGTCGGCGAACTCCACCCAGTCGATCTCGGGATATGCGGCGTAGTGGGCATTGAAGTTACCCGTGGCCCCGCCGAACTTCGCGGGTGCGGGAACGTCGCGCAGCATCTGTATCTGTTTCTCGAGCCGTTCGACATAGACCATCATCTCCTTGCCGAGGCGGGTTGGCGAGGCGGGTTGTCCGTGGGTGCGCGCCAACAGCGGCACGTTCTCCCACTCGCGCGCCATCAGGTGCAGTTTGTCCAACAGCTCGCCGATCAGCGGATAGTAGACCCCGTGGGCCGCCTCGCGGATCGAGTATGGCGTGGCGGTGTTGTTGATGTCCTGCGAGGTGAGCCCGAAGTGTATGAACTCGCGGTAGTCATGCAGCCCGAGTTCGTCCATCTTCTCCTTTATGAGGTACTCCACCGCCTTGACGTCGTGGTTTGTGGTGCGCTCGATCTCTTTGACACGCAGGGCGTCCTTGATCTCGAAGTTCTCGTAGATCGCCCTCAGATCGGCGAAGTTCTTCTCTTTGATGTGGGCGAGTTGGGGCAGGGGTATTCCGCACAGAGCGATGAAATACTCAACCTCGACCAACACGCGGTAACGAATCAGCGCGTATTCCGAGAAATAGTTGTCCAACGGCATCGAAGCATCTCTGTACCTGCCGTCTATCGGCGAGATCGCCGTTATTTTTGTTAGTTCCATTGCAGATTATTCATCATTTCGTCGACCAGTCGGACAGGATCGCGACGGCAATCCCAAATGTCGACTATGTAGACGGTGTCTTGTTTCACAATATAGATCGCTTTATGTCGTTTCCCGACCCCCAACGAGCGAAACTCTGGAGATGTTCGAGAGATGGCTCAATACGCCCCATAAGGGGTTGTGCCGCCAATTTTTCTATGCTATCGAGCAACTTATTGTGGATTCGGGCAGCGGCGCGGGGATTTAGCGCGTTGAGATAGTTGTAATGCTCTTCGAGTTCTCTCAACGACCAGGCCGAGAACACGATTTTCATACCCTCGGGAATTTAGCCCGCACCTGTTCCATCGTGAAAGTACGGCCGGCTTCGATGTCGGCCAGACCATTCATTACCGATTCGATCCGCTCCTCGCGCGTGTAGGCAAATCCGGGTATAGGCTCGAAAATCTCCTCCTGCCGGGCCAGTTTCCACATCTTGTCCACCGTTTTCTCATCGTCGGTGTTCATCAACATGGTGATGATCTCCAACTTTTTCGCATTCAGTTGCACTGTTGTCATGATGCAAATATACGATATTTTTCGATATATCGGCTAAAGAATCAGTCTGTCGAGACGGCGGGCGATAAGGGTGCGTTCGCTGTCGAGGGCCACTATGCGGCGTAGAATGTCGGCCTGGTCGGAGTCGGTCAGATCGGGTGCCGCAAGGCGCTCCCGGAGCTCGGTGCGCATCACCTCGATCACCTTCGACTTGTAGAGCACCACCGCCTTGGGCAGCGCCGCCTGCATGCGTTCGCGCTCGCCTGCGATCGAAAAGTCGTGTCGCTTCCACAACTTGCTCAGGGTGTGGATGTCGTCGGCCGTGAGCAGATCGACCGCCGCGTTGCACACCTCGGGATCGGGGTGGGCTATAAAATTGTGAGTAAGTATCTCGACCCCATCGCCCAACTCGGCGTGACGCGCCGAATAGGTGTCGTACAGCGCCCGGTAGCGCGGATTGCGCAGCGAAAGATCGTTTGTCCGTAGCTCACCCATGATCGTCTCCGCAACGTTTAGCGAAGTCGTGGCGCGGCCGTCGCGATAGTCGAAATTCTCATGACCGTACTTTATCAGGTAGAGCGTCAGCTCTCTTTCGAGTTCGTCGATGCTGCTTCCTGCGGTCACATGGCCCACGGGGGTGATGAGGGCGGCATTCTCGGCTCGGCGCACGGCCTCCTGGCGGCGGATGAACTCCCTTTGGCCCTCGTCGACAGCCGGGCCCGCGAGTCGTTTCTTCGCCACCTCCGAGATCAACAACTGCTCGTCGACCTCCATCGTACGTGCGCATTCGGCGATGAACATCGACCGCTGGATGGCGTCGGGTATTTCGGCGATCGAGTCAACCATCTCGCTTACCACCGCCGCGCGTTTTATCACGTCGCCCCGGGCGTCGCGCGCCAGAAGTTTGGCCTTGAAGGTGATGAAATCCTGTTCGTTCTCGCGGATGTACTCCTGAAGCTCGGTGGCGTTGTGCGTTCGGGCGAAGGAGTCGGGGTCTTCACCGTCGGGCAGCAGCACCACCCGCACCGACATCCCCTCGCGCAGGATCATGTCGACCCCCCTCAGCGAGGCACCTATGCCCGCCGCGTCGCCGTCGTAGATCACCGTCACGTTGTCGGTGAAACGTTTAAGCAGCTTGATCTGCTCGACGGTGAGCGAAGTGCCGCTCGAAGCGACAACATTCTCGACTCCCGCCTGGTGCATCGAGATGACGTCGGTGTAACCCTCCACGAGGATCGCGTTGCGCTGCTGGGCGATCGCCTTCTTGGCGTGGAATATGCCGTAGAGGGTCTGTTTCTTGGAATAGACCTCGCTTTCGGGCGAGTTCTGGTATTTGGCAACGTTCTTGTCGGTGCGCAACGTGCGGCCACCGAAAGCGAGCACCCGGCCGCTCATCGAGTGGATCGGGAACATCACCCGCTCCGAAAAACGGTCGTAATATCCGCCGCTCTCGCGAACTATCGTCAGGCCCGTTGCCGTAAGGAACTCCTCTTTGTATCCGGCTGCCAGCGCCGCACGTGTAAACTTGTCGCCACCACCCGGACAGTAGCCGAGTTGGAACTTCTCTATCATGGCGTCGGTGAATCCCCGGCGGCGGAAGTAACCGAGGCCCACGCTGCGCCCCTCGTCGGTGGTGTGGAGCGAGTTTTTGAACCACTCGGCGGCCCAGCTGTTGACCACCATCATGCTCTCGCGGTCGTCGTTGCGCTTCACCTCCTCCTCGGAGAGTGTTCGTTCCTGCACCTCGATGCCATACTTTTTGGCGACGTACTTCAGCGCCTCGACATACGACATGCCCTCGTGTTCCATCACGAAAGTGACGGCGTTGCCCCCCTTGCCGCAGCCGAAACATTTGAAAAGTCCCTTGGTGGGCGACACAACGAACGAAGGGGTTTTCTCGTTATGGAACGGACAGCAAGCCTGATAGTTGACGCCCTTTTTTCGCAAAGAGACAAAATCGCCCACGACCTCCACGATGTCCGCGGCGGAATATATTCGGTCTACTGTGGCTTTGTCTATCACAAAATAATATTGTAGTTTTGCATGATGTTATTGCACATGCAGACATCTTTGTTCGTCCACTGTGCGTCTTCGTCCGTCCTCCGGGTGTGCGGGGATCGATTTTGTTTCCGATGTCTCGCAAAATAGCCGAACAACGCGAGTCGTCCGGCTACGATGTGATCCCGACAGGAATCGAACCTGTACCGTCAGAACCGGAATCTGAAATTCTATCCATTGAACTACGGGACCGTTGGGGGCTACAAAGATGATGCATTTTTTTTTAATACGCAAACCCTTGTGCTTAACAATTGGCAGAGAATAGAACGTGTGGTGAGATGGGCCGGTCTGTCGGTCAATTCGTTCGCGCTCTCCGTGGGACTTTCCCGCGGAGAGAACCTCTATCAGATAAAGCGGGGAAAGAACGGCATCAGTCCCCAACTCGCCCGGACGATCGTAGCCAGATACCCGCAGATCTCATGTGCGTGGCTTCTCACTGGCGAAGGCGACATGTTCGCCGTCGGGGCAACCAGGCAAAATTCGGTGCCGTTTTACGACACCGACATCGAAAAATACATAGCCCAGCCCACGCGCTATTCGAGCGAAGCTTGCGTTTCGCTTCCCGACATCGACGATGCCGACTTCGCGGCCCGGTACCACGGAAAGGCTATGGGTGACGCCGTGCCCGCGGGAGCGATCGTGTTGGTCAAAAAGATCGCCCCCGAGGGCCTCGTGCCCGGAGGAGACTACATAGTCGTGGGCGAGGGACTCACGATGCTCCGCAGGGTAAGGCGGCGGGTCGAATCGAACGTGCTGAGACTGACGCCGGTCGACACCGACAACTTCGACGAAATTTGTATCGACGCGGCCGAGGTGAAGGAACTTTACGCCGTCCGCGCGGTGATAATCAATAAAACAGTATAATTGCAGAGTCATGTTTTCGGGAATTGTAGAGACAATGGGGCGGGTGACAGCCATCCGCGACGAGCAAAGTAACAAACACTTCACGCTCGAAGCCGGGTTCGTCGGCGAACTTAAGATCGACCAAAGCGTGTCGCACAACGGAGTGTGCCTTACGGTGGTGGAGTTGACGGAAAACAGCTACACAGTCACGGCAATGCATGAAACGCTCGTCAAAAGCAACCTCGGGGGTCTGAAGGTGGGCGATCACGTCAATCTGGAGCGTTCGATGAGGCCCGACGCACTGCTCGACGGTCACATCGTGCAGGGCCACGTAGACCGCACCGCCCGCTGCACCGCCGTCACCGAAGCCGACGGAAGCTGGTACTACGCCTTCGAGTACGATGCCGACGGCGAAAAAGAGGGTATGCTCACCGTAGAGAAGGGCTCGGTGGCAGTAAACGGCGTCAGTCTCACCGTGGTCGACTCGCGGCAGGGAGGGTTCCGCGTAGCCATAATCCCCTACACCCACGAGCATACAAACTTTAAATACATCGTGCCCGGCTCCGTGGTCAACCTCGAGTTCGACATCATAGGCAAATACATAGCCCGCCTTATCGCCGCCCACAGTAATGGCTAAAATTCCCATAAGAAAGTTCCTCGAGGACAAGCAGATTCTGCGGATCCGCTCCATCAACTACGCGGCGCTGCTGATCGCGTTGCTGGTTACGGTGGTGGTGATCGTCTCTGGTACTATCGTGGCCATCGCCTGGGACTTCTACTGGTGGGGGGTTGTGGTGATATGTTTCGCCACATTCGTCGTGACATATCTCTTCTCGCGGCTGGTGCTTAAGAAGTTTGTGATCTACAAGATGAAACCGATCTACCAGATCGTATTCGACCGCAACCTGCGCACGCGCGACCTCGAAGGTGTGTACCTCAAAAAAGAGAACCTTCTGGAAACCGTTACCGACGAGATCAGCGACTGGGCCGAGAGCAACCGGCAGGAGATCGAACGACTGGAGGAGATGGAGAACTTCCGCCGCGAGTATCTCGGCAACTTCGCCCACGAGATCAAAACGCCGGTGTTCAACATCCAGGGCTACCTGTCGACGCTGCTCGACGGCGCGCTCGACGACGAGAGCGTCAACCGCCTCTATCTCGAACGGGCCGAAAAGAGCACCGAACGCATAGTCGACATAGTCACCCGCCTCGACGAAATTTCGCGCCTCGAATCGGGTGAACCTCATCTGGAATACAGTTGGTTCGACGTCGTGTCGCTGGTGCGTGAGATCGCCGACACATTCGACATGGAGGCACGCTCGCGCAAGATCAAGATACGTTTCAAAGAGAAGACCCCCGAGAGCCTCTCCGTGGTGGCCGACAGGAAGTATATCGCCCAGGTGGTGGTGAACCTCATCTCTAACTCCATCAGATATGGTTCGCCCGGCGGCTGGACGCGCATTGCGTTCATCGACATGTTCGACAAGGTGATGGTGGAGGTGGCCGACAACGGCGAGGGGATCGAAAAGGAGGATGTTCCGAGGGTATTCGAGCGATTTTTCCGCACCGACGCGAGCCGTTCGCGCGAGAAGGGGGGCTCGGGCCTGGGTCTTGCGATAGTCAAACACATCCTCGAGGCCCACGGCGAAACCATCACCGTACGCAGCGAGCTCGGCGTCGGCACAACATTCTCTTTCACCCTGAGTAAGGTTTGAGTGTATAAGAGCGGGCAACGTCCTGCATCTCGAACGCTTTTTCTCCTATCATATTTTTGGATTTTAGGGGAAATTTGCTACTTTTGCACTCGTCCGCAATATGAAGAAATCGTTAATTTCTCAATATGAGCCACAGTAACAGGATTATGACGGCCGCCGAGGCGGTAAAACTGATAAACGACGGCGACTGGATCGTCACAAGCCACGCTGCTGCCAACCCTCAGGTGATCCTTCGCGAACTCGTTGCACAAAAGGAGCGTTTCTCCGGTCTGAAGATATTCCACGTCCTTCCGGTGGGCTACACCGACTACCTGCTGCCCGAAAACGCGCGGCATTTTCGCCACATCACCACTTTTGCAGGTCCGGCGTCGCGCCCCCTTGTCAACGCGGGACTGGCCGACTTTATACCCTCGTTCTTTCAGGATGTGCCGGGTCTGTTGGGCGACCGCGTTCCGGTCGACGTGGCGGTGGTGAACGTCTCGCCGCCCGACGCCGACGGATATTGCAGCCTCGGTGTGGCGTGCGACTACAATGTGTCGGCCGTCGCAAACGCCCGTAAGATCGTCGCTCAGGTCAACGAGTGCATGCCGCGGGTGGGCGGTCGCGAAAACGCCGTCCACATCTCACGTTTCGACGCCATTGTGGAGTGCGCCGACCCGCTGCCTGAGACCTCGCCTCCCGGAGCATCTTCGACCGTCGACAGCGCCATTGGCCGCCACTGCGCCGACCTCGTGCGCGACGGCGACACACTGCAGCTCGGCATAGGGGCGATCCCCGACGCGGTACTGAGTTTTTTGGGCGACCATCGCGATCTGGGGATTCACAGCGAAATGTTCTCCGACGGCGCGGTGGCCCTCATGCGCGCAGGTGTGGCCAACGGACGGCGCAAAACCCTGATGCCGGGCAAACACGTGGTGACGTTCCTCGTGGGCAGCCGCGTGCTCTACGATTTCGTGGCCGACAACCCCGACGTGGTGATGCTGCCCGTCGACCGCGTGAACGACCCGAATGTGATAGCGCAGAACGACAACATGGTATCGATTAACTCGTGCCTTGAGGTCGACCTTAGCGGTCAGGTCAACGCCGAGAGCGTAGCGGGGCGTCAGTTCAGCGGCGTTGGGGGCCAGGTCGACTTCATTCGCGGCGCCCGCATGTCGCGCGGCGGCCGATCGATCATCGCCATGCCCTCGACGGCG
>DBDQ01000030.1:4987-5285 GCA_002293665.1 Alistipes sp. UBA928 | reverse complement strand
TCGCGCCTCACGGCCTTGCGCATGAATGGATCGTGGGCGAAGGCGGCGGTGTCGATGGCGTTGGGCAGAAAGATCGCTTCGCGCGCCAGACGCGGGCCGAAGAGCCAGCGGGCCGACTCGTCGCCGCACGAGAAACAGTGGGTGAGGTGGCGGCGCATGGCGTGCTTGAGCAGGTGTCGCACGGGCATCTTGGGATCGAAGCCGCGCGGCGAGTTGTGGGCGTGGGCAGCCACGAAGGCAAAACCGCGCCTGTGGGCCTCGCGGTAGACGAGGTAGCCCAGCTCGGAGCAGTGGCCGT
>DBDQ01000030.1:0-4842 GCA_002293665.1 Alistipes sp. UBA928 | reverse complement strand
CATTGTTTCGGCTCCTCCGCGGTTGAGAATCGTGAAGAGCATCAGGATGCGGAGGGGGTGCATGCCTGTGGCATGCGGTTTCTCGGGATCCCTCCGGGATTCGGTTTGACGCGCGACTTTAGCCGACATAAACAGTTTCTCTAATTTCTTCTTTGGGTTCGGGTGTTTGCTCGCGATCGATCGCCTCGAAGCATGAGTTGTTGCTTTTGAATTCGGGGAGGATCCTTTTCATGAGCCGTACCGAACGGAGAGAGTCGCCCTGGTGGGCAGCCACCACCAGGGCCATGATCTCCTTTGCGACCGAGGTCATGTCGCCTCCGTCGGTCTTGACTATGCGTATCTTTTCGTTGCGGGTGAGCTCGGTGGCCTCGGCTTTGGTCAGCAACTCCTCGTGGAGCTTTTCGCCGGGGCGCAGGCCNNCTGCTCGGCTTCGCTCAAAAGCTCCTCGTACAGTTTCTCCCCGGGGCGCAGGCCGGTGTACTCCACCGCTATGTCGTCGTCGGGAACGAAACCAGACAGCAGGATCATGCGGCGCGCCAGGTCGTCGATCTTGATCTGGCGGCCCATGTCGAAGACGAATATCTCGCCACCCGAACCCATCGCCGTGGCCTGCAAAACCAGGCGGCACGCCTCGGGGATGGTCATGAAGTAGCGCGTCATTTCGGGATGGGTGACGGTGACCGGGCCACCGGCGGCGATCTGCTCGCGGAAGATGGGGATCACAGAGCCGTTGCTTCCGAGTACGTTGCCGAAGCGGGTGATGATGAAGCGCGTGCCCGAGTCGTTGTTGCGCAGCGAGCGTACCCACAGTTCGGCGATGCGTTTGGTGGCGCCCATCACGTTGGTGGGATTGACGGCTTTGTCGGTGGAGATCATCACGAATTTGTGGACTCCGACGCGGATGGCGCAACGGGCGGTGTTGATCGTACCCCACACGTTGGTGAGGATGCCCTCGCAGGGGAACTGCTCGATCACGGGTACGTGTTTGTAGGCCGCCGCGTGAAAAACATAGTCGGGCCGGTAGAGATCGAACACCGTGTGGAGCTTGCGGCGCGAACGCACGTCGCTCAACACAAAAACGATTTCGCGGTCGGGATAGTCGCGCGTGAGTTCGATCTCAAGGTCGTGGAGCGGAGTCTCGGCGCTGTCGACGAGGATCAGCCGCTTGGCGGCGAATTGCAGCAGGCGCAGCGTGATGCCGCGGCCTATGGAGCCTGCCGCTCCCGTCACAAGGACGGTTTTGCCCTCGACCTGGCGGGCGACGTTGTCCTCGTTGGTGGTGATCTCGTCGCGGTAGAGCAGGTCTTCGATGTCGATGGGCTTGATGAGGCGCGGAAGGTCTTTATCCGGGCCCAGAGACTGTATCTCGCCGCTCATCAGCATGCGGATGTTGTTGGCGATGCAGAAGTCGACCAGATTGTCGCGCTCGCGGTTGAAGTCGGCCACCGAGGTGAACAGGATGTGGGTGATGCCGCGGCCCACGATAATAGACTCAAGGGAAGCCTGGTCGCCGATCCAGTCGTAGACGTCGAGGCCGCGGATGCTGATGTTGCCGCCGTGGGGATCGCCGTCGGTGTCGAGGAAACCCTTTACGCGATATGAAAGGCGCGGCTCGTCGTTGATCTGCGAGGCAAGCAGCGGAGCTCCCGCGCGCGTGCCGTAGATCAGCACGTTGTCGACACCGGCACCCACGCTGCTGACCATGCCGTAGTAGAGACTGATCATGGCCGAACGCGAGAAGATCATCAGGAAAGCCGTCATCATGGCCTCGATGACGACATAGACTACGGCCGGACGTATGCCGAACACTCCCAGTGTAAGTGCCGCGATGAACATGGGCGGAGCCTTGGCGACGAGAAGCCAAAATACCTTACCCGCTTCGCGAAGCGTCGAAAAACGGATGCTCGTGCGGTAGGTGCCGGTCAAAAAGAAGAACAGCGCCGACAGCGAAACCGAGATGAGCAGCAACAGCAGCGACGCGCGGCCGAAAAGAACACCGTCGAAGAGCAACGACATGACACCGAGAGTGGCCAAAACTGCCACGCACGTCAGCATCAGGTCGAGTGAGAAGACCAAACGGCGGTCGAGGTGTTTCAGTTCGCGCAGACTCGTCCCGTAACGGAGCGAGAGATACCTTTTCAAACCCATGCGACTTGTATGGAAGGGGGTGGAGGGAGAGAGGAAACTATTTTATCCTGCGAAGATTGCCTACCGAAATGGTGAGTTCGAACGATGCGATGCTGTCGAGTTTGACCACCACCCGGCCGCCGTTGCGCCCCGAGTGGACGAGTTCGCCTTCGAGTCCGGCCAGGCAGCCGTCGATCACGGCCACGCGGTCGCCTTTGGTGAGATCGCCTGTGATAGTGTAGTCGACGTTGCTCTCGCACAGGAGGCGGAAATCGTCCATCTGTTTCTGGGGCACCACCAGATGGCCCGCGCCGTCGAGCCGCTTTATGTAGGTGAGTCTGACACCGTAGTCGTTGGCTATGGTGAGGCTCGTGGCGTAATCGGTGTGGATGAAGACCAGATTGGGGATCACCGGCACCATCAGTTCCACGGCACGGTCGCGGCGACGGCGCAACTCCTTGCGGAACGGAACGAAGTGTTCGACGCCGATCTGTTCGAGTTTGGTCTTTACGAATTTCTCCTGGTTGTGCCTCGTTCGGGCGGCATACCACATCTGTGTCATAGGGCAGATCGAAGGGGGGGGTGGATTATATGGTGTATGGGCAAGGCTTCGCCGTTGAAAGCTACAACTCTTTCACTTGCGGGTGCTCATAATCAATGCGGTGTTTCATGTTCAATCGCGATAGGAATACTATTCACCCCACCGGTGTGAACGGCTGAATATCCCAACGGCATTTTTTTGTATCAATACATGGATAAATTGCAGTCTGACGCGCGCTGATGCGGTTTTTTGCTGCTTTGGTCTCCCATATCACCGGCAAAGATATGTATCTTTTTTCTTTTTCAAAATGTTTTCTATCATTTTTTATCGAAATTTATTCTTTTCAATGAGTGCATGCGAATTTCAGGACGACCGAGATGCGAATCGAACGATTTTTGCATAGAGCCAAATGATGCCTTCGGCATTGGCAGAGGGCTTTAATCGGGGTTTTAGGTGTAAAGATTCCTGTTGGGAGATTTTTTTGCCGGACTATGGCGCTGATTTTTAATATTTAGAAAATAAGGCAATGATAATACTGTATATTATTGCCAATATTGCATCAACTTATTAAAATAAATGGGTAAAAAACCGAGAAATGAAGAGATCGCTATTGGAAATCGGACGGCGGCCCGGTCATAGCCCTCTGCGGAGTTTGACGCGGCGCAGGAAAGGGTCGTTTTTGTCGGAGGGACACATCATTATGGTGTCGGTGGTCAGCCACTCGATGGTCCACCACTCGCCGGAGTCTTCGCGTTCGTTGTAGATGCGGAGCATTTCGTGGAGCCGGTATTTGTATTTCCGGGTGATAATGTATTCGAAAGAGAGTCGATACGTCACGGTGCCTTCATCTGAAAACTCCCATGTATAATCTCCGGGCGCGTATTCCCGAGTGATTTGCCAGCCTTTTTTACTTGTGTGTATCTCCACCGTTTCCCAGTGCCATACTCCCGAAAGAGAGTATATGTGGTCGATCATCTCTGTAAAGTTCATTTTGGGTTGTTTTTTCTATGCATTACCTGCCTGCGCATCCGGGAATAAAAAAAGGACGTGGAAACAGTCCCGACCATAGGCCTTTCGGAGCCCCATACTGAAAACTGCCCCACGTCCGAAGTAGCCGTGGGCAAAATCCGCGCCACGGCACATCTTCGAACCGGCAATCTTATTTTCAGTATCAAACACGTTGATGACAACGTTCCGAAAGTTTATGGTACGAAAAAAAGAATTGCTGTTCTTAAATTATGTTAAGCTACTCTATATCTTGTTTTTTGTTGGGTTTAATGGTGCAAATATAATAAAAATATTCTTTTGCTCCACATAATTTTTGCATTGATTCATGAAAATGCGGTACAGAGAGTGCGGGGAGTGCGCAGCTGCCGGTTAGCACAGTTGTTGGAATAGAACGAAAATCGAAGGGCGATGCATCACTGCGTCGCCCTTCCAAACCTTTTAATTATGAAAAATTTTGATCTTTTATTTGCGCAGACCGACGAGCAAAAATTCCAATAACTCGCAAGCCCACGTGCGCAAAGGTAAAAACGATACATCAAAAAACCAAACGATACATGTCATTTTTTTGAAACAAATTCGTCGATCGCAGCAGCAGCCTTGCGTCCGGCACCCATAGCGAGGATTACGGTGGCTGCTCCGGTCACGGCGTCGCCTCCGGCGAAGACTCCCGGACGGGAGGTCGCCCCCCGGTCGTCGGCCACGAGACCTCCGCGCCGGTTGGTTTCGAGCCCTTCGGTGGTGCTGGCGATAAGGGGATTGGGCGAGGTGCCCAAAGCCATCACGACCGTCTCGCAGGCGATCTCGAACTCCGAGCCTTCGATCTCGACGGGCCGGCGGCGTCCCGAAGCGTCGGGCTCGCCCAGCTCCATTTTTATGCACTTCACACCGCGAACCCAGCCGCGGTCGTCGCCCAGCACCTCGATGGGATTGCACAGCATGCGGAACTCTATGCCCTCCTCCTTGGCGTGGTGCACCTCCTCGACGCGGGCCGGAAGTTCGGCCTCGCTGCGGCGGNNNCGGCGTCCATCGCCACGTTGCCACCGCCGACCACCACAGTGCGCGGGCCCGAGAAGATGGGGGTGTCGGCCCCCGGACGGTAAGCACCCATCAGGTTGGCGCGGGTGAGGAACTCGTTGGCCGACACGACGCCGTTGAGGTTTTCGCCC
>DBDQ01000125.1 GCA_002293665.1 Alistipes sp. UBA928 | reverse complement strand
TCATTCTAGGTGGCGCCCGCGTCGGTAGCCCCGCGCCGCGCCGCCGCAAGAACCTCGAAGGTCTCTGCCTCGACTATCGTCGCCGACTCTCCCGCCGCCGTGGTGGCGGTCTCCCCCTCCGTGGAGGGGTGCCCGAAAGGCGGGATGTCTCTCACCGCGTCGGCCGCCCTGCCGAACTCATATTCGGCGGCCTCCCACTGCCCGGCGGCGTAAAGCTTCCGCGCAATGTCGAGAGGGTCTTTCGAGGTGGCCGTTTGCGCCCCCGCCCCCCACACCGCCAACACCGACACAAGCAGGCATATCGTTCTTTTCATAACCCGAAACGTTTTGTGACAAAGATACAAAATTTCCGCCAAACCCCGGGAGGGGCTGCAAAACTCACGCTATTTCACACGGCTGGAGAGGGGATGCAACGTTTGCGATCCTTCGGCAAGGGAGACGCTCACTCGGCCTATGCGAATGGGGCTCTCGACCATAAGCGGAATGTGATTCTCGTCGTCGGAAATCCACGCCGTAAAGGTCATCCCCTCCTCGTAGGTCGACCCGTCGGAGGTGACCATCGTGCAGGTAAACTTCAGGGCACGGAAAGTCCCCAATCTGCGCACCCGCACCGTTTCGCGTCCCCAAAATATAAACGTGATCGGCTTGGCATCCTCGCTCAGCACCAGATCGAGCCTGTTTGCCGCCCCCGCGACGAGCCTGTTCACGTCGATCGCCCGCAGGCGGTAGAACAGCGACAGCGCGTCGCCGCAATCCCTGCTCGGCAGATCGAATGTCGCCGTCCGCGGGCCGTCCCACCTCGGGTTACGGCGCACATTACTCACACTCATCAAATTCCAGTCGTAGGTGTAAGTAGTGGTGAGGCGATAGTTGTCCTCACGAATATCGCTCGTGGTGCGGCTGGGCAGCAGAGTCTCGGCGTCGAGCCACGCGTGATAGGTGTCGTTGAGCTCGAACACCCCCTTGGCGGCACCCGTGGTGCGTCCGTTGCCCACTATGTGAAAATGCTGTCGCCCGCTGAGCACCTCGTCGAGAGTGCGTATCGAAATCCTCATCATGTTGATGGGCGGAATCAGCGCCGCCCGATACGACACATTATAAACAAGCTCCTCGCCCGCCCCAAACGGAGCGTCGAGCAAAACTATGCCCTGTGCCCGCCCCACCCCGGCCCCGCCGAGCAAAGCAACCGCAATCAATACAAAAAATCGGTTCATCATGTCAAATAAACGGTGAAAACCCCGTATTAGTGCGCCCGCCGCGTGAAATCCGCAATCGCCGTATTGATAACGCTGTTGATGGATGTGCCCGATGTTTTTGCAATATCTGCCAAACGTCCATGCGTGTCGGGTGAAATACGAATGTTGAGCGTTCCCGAATACGCTTTCCGAGGTTCCACTCCCTTCGCCGTGCAGATCGCGAGGTAGTCGTCTACGCCCGCCTCGAAATCGGCTTTCAACTGGTCGATGGTAGCACCCTCATAGGTGATCGCATCTCTGCTCATGCCAAGAACCTTGCCGAACAGAATGTTATCCTCCTCGCTGTATTCGACACTGCCGGTGTAGCCTTTGTACTTAAGATTTCCCATGACTATTTCTCCTTTTCGATCAATCCGTTGTCGATCATAAAATCCATAACCTGCCTCATCACGTACATTTTGATCGCACCCGCGGGATGCGGACGGTGCATATTGTACGACAGGCCACGCTCCCTGTTCACAAGCGCCAACCGCGAGCCCGATGTACCGCCCTTGTTGTCGACCTCGAAACCGAAAGCGGCAAAGAGCCTTATCATCTCATCGAAGGTAAAATCCCTCGGCATCGCTCCGAATCGCTTTATCAACTTATCGCGTGTGCTCATTCTCCTTTTATCCTTGCCATCGCCGCAAATGTAACTAAAAATAGTTGCAAATACAACTGTTTTCACGAGATCATACTGAAATCCTTAGGAGTACGCGGAGTAAACCGTTCCCGCAAAGCACGAAGCAGTATATTGTCGGGATCGGCCAGCAACGGATCACGGTCGAGAATCTCACCGGCCACCCGCCGCGTAAGCTCGATTATCTGCTGATCGCGCCCCAGATCGGCAATGCGCAGATCGAACGCCAGGCCGCTCTGCTGAGTCCCGGCCAGGTCGCCGCTCCCGCGCAGTTTCATGTCGAGCTCGGCCAACTCGAAACCGTCGTTGGTCTCCACCATCGCCGCCAACCGCTGCCGTGCCTCGCGCGAGAGCTTCTCACCGCTCACGAGCACGCAGTACGACTGCGACCCGCCGCGCCCCACCCGTCCGCGCAACTGATGCAGCTGCGACAGTCCGAACCGCTCGGCGCTCTCTATCACCATCACCGTGGCGTTGGGCACGTCGACCCCCACCTCGATCACCGAAGTGGCGACCATGATCTGCGCCAGCCCCTCCTTGAACTCCCTCATCGCTGTCTGCTTATCCTCAGCCTTCATCTTGCCGTGCACGGCTATCACCTGATACCCGGGCCGCGGAAAATCGCGCGTGATGCTCTCATATCCGTCGTAAAGATCTTTGTAGTCCATCTTCTCCGACCCTTTTATCAAAGGATAGACCACATACACCTGCCGCCCCTTGGCAATCTCGCGCCTCAGAAATCCCCACACGGCAAGCCGGTCGGCATCGGTCTTGTGGAAAGTCTGTATCGGCTGCCTCCCCGGCGGCAACTCGTCGATCACGCTCACCTCCAGATCGCCGTACAAAGTCATGGCGAGCGTCCGCGGAATAGGCGTGGCAGTCATCACGAGTACATGTGGTGGCCGCTCGTTCTTCGTCCACAGCCGCGCCCGCTGCTCCACCCCGAAACGGTGCTGCTCGTCGATCACCACGAGCCCCAGATTGGCGAACCTCACCTTGTCCTCGATCAGCGCATGCGTGCCGATCAGTATATCCACCTCGCCGCTCGCTATCCCCTCCAGCGCCTCGCGCCTCTCCGCCGCCTTCGAAGCCCCGGTCAGTATCGCCACTCTCAACCCCAACCCCTCCGTCATGCGCGAAACAGACGCAAAGTGCTGCCGCGCAAGTATCTCCGTCGGCGCCATCATGCAGCTCTGAAATCCGTTGTCGGCGGCCAGCAGCATCGCCACCAACGCCACCAAAGTCTTTCCGCTCCCCACATCGCCCTGCAACAGCCGGTTCATCTGCCGCCCGCTCACGGTGTCGGCCCTGATCTCCTTTATCACCTTTTTCTGCGCCCCGGTAAGCGGGAAAGGCAGCTTCTCCGACCAAAAGGTATTGAAATAATCCCCCACCCGCGGAAACACAAACCCCTCCTCGCGCGTCAACCTGCGGCTGCGTTTGGATAAAATATCCAACTGTATGCCAAACAACTCCTCGAATTTCAAACGATACTCGGCCGCCTTCAAAGCCGACGGGCTCTGCGGAAAATGGATGTTGAACAGCGCCTCACGCAGCCCCACGAGCCCCTGCGCCTCTATCACTCCTTCCGGCAGCGTCTCCCCTATGCTCCCCTCGACCATTGGCCATGCCGCCGCCACGAGCCCCGCAATGCCCCGCGTGCCGAGATTCGCGTTCGTAAGTTTCTCTGTGGTGCTGTACACAGCCTGAAGGGCCCCCGTGGGCCGTCCCGCCGCCGCCTCGGGATTCTCCACCTCGGGATGCACCATGCCGAACTCGCCGCGGAAAAAATGTGGCCGCCCGAAAAAGACATACTCCCGTCCCGGCTCCAACCGCTTCTCGATCCACTTCACGCCGCGAAACCACACGAGTTCTGCGCTCCCGCTCCCGTCGCCCACCATCACCGACAGCCTCTGCCCGCGACCCGTGCCGATGAACTGCTTCCCGCGCACCCGCGCACGTATCTGCACATAGGTCTCGCCGAAATCCTCCCCGATGTCGGCAATGCGCCACAGCTTGGTACGGTCGATCCACCGGAAAGGGAAGTAATATATCAGATCGCCGAGGGTGCGAATGCCTGCTTCCGCCGCCAGCAATCTGGCACGCGCCTCGCCCACCCCGGCCAGGTATTTTATGTCGTTATCGAGATAACTCGCCATCACTCACTGTTAGCGTGCTGCAACTCGCCCCACAACTTGTCTTTCAACTCGGAGATACCGAGTCCCGCCACCGACGAGATAAAAGTCGTGTCGATCCCCGCCGGGAGCGACCCCACGACCTCGGCCCTCAGTTCGGCCAGCAGTTCTGCGTCGAGCATATCGCACTTGGTGATCGCCACCAGGCGGCTCTTGTCCAGCAACTCGGGATTGTAAAGCTCCAACTCGCGCAGCAAAATGTCGTACTGCGCGCGCACATCGTCGGCATCGACCGGAATGGTGAAAAGGAGTATCGAGTTGCGTTCTATATGGCGCAAAAACCGCGTACCTATTCCCCTGCCCTCGTGCGCCCCCTCTATGATGCCCGGAATATCGGCCATCACGAACGAACGCCCGTCGCGAACCTCCACTATCCCCAAATTGGGCTCCAGCGTCGTGAAAGCGTAATCGGCGATCTTTGGCCGCGCGGCGCTCACCACGCTCAGCAGCGTCGACTTTCCGGCATTCGGAAATCCCACCAGGCCCACATCGGCCAACACCTTGAGCTCAAGCACAAAAGCCTGCTCCAACCCCGCCTCACCCGGCTGTGCATACCGCGGCGCCTGATTGGTGGCGCTCTTGAAGTGCCAGTTACCGAGCCCTCCGCGTCCGCCCTTGAGCAGCATCTGCTCCTCACCGTCGGCGGTCACCTCACACACCACTTCACCCGTCTCGGCATCGCGCGCCACGGTACCCAGCGGCACCTCTATGAATATATCGGCCCCCGCCTTGCCGCTAGACCGCGAACCGTAGCCCCCCGCTCCGTTTTCGGCAAAAATGTGGCGCTGGTACTTGAGGTGTATCAAAGTCCAGAAGTGGCTGTTGCCCCTCAACACTATGTTACCGCCCCGTCCGCCGTCGCCGCCGTCTGGCCCGCCGAAAGCCACGAACTTCTCTCTCCGGAAATGCGCACTCCCCGCCCCTCCGTTACCCGACCGGCAAAATATCTTAACGTAATCTACGAAATTGCTGTTTGACATAGCGCAAATGTACGCTAAATTTGGATATTATAAAAACGTTGACTACCTTTGTCCTCACACGGAATATTTCGGCCTCCCGGCCGGGATTTATTTTTTTTACCTATGGCAGCACAAGTCACATACCTCACCGAAGAGGGTTTTGCAAAGGCAAAGGCCGAACTGGAACAACTGCGCTCGGTGGAACGTCCCGCCGCGTCGAGGGCAATAGCCGAAGCGCGCGACAAGGGCGACCTGAGCGAAAACGCCGAGTACGACGCCGCAAAGGAGGCGCAGGGAATGCTCGAAATGCGCATCGCCGCGCTCGAAGGCATGCTCGCCTCGGCCCGCCTGCTCGACCGCTCTAAGGTGGGCACCGACACCGTGCAGATACTCAACCGCGTGAGGCTCCTCAACCTGGGCACACGCAAGGAGATGACCTACACCCTCGTCCCCGAGAAAGAGGCCAACCTCAAAGAGGGCAAGCTCGCCACCACCACCCCCATCGCCGCCGCACTGCTCGGCCACAAACAGGGCGAAACGGTCGAAGTAACCGTCCCCGCCGGCACCATGAAACTCGAAATCCTCGAAATTTCCATCTGACCACCCAGCCGCGACACCGTCCGCTCGGTTTCTATCCGCATAACACACAGACGGCTGCCTCTCGAAGGCAGCCGTCTGTCATTCAAAGGGAACAACCCCCGTCTTATTCGAAGTCGACCCGATAAGTCTTCACCACCCCGCGATAATCGAACTTCACGACAGCCTCGCCATCGGGCTCGTTGGGTTGGGTGATCGACACCTTCACTTCCGAGTTATCGGCGGCCGCACTCACCAACGGAGGCTGTATAGCAGTAGGCGCAACACCCACCGTCGCTCCGTAAATATCGTAACCGACAATGCCGTTCTGGTTTGTCGAACGCACGGGAACCGGCGAGAGCGGGATCTCGACACCATTGGCCCAGATCTTAACGGTCGGAGCAACGTGGCGTTCCACGACGCGGTCGCGGGCGCTGAATCCCAGCCCCAACAGGTCGAACATCGGACGGTTCTGTCCGCCGCCACCGCGACCCACGGCCGCGGCCGTCAGATAGATAGCGTGTTTACCCGTAAGTCCTTCCACAGCCGATGCAACGTCGATGGTAAATTTCGTAGCCTGCGACGCGCTGCCCGCCGGCACCTCGATCGTACCTATCTTGCGTCCCTTCCACGTCGCGTTATCCCACGGGCCGTCGAGCCACACATCGACCTTGAACGCGGCGGGTGTGCGCGGCGTCAGCCACACATTGAGCTTGGTCTGCCCTCCGCGCACCACACCGGCAAACGGGGTCAAACCCTTCTTGGCCTCGGCCAAACCGCCGAAACCGAAATATTTGAAACCTACGGTCGCACCCGCACTCATAGTCACGGGCATGTTATTATCCCAAATGTCCCACGTATCCTGCATCGAGGCGCCGTCCGACAGATAGGCCGCGTAGCCCGCCGACCAAAACCTGAACGGATCGAGACCATACACCTGGAAACCTTCGCTCGTCACCTCCGCGCCGGTATACTCCACACCACCCGTAGTACGTGCGCTCCACTTGCCGTCTGCCGCGTAGGGATCATAGCCGCGGATCGAAACCTTACCGCCATCGGCCACCGATTTCTCATCGGCCTCGATTACGATGGGAGCCACCATAGCCTGGCGCGCAAAGCCGAAACCGCGCGGGGGACGATGATAGAACACATACCACTGATCGTTGATCTGTTCGATCGAGCCGTGTGTATTGTGCCCACCGTTTGTGAGCTGAAGAGCCGAACCATCCTCGTTGAGCACCGGAGCGCGCGAGTCTACGAGCACGCCGCCGATCTTCCACGGCCCCAGCGGGGTGTCGCCATAAGCGAAACGCAGGGTCGAGTTCGAGCTCGACACGCCATAGTCGGGTCCGCTGTAACCGCTGTAAATCAGCAGGTACTTGTTGCCCACGCGGCGTATCGACGACGCTTCGAAGAAGTTGTAGTCACCCGGTTTCTCATCCGGATACAGGTTGGGGTACTGCGTTCCCGCCGGGTCGCGCACCTCGCCGTAGCGAACGCTCGCAGGCATAAAATAAGGTATCACCTCGGTGCCGGGACGCACGGAGTACATCGTGTTCTGATCAAGCTGAGCGGCCAGCGAGCGCTGGAAACCCCAGAACCCGTAGGCACGGAAACCTATACGGTAGTCGGGGTCGCGGCGATTGGTGATCTGCTCCACATACACACTCGGGTCGAAACCGAGCACACTGCCCTCCACTGTGGCACGGCCGTCGGGAGTCATGTTCACGGGCGTGAAAGGGCCGTCGGGCCTGTCGCCGCGTGCGATCATCGGCTCGCGGTCGCGTCCGCGGCTGTGGGGATAGAGCCAGTACTCCTTCTTGCCGTCGCGGCGGCGCACCTCCACCAGGTCGGGCGCGTACATCACGTCCCACTGGTTGTCGATCTCGTAGGTAAAAATGGGCCCTTCATCTACCCACGCGCTGAGGTCTTCCACGGGCGCCGACCACATGCGAATGTCGGGGCCGCAGTAGCTGCCTAACCTCAGGTCGTGCGAACCTATGATATAGGCGCGGTATTTCCCCGGAGCATCGGGGTCTTCGAACACCCTCGGCTCACCGTCGGGCAGGTGTTCCCACAGCGGCAGATAGGGGTTTTGGGCTTGTGATTGTGTGATCGCGACGGTAAGCGCCGCAAATGTAAACAATACTGACAGAATAAATCTCATGGCTTAGTGCATTAAATAGGGTTTTGTTTGCGTTACGCGCAAAGATAGTCAATCGCCACGAATATCCGCATCCCCAAACACAAAAAATCGGGAGCAAGACATTTTAGTGCGTAGCACAACTGGCGCAAGTTTATCAACTTATGCCCACCCTTTGGCCATAGGCGTTCCCACCGCCATTTTTTCGGGCTGCACTGTTATGCGTAGCAAAGCCCCCTTTTAGAAAGGGGGTTTGGGGGTTAGGTTACAAAAGCGCGCACGCGCCATTTTTTAGTGCGATGCACTAAAAAATGGCGCTTCCTTCTCAGGGAGCGCCATTCCACCAACTTAAAATGTATTGTTTATGAAAAAGTTTTGAATTGAATGCAAACTCGTGCATTCGCCGTAAACTCCCATCCCCCTCGGGGGCGGAGTTATATTAATTACGACCTGATCTTTCGATCAGGTATTCATACCGCCGCAAACATGCAGCGTCTGTCCGCTCACATACGAGGCCATGTCCGAAGCCAGGAACACCGCCGCCTTGGCAACATCCTCCGGAGTACCTCCGCGACGCATCGGTATCTGTTTCGCCCACTCGTCCTTCACCTCCTGCGGCAACTGGCCGGTCATCTCGGTGATGATAAATCCCGGAGCAATGGCGTTGGCACGAATACCGCGCGACCCGAGCTCCTTTGCGGTGCTCTTGGCCAACCCTATCATCCCCGCCTTCGAGGCCGAGTAGTTAATCTGCGAGGCGTTGCCCGAAACTCCCACCACCGATGACATGTTGATGATCGACCCGCTGCGCTGGCGCATCATCACCGGCGTAACGGCGTGAATATAGTTGAAAGCGCTCTTGAGGTTCACATTTATCACGGCATCCCACTGCGCCTCGCTCATTCTCATGATAAGGCCGTCCTTTGTTATGCCGGCATTGTTGACCAATATATCTATACGCCCGAAATCGGCCATCACCTCGTCGACCACTTTATGAGCTTCGTCGAAACTCGCAGCGTTCGAGGCGTAAGCTTTTCCGCGCACCCCGAGTGCGGCAATATCTTTTTCGGTCTTCTGCGCGTTTTCGTCCACGGCAAGATCGGTGAATGCCACGTTGGCGCCCTCACGCGCCATTTCCAACGCTATAGCACGCCCGATTCCTCTCGCCGCGCCCGTCACGAGCGCTACCTTTCCTGTTAATAATCCCATCTTTTTTTGCGATTTTGGGCAAAGATAATAAGATTTCCGTTATTTTTGCGACTTAAACCCAATTTTTATGGATAATGAAATTTTCGACCTGATCGCCGCCGAGCGTCGCCGTCAGGAACAGGGGATCGAACTGATCGCATCGGAAAACTTTGTGTCAGAAGATGTTATGGCCGCAATGGGCTCGCCTCTCACCAACAAATACGCCGAGGGTTACCCCGGTTCGCGCTACTACGGCGGATGCGAGGTTGTAGACAAAATCGAGTCGCTCGCCATCGCGCGCGTGTGCGAACTCTACGATGCCGAATACGCCAACGTCCAGCCCCACTCGGGAGCGCAGGCCAACATGGCTGTCTTCGTGGCTTGCATGCGTCCCGGCGACACTTTCCTCGGCCTCGACCTGTCGCACGGCGGCCACCTGTCGCACGGCTCACCGGTCAACTTTTCAGGTCTTTTCTATAAAGCCGTCGGCTACAAGGTGGGCGAAGCCACCGGCACCATCGACTACGACGAGATGGAGGCTTTGGCGGTAGAGCACAAGCCCAAAATGATCGTCGGCGGCGCCAGTGCCTACTCCCGCGAGTGGGACTACGCCCGCATGCGCGCCATCGCCGACAAAGTCGGGGCGCTGCTGATGATCGACATGGCCCACACGGCCGGGCTCATCGCCGCCGGCATTCTTGCCAACCCCGTACCCCACGCCCACATAGTAACTTCGACCACTCATAAAACATTGCGCGGCCCGCGCGGAGGTATCATCCTCATGGGCCGCGACTTCGACAATCCCTGGGGCCTCACCACCCCGAAGGGCGAGATCAAAAAGATGTCGGCCATCCTCAACTCGGCCGTCTTCCCCGGCGTTCAGGGCGGCCCGCTCGAACACGTCATCGCCTCGAAGGCCGTCGCTTTCGGCGAGGCGCTCAAACCCTCCTATAAGGAGTATCAGAAACAGGTCGTGAAGAACGCCACCGCAATGGCCGCCGCATTCGTCGCCCGCGGCTACAAAATAATCTCGGGCGGGACGGACAACCACCTGATGCTCGTCGACCTGCGCGGCAAGTTCCCCGAACTGACGGGCAAAGTGGCCGAAAAGGCGCTCGTCGCCGCCGACATCACCACGAACAAGAACATGGTGCCGTTCGACAGCCGCTCGCCGTTCCAGACCTCGGGCCTACGTTTCGGCACACCCGCCATCACCACTCGCGGATTGAAAGAAGACGCCATGGAGGCGATCGTCGCTCTCATCGACCGCGTGCTCTCGGCACCCGACGACCAAAGCGTCATCACCGCCGTCCGCAAGGAGGTCAACGCCATGATGGCCGGCCGCCCCTTATTCGCTTGGTAACTAACTGGCAAGTTAAAATGAAACGGGCGCCTCGAAGGCGCCCGTTTCATTTCGTCCATATAAGTTTCTTGCCAAACCCCAACGTATTATCGGTAAACTTCATAAGCGCGGGGACGAGAATCCAAAGGGGCTGCTCCATCACCGTCGCATAAGGGAAACGCCGCAGATAGACCCGACGCGCCGCATCCAACACCTCACCCTCCGCCAAACGAACCTCCCCCTCTATCTGCAAACCCTGCAACCGCCCCACCACACGAGTCTCGAGCGCGATCGCCGCCGCCACACGCGGGTTGGCCGACATCTCCCCCCCATGCCGCGTGGCGGGATTATTCATAAACGCAAAACTCTTTTCTACCGCCATCCACGCATAAAAAGCATGCGCCACCCACGGCCGCCCATCACCGCCCACCGTCGCCAACGTCATCACATGATGCTTGCGGATAAACGCCGCGATCCGTTCCAAATTTTCCATCAATTCAGTCGTAAATGATAACGCATTCTCAGCACCTCGACCGTAACGACATCATCGTCTTCGGCATCCAGTTTCCTGAAGAATTCTTCAATTTCACCGCCCCCTGTCGATCACATTAAGAGTCGTATCGACCGCCGAAGGATTCACCGGATCGAGCGCCACACCCGCCGGCACCACGATCGAGTCGAGCCGCATAAGCCGCTCCGACACCGGCAGAATCCCGGCCAACTCGCCCATAACCTTCGCGCGCACCACGGCAAACTCATCCCGATTGGCCTCCTTGATCGGCAGTCCGGGCTCCTGCGGAATCTTCAGCGGGTCTATCGGCTTGCCGTTCACGCGAATGCGGTAGTCGAGATGCGGCCCGGTAGACTGTCCGGTCGACCCCACGTAGCCGATGGTCTGCCCCTGCGACACGCGCGTGCCCACGGCGATACCGGCGCCGAACCGCGACAAATGCAGATACCCCGTTTCATAACCCCTCGCATGCCTGATCCACACCGTATTTCCGCCGCCGGGCTCCCAGTAGCGCCGCGTAACGGTACCGTCGGCCACGGCACGCACGGGAGTTCCTGTGGGCGCGGCGTAGTCCACCGCGTGGTGCGGCCTCACAATACGGGTGATCGGATGGCGCCGCGCATTGGAGAAACGCGACGATATGCGCGAATAGTTCAGCGGCGCCTTGAGGAACTGTTTCTTGAGGCTGTTGCCATTCTCATCCCAATAGGCGATCTTGCCGTCCTGAATAAAAGGTAGGGCGTAGAGGTCTTTGTTGCCGTGCCGAAACACCGAGCCCCAAATCTGCCCCACACCGTTACTGCTCACCGCCACACTGTCGATGAACCGCTGGTCGTAGATCACCTCGAACTCATCGCCCTTTTGCAGAGCAAAGAAGTCGACGCTCCAGCCGTAAATATCTTCCAACTCGGCGGAAAGCGCATCGGGCAGCCCCGCCTCATAGAGCGCCATCCACATCGACGACTCGATCGTGGCTCTGATATGCCGCCTCTCCACGCGAATGGGTTTCGATCCGTTGCGCACCACGATCGAGTCGCCTCCCATCGCCGGCTCGCCGCCGAAGAACGAGATCACCGAGTAGTCGGTCTGCGAGTGCTCATACACGAAGTGGGCGAGCCGCGGCCGCGCAACGGTATCGACCGACAGGGTATCGGGCTCGAGCATGGCCACATACCTCTGCCCCGCCTTCACCCTCCGCAGGTCCAAAATACCCTGTGCCGCCTGCTCTATGCGGTAAGTTCCAGCGGCGCCGATCCCGAACCGCTCGAACAGCTTACCGAGCGGCACCCCCGACTCGATCTCCCCCTCCACAAGCTCATACCGCTCATAAGGAATGTCATACATTGTCGGCGGTTCTCTGTCCACCACATCGGGCGCGACCGCCCGCCGCCCGATGCAGGTGGCGACAATAAAAAGTATCACCCCGAGCACGGCCACCCCCACGGCCACCGTCCACGAATACCTCCTCAGAAAATTCTTAATCCTGTTGTTAGCTATCTCCAGCCCCATCTTTTATCGAGAATAATATTTCTATCTTCTTCTGTCAGTTCCGTGTCGGCAAAAACGAATAATCGCGCCCATAGCGCATCATCTGGTCGACATAACTCTCATCATAAGTAACGCGCACATCGCTGATCCCGCCACTGTTCAAATCGCGTACCAACTCGTAGCGCGGATTGACAAAACCGCCATACGGGGCAAGATCGAGCGCGTTGTAACGCTCCAACACCTCGGCATGCAGCGCCGGGTCGACGCGAACGCCGTAGTTCTCTATAAAGTCGCGTCCCGCCTCGAAGTCGCCCTCGCTCTTGATGCGCTGTACTTCACCCAGCAACTCACCGACAAGCTCTCTCAATCGCTCGAAATCGTTCACCACAACGTAGGTCTTGCCGTCGCGCACCACCTTCTCGATCACATTATCGGCACGCCCCCGCTCATAGCACCACTGCGCAATGGCCTGCCGGTTGCGCATGTGACTCTCCTCGACACTCTTTCCGGGAACGATGCGTGCAAGCTGGGTCTGCAACCCGTTCATCATGTAACTCGCATACTCGGCCCAAGCCACATCCAACGAAGGAATCAACCCCAACTCCACGAGCTTCGGGTCGGCTATATAATAAAGTGCGAACAGGTCGGCCCGGCTCTCCTCCACAGCCGAACCATACTGCCTCAACTCCGTCCCCGTCACTCCGGGCACAAGTTGCCCGCTGCCGTGGCCCAGACACTCGTGCAGGTCGGTGTGAAGGTTTCCGCCCAGCGATCCATACTTCTTCATGCGCTCGCGGTCCTCCTCGCGCAGCACGAACTCCTCGCGGAAACCGTTCCCCTCGGCGGCCTTGTCATAGGCATCGGTAATATTCTGTATCGTCACCGACTTCGAGCCGTGGTCGCGGCGAATCCAGTCTGCGTTGGGCAGGTTGATGCCTATCGGTGTGGCGGGATAGCAGTCGCCGCCGATCGTGGCCACGGTGATCACCCTCGCCGACACCCCTTTCACCTCCGCCTTGCGGAAACGCGGCTCGACGGGCGAGTTGTCCTCGAACCACTGCGCGTTGTCGCTTATGATCTGCGTGCGGCGCGTAGCCTCCCTGTCGACGAAACTTACGTTCGCCTCCCACGACCCCTTAATCCCAAGAGGGTCGCCGTAGCTCTCTATGAAACCGTTAACAAAGTCGATCTCCGAAGCGGTGTCCTCGACCCAGGCAACGTTGTAGGCGTCGAAATCGCGCAGATCGCCCGTGCGGTAGTACTCTATGAGCGACTTGATAATCTTTTTCTGCGTCTCGCCCGCCACCTCGTAAGCCTTCTCGAGCCAAAACACGATCTGGCTTATGGCCGCGCCGTACATTCCCCCCTCGCGCCACACAATCTCGTAGGGAGCAGCCTCCTGTGGGGTCGCATATTTAGGCTTGTTCCGGGTCAGCTTCGAGTTGAGACCATAAGAGACCGGTGTCGGATCGGAGCCACCCGCGGCGGCCATGTCGGCGTAAAACTTCTCCGCCTCGGCCTGCGACACCCCCTCGTAGTAGTTCATCGCGCTCGTAGCCAGCAAATCCTCACCCTCGGCCTGATTCACCCGCAGCGGATAAAGCGCGGGGTCGAATATCACCTCCCTGACGGCAGCCAAAAGTTGCTCCCGCTCTCCCGCGGAGAAATCCAACGGCAGCGCCTCGTTGGGAACACCCGCCAGCAAAGCATCGAAGTACTCCGCCGTGAATCCCGGCACGAACTTGTCGCCCGAGTAGTGGTGATGCACACCATTGGCGAACCACACCTTTTTAAGGTAAGTCTCGAAAGCCGCCCACTCGGCGCTCGCCCGGTCGCCCTCCCACGTGCGGTATATCCCCTCAAGAGTGCGCCGCACTGCCAGGTTGCAGTCGAAATTCTGATCCCACAGTATGTCGCGCCCCGACAGCGCCGCCTCGCTCAGGTAATAGATAAACAACTTCTGCTCCAACCCCAACTCCTCGAAACCTGGCACTCGGTATCGCATCACCTTTATGTCGTCGAACCGGTCGATCGTCCATTGAAAGTCGCCCTCACCGCCCTTTTTGTCCGTTTTATCGCACGCTTCCATGCCGAAAACCGTCGCTCCCATCGCAATAATCGTTAAAATCCGTTTCATGTCACCCATTAAAAATTCGGTTTGGTCGCAAAGTTATCAATTTTTTCTAACTTTACCGCCGATTTACTGCCTGTATTAGATGAGGATTGCAGAGACGAGAGAGGCGCTTGGGGATGCTTTGAAGGAAGTACCCCGCGAGAAGAGAGAGTTCGTGCCGACGATGGGGGCGCTCCACGAGGGACATATGTCGCTCGTGCGGGCCGCCGGTGACGGCGCTGCAAAACGGGGCGGAGCGGTGGTTGTGAGCATCTTTGTCAACCCCACCCAGTTCAACGACCCGAACGACCTTAAGAACTACCCGCGCACGCCGCAGCACGATCTGTCGCTGCTCGAAGCCGGGGGGGTCGACGTGGTGTTCATGCCGCCCGTAGAGGAGATATACCCCGAAACCGCCGGGGCAGAGCAAGCGCGCGAATGGGATTTCGGCACACTCGACAAGGTGATGGAGGGGGCGACCCGTCCGGGCCACTTTCGCGGCGTGGCCCAGGTCGTGTCGCGGCTTTTCGAACTCGTGATGCCCGCGCGCGCCTACTTCGGGCAAAAAGATTTCCAACAGGTGGCAATAATCCGCGAGATGATGCGCCTGGCACGCGAAGAGGGCCTGCCGTGGGCCGGCGTCGAGATAGTGGAGTGTCCTACGGTAAGAGAGGAGGACGGACTGGCGATGTCGTCGCGCAACACCCTTCTCACCCCCGCGCACCGTGCCGCCGCACCCGACATTCACCGCGCGCTGAGGCTCGGCGCCCTCAAGGCGGGAGAGCTCTCGCCGCGCGAACTCGAACGCTACGTCCGCGCCGAGGTCGAGCGAAGCGGAGTGTTGAAGATGATATATTTCGACCGGATGGGCCCCCAAGCCTGCATCGCGGTGCAGGCAGGCAACGTTCGGCTGATAGACAATATGCGATATGACAATTGAAGTACTCAAATCGAAGATACACCGCGTGACGGTGACCGAGGCCAACCTCAACTACGTGGGCAGCATCACTATCGACGAAGAGTTGATGGAGGCCGCCAACCTCGTCGAGGGCGAGAAAGTAACCGTCGCCGACATCGACAACGGCGAGCGGCTTGACACCTACGTCATCCGCGGCGAGCGTGGCAGCGGAGCGATCGGGCTCAACGGCGCCGCCGCCCGCAAGATCCACCCCGGCGACAAGGTCATCATCATGTCCTACGCCCGCATGACCCTCGAAGAGGCCCGCGCCTTTACGCCGTGGGTCGTCTTCCCCGACACGGCGACCAACAGACTGATAGGCAATAACTAATATTACCGTCGCCCTTAGTCCGATTCTGCGGAATGGATATTTTCCTCGCCATATTGGCAATCCTATGCGCCCTTGTCGGTATCATCGGCTCGGTGATACCTGCATTGCCGGGCCCTCCCGTCGGCTGGGTAGGCCTTTTGCTGCTGTCGTTCACCGACTTCTACGACCGGCCGGCCTGGTTCCTGTGGCTGTGGCTCGGCATCGTGGTGGCGGTGACGCTGGCCGACAATCTGTTGCCGGTGGTGATGACGCGCAGGTTCGGCGGCTCGCGCGCGGCGACCTGGGGCACGATCCTGGGAATGATCGCGGGAATGTTCTTCGGCCCCTGGGGCCTCGTCCTCGGCCCGTTTGCAGGGGCGTACATAGGCGAGGTGATCGGCAACCGCAGCGAGGGCCGCGTGGCTCTTAGGGTTGCCACCGGCGCCTTCTTCGCCTTCATCGGCGGCGTGGGCATCAAACTGATCGCCTCGGGCATGCTCCTGTGGTACATAGTCGCGGAACTGATCCGTTAACTGCCCTCGTCACACACACTTGCATATTCCAAAAATTATCGTTAAGTTTGCAAAAAACCGTGCCGCCATGACATACGATTTTCAGATCACCGCCGACACTCCCGAAGCAATGCAATTCCTCGAAAACATGAGGACTCTTCCGTTTGTCCGCGAGATTCGCAGTCGGCGCTCCCGTCGAATGGACGGATCACGCGAAAGCCGAACTTCGTCGCATTGCGGGCCATTATCTTGCCGTAGCAGGTTTGAGATCGGCTCGGAAAGTCACAGAGAGTATCTTTGCCAGGCCACGTATCCTCGCTCATAACCCGCGAGCCCGGACAGCACGAACTATTTCTCGAAGACCGAAAAGTGGAATTCCGTCGATTAGTGGAAGGCAACTATAAGCTCATCTATCACATAACGGATCACGCCGTGAGGATAGTAGATATTTGGGATTGCCGTCGTAATCCCGAAATCCTGCGCGAGAGACTCATAGAATTGACTTGGGAAAAAGAATAAGTAACTCACAATACTTAAACCATACCTCACATGAAAAAACTCGTCTCCATTCTCGGAATGTTCGCCATCGCCGTCGTCGCGATGGTCGCATCCTCGTGCGGCTCGGGCTACAAGTACGAGACCGTGTCCGGCGACCCCACCGGGGCGCGCATCTACACTCTCGGCAACGGGCTGAAGGTCTACCTGGCCCCCAACCACGAGATTCCCCGCATCCAAACCTACATCGCAGTGCGGGTAGGCGGCAAGAACGACCCCGCCGAGACCACCGGCATGGCCCACTACTTCGAACACCTCATGTTCAAGGGCACGCCGAGTTTCGGCACACAGGACTACGAGGCAGAAAAACCGATGCTCGACGAGATCGAACGCCTGTTCGAAATCTACCGCATGAGCGGCGACGATGCCGAACGCGCCGAGATCTACCGCACGATCGACTCGATCAGCTACATCGCCTCGGGCATCGCCATCCCCAACGAGTACGACAAACTCATGACGGCCATCGGCGCCAACGGCACCAACGCCTACACGGGCAACGACATGACTGTCTACGTCGAGGACATCCCTGCCAACCAGATCGACAACTGGGCGCGCATCCAGGCCGACCGTTTCGCCAACCCCGTGATCCGCGGCTTCCACACCGAGCTNNATCTACGAGGAGAAGAACATGTCGCTCACCCAGGACGCCCGCAAGGTGCGCGAACAGATGATGAACGCCCTCTTCCCCACCCACCCCTACGGCACGCAGACGGTATTGGGTTCGCAGGAACACCTCAAAAATCCGTCGATAACGAACGTCAGGCAATATCACGCCGACTGGTACGTACCCAACAACATGGCTGTGTGCATGAGCGGCGACTTCGATCCCGACGCCACGATCGCCATCATCGACAAATACTTCGGTGGCCTCGTCCCGAGCGACGCCATACCCGAAATTGCCGCCTCGCCCCTGCCCGACATCAACACCCCCATCGCCAGGGACGTGCTGGGTCTCGACGCTGAGAACGTCACCGTGGCATGGCGCACGGGGGGCATGAACTCCTCCGACACCGACGTGATGAACATACTCGGCGGCATTCTCTACAACGGCACTGCGGGCCTGTTCGACCTCGACCTGATCCAGCAGCAGAAGGTGCTGAGCGCCTACGCCACATTCAACTCGCTCGCCGACCACGGCCTGCTCGTCATGCAGGGCCGCCCCAAAGCGGGCCAAACGCTCGACGAGGTGAAAGACCTCATGATGGCCGAACTCGAAAAACTCAAGGCGGGCGACTTCGACGAAGCCCTCATAACCGCCACGGTCAACAACTACAAGGCTCAGATGATGAACTACCTCGACAGCAACGCCGGCCGCGCCGACGCCTTCGTGACGGCCTTCATCAACGACATTCCGTGGGCCGACATGGTGGGTGAGCTCGACCGCATCGCGCGCATCACCAAGCAGGATGTCGTGGCTTTCGCCAATTCGAAGTTCCGCACCGACAACTGCGCCGTGATCTACAAGCGCGAAGGCCGCGACCCCAACGAACTCAAAATGTCCAAACCCCCCATCACCCCCATACAGACCAACCGCGACGCCACGAGCGCATTCCTCGCCGAGATACAAAACTCGCAGGTGACGCCCATCGAACCCGTCTTCGTCGACTACTCCAAAGACCTCGACCGCCTCACTGCCCAAAACAGCATCGAGGTGCTCTACAAAAAGAACACGACGACCGACATATTCGACCTCGAATACCTCTACGAAACGGGCTACGCCAACGACCCGGCGCTGTCGCTCGCAGCCGACTACCTGTCGTATCTGGGCACGGCCGACATGACTGCCGAACAGTTCGCCGCCGAGTTCTACAACATAGCCTGCTCGTGGTCGATCCAGGCCGGCGAAAACCGCACCTACGTCGTCATCTCGGGTCTGGGCGAAAACATGGCCCGCGCCATCGAACTCACCGAAAAGCTGATCGCCGGTGCCGTGCCCAACGAGGCGATCCTTGCGGGCCTCAAGGCCGACATGATCAAAGCCCGCGCCGACGGCAAACTCAACCAGGCGCGCAACTTCGCCGCCCTCCGCACCTACGCCTCGCGCGGCCCCGCCTTCATAACCGGCACCACACTGACCAACGCCCAACTGGGTGCCCTCACTTCGGAAGAACTTTTGGGCAAGATTCGCGCCCTCACCGGACTGCAACACCGCATAGCCTACTACGGAGCCGCCGACCACGCCGCCCTGCTGGCCGACCTCGGGGCTCACCACAACGTCCCGGCCACTCTCGCCGCCCCCGCCGCAAAGGTCGTCTACCCCTACATGCAAACCCCGTCGAGCAGCGTGATCCTCGCCGAGTACGACGCCGCGCAGATCTACTACGCCCAGTACAGCAACCGCGGCGAAACGTACGATCCGGCCAACGACGCCATAATGACGATGTACAACAACTACTTCGGCGGCGGTATGAGCGGCATCGTGTTCCAGGAGATGAGGGAGGCAAGGGGTCTCGCCTACTCCGCTTCGGCGAACCTCGGCCGCCCGTCGAGACTCGAGAATCCATACACCTACACGGCTTTCATAGCCACTCAGAACGACAAACTCAAAGACGCCGCCACCGCTTTCGACGACATCATCAACAACATGCCAGAAAGCGAGGCGGTGTTCAACCTCACCAAAGAGTCGATCATCACCGACCTGCGTACCGAGCGCGTAATCAAATCGAACGTGCTGTGGAGCTATATTTCGGCACAGGATCTGGGTCTCGATTACGACCGGAGGCGCACGCTATGGGAGCAAATACCGGCAATGACGCTCCAGGATGTGAAAGCGTTTCAGCAAAAATGGGTCGCGGGCCGTCCCTACACCTTTGCGATACTTGGCCGGAGCGCCGACCTCGACATGGACTACCTGCGCTCGCTGGGGCCGATCAAAAAGGTTACCAAAGAGGATATCTTCGGGTATTGATCCCGCGACAACTCATAGAAGAAGGGCCGGAAATTTCCGGCCCTTCTTCTACTCCCCGCCCACTTTCTATTCCCTGCCCACAATGACGACGGTAAACTTATCGCGCTCGAGATATTGCCGGGCCAACTCCCGGATACGCTCGGGCGTGGTATCCTCAACCTGACGGATGAAATCGTTGATATAGTTGCGGGCGCCGGACATGGATCCCGGGCCCTCTATCTGTATATTCTCGATCACCACGTCCACTATGCCGAAGGGGCCGTCGAGAATGCGCATCACCTCGCCCAACATCGAGCGCCGCACGTTTTCGAGTTCGTCCTCGGGAACCGGCTCGGTTTTGAGGCGCTCCATCTCGCCGAATATCTGCCGAACGGCATCGGCGGTGGCATCGGCGGCAACCTCGGTGGCAACGGCAAAATATCCGGCTTCGCGCAGATTCACCATCGCCGCCATCACGCCGTAGGTGTA
>DBDQ01000092.1:28864-29011 GCA_002293665.1 Alistipes sp. UBA928 | reverse complement strand
ATTCACAGCGAAATTTTCTCCGACGGAGCAGTCGGGCTCATACGCGCGGGGGTGGCCAACGGTGCGTGCAAAACGCTCTATCGGGGCAAACACGTCGCGACCTTTCTGGTAGGCAGCCGCGTACTGTACGACTTCGTGGCCGACAAC
>DBDQ01000092.1:24236-28802 GCA_002293665.1 Alistipes sp. UBA928 | reverse complement strand
CAGGTCAACGCCGAGAGCGTGGGCGGGCGGCAATTCAGCGGCGTGGGCGGACAGGTCGATTTCATCCGCGGGGCCCGCATGTCGCGCGGGGGACGCTCCATAATAGCGATGCCCTCCACGGCCGCCAAAGGCACCGTCTCGCGAATAGTTCCCATGCTCGCTCCGGGGGCGATAGTCACCACCTCGCGTTGCGACGTCGACCACGTGGTCACCGAATACGGTGTGGCCTCGCTGCGGGGCCGCACACTGAGACAGCGCGCCGAAGCTCTGATCGCCATCGCCCATCCCGACTTCCGCGACGGCCTCGCTGAAGAGTTCTCCGCGAAGTGGAGATAGGAATTAAAAAAGTTTTGTTATCTTTACGGCCGCAAACCAGAATCAGTAAGAAATCAATTATATGTTGAGAAAAATCAGAATCGCAGTCGCATGGGTGGTTTTCACCCTTGCGACTCTGCTTGTGTTGGATTTCACGGGGGCGCTGCACCTGTGGTTGGGCTGGGTCGCTAAGGTTCAGCTCGTGCCGGCGGTGCTCGCCGTGAACATCGTGGCACTCGTCGTGGTGGCGTTGCTGACGGTGCTTTTCGGCCGCATCTACTGCTCCACGCTCTGCCCTTTGGGTATCATGCAGGACGGGGTGTCGAACCTCTCGGCCCGACGTAAAGGCAAGAAGGCGCGTTTCCGCTACTCGCGGCCGGTGACCTGGCTGCGTTACGTACTGTTGGTCATCTTCGTGGCGGCACTCGTGGCTGGAATTTCGGTGGCGGTGTCGCTGCTCGACCCGTGGGGAAACTTCGGACGCATTGCGCAGAACTTCCTGGCTCCCCTGTGGAGACTGGGTAACAACGTGTTCGCCTGGGTAGCCGAGCGCGCCGACAGCTACGCTTTCCACACGGTGGATGTCTACATCAAGAGCGGTATCGCTTTCGGAGTGGCGGCACTCTGGCTCGTGGGCCTCGCCTTGCTCGCGTGGTGGAAGGGGCGCATCTATTGCAACTCTGTCTGCCCCGTGGGAACGGTCCTCGGGCTTTTGTCGAGCGCTCCGGTTTTCCGCATTTCGATAGACGAGTCGAAGTGTAACAAATGCGGCCTGTGCGAGAAGAAGTGCAAGAGCGAGTGTCTCGACTCGAAAGCGGGCACCGTCGACCGTTCGCGTTGCGTGGTCTGCTTCGACTGCCTCGAAAGCTGTAACTTCGGCGCCATTAAGTACAGAACCGGCAAGGCTGTGGTCATGGGTGCAAGCAATATGAGTGATACTGATGTAGCCGAACTCGAAAAAGGAATTACCGGGCTCGAAGGAGAGGTGTCGGAATTAGAGAATAAGATCGAAGACAAAGTATATAAAAAAGGGATGAACCGCCGCAACTTCTTCACCGTTGCCGCCCTCGCCGCAGCCGCCTCTCCCGCCGCCCTCAAAGCGCAGCAGGTGGAGAGGATATTGCTGAAGGTGGACGGCGGACTCGCCGAACTCGAAGATAAGATACGCCCCGAACGCGCCACCTCCATCACCCCTCCGGGATCGAAAGACGCGCGCAACATGAAACAGCACTGCGTCGCCTGTCAACTGTGCGTCGCTGCCTGCCCCAACAACGTGCTTGTGCCCTCGTCGAGGCTCGCCACTCTGATGCAGCCCGAGATGACCTTCGAGCGCGGCTATTGCCGTCCCGAGTGCGTCGAGTGCGCCGAGGTGTGCCCCGCCGGCGCCATAAAAAAGATCACCCCGGCCGACAAGACCGCCATCTCGGTGGGCAACGCCGTCTACAACCGCGAACTGTGCGTGGTTCCGCGCGACAACGTACCCTGCACCGAGTGCGAGCGCCACTGCCCGACAAAGGCGATCACTCTGGTTCCCCTCAACGCCGAGGAGGCCGCCCGTGAGGCGCGCGGACGTCCGCGTACCCCGATTCTCAAAACCCCCGTCGTCGACAACACCAAGTGTATCGGCTGCGGCGCATGCGAACACCTCTGCCCCGCAAGGCCGCTGAGTGCGATTCACGTTGAGGGCAATGTCGCCCACCACGCTGTTTAATTGAAAAGGAGATTTGAAGATGGAAACCAAAAAAGATATTACGCGCAGGGATTTTTTGAAGGTTGCGGGAACGGGAGCCGTTCTGTCGGCGGCCGCTTTGGCCGGATGCCGTCCGGCGGGTAACAGAACCTCCGCCGCTGGAGGCGCCGCCGCAGGCGACATTCCCACCGACAAGATGGAGTTCCGCACCAATCCCCACTCGGGCGACCGCGTGTCGTTGCTGGGCTACGGCTGTATGCGCTGGCCGGTGCACACAGGAGCCAACGGACAACAGGAGATAGACCAAGAGACGGTCAACGAACTGGTCGACTTCGCCATCGCCCACGGCGTGAACTACTTCGACACCGCTCCGGCATACATCCGCGGCTGGTCGGAAAAGGCCACCGGGATAGCCCTCGCCCGCCATCCGAGAGACAAGTGGTTCATCGCCACCAAAGCGTCGAACTTCAGCGGCCCCTTCGACCTCGAGGGCTGCAAAAACATGTTCCGCAGGTCGATGTCGGAACTGCAGGTTGACCACATCGACTACTACCTTATGCACGCATTAGGCAGCGATAAGGAGACTTTCCACCAGAGGTTCGTCGATAACGGGTTTATCGACTTCCTGCTTGAGGAGCGCGCGGCGGGACGGATTCGCAACCTCGGCTGGTCGTTCCACGGCCAAAAGGAGGTTTTCGACTACATCCTCGCCTTCCGCGACATCCAGTGGGACTTCTGCCAGATTCAGCTCAATTATCAGGACTGGACTATCCCCATCGGCGCGAGCGTCGACGCCAAATACCTCTACGACGAACTCATGAAGAAGAACGTTCCCGCCGTCATCATGGAGCCGCTGCTGGGCGGACGCCTTGCGCGCGTGCCCGAACAGGCCCTCTCGATAATGAACAACATGCATCCCGGGGACACGGCCGCTAAGTGGGCTTTCCGCTTTGCCGGCACCCCCCCCGGAGTACTGACGGTGCTGTCGGGCATGGTCTACATGGAGCACCTTCAGGAGAACCTGCGCACATTCGCCCCCTTCACGCCGATGAACGATGCGGAGTACGCCGTACTCGACGACGTGACCGACATTTTGGCCAACTCCGACTACATCCAGTGCACCACGTGCGAGTACTGCATGCCGTGCCCTTACGGTCTCGACATACCCCAAATATTCGCCCACTACAACAAGTGCGTGAGCGCGGGACAAATGCTGACCTCCTCCGACGACGACAACTACAACAAGGCGCGCCGGGCATTCCTCGTGGGCTACGACCGCAGTGTACCCAAGTTGCGTCAGGCCAATCGCTGCATCAACTGCGAGGAGTGTCTGCCGAAGTGTCCGCAGGGCATCAAAATCCCCAATGAGATGGCGAAAGTGGACGCCTACGCCGAAAAGCTGCGACAGAAGCTCACCTTCTAAGACCGCAGAATCTTTTAGGCACGTGTTTTGCGACGGGATAGTTTCTCACAAGACATTTTGCGATATGAGAAACAGAAACAACAGCAGCGGTGTTGTCGAAGATATATGGATCAACACCCAGGCCGGAGTCGCCACCGCCGATCCTGCCGACCGGGAAACTACCACGGACTGGAAAGAGTTGGAGCAGGAGAATAATATGCTCAACCCTGACCCCTCCATACTCGACAGAGGGTAGAACTCGCGTTGGCTATATCACGAACGACACTTCGTGGAACAGGAATCGCCGGGGGCCGTCAGAGGTTTCGAGGAGTAGCTCGCCCGTGGGGGCTACGCCGTGAATCATGCCGGCAAAGGTCGTGCCGTCGGGCAGGGCGTAATGCGCCTCGATCCCGAGGTGGTAGAGATGTTCGTGGTATTCACGCTGCAAAGCTACGGCGGCTCGTTCGGCCGTACCCTCACCCCCGCAAGTTCCACAGGCCCCCTCGCGAAGCGCCTCGAAACGCATCATCAACCTCCCGTAGAAACTCTCCAGCAACCTGCGAAGGTCGAACTCGCGCCCCGTCTCCAGAGCCATCGAGGTAGGGTTGGGCAACCAATCCTCGAACTCACTTTGGTTAACGTTGATTCCGATCCCTGCGCCGCTGCGGGCGAGCATACCGTCGGCGCCCAGCGAGTGGTCGATCAGCACACCTACTATCTTTCGGTCGCCGATGTATATGTCGTTGGGCCACTTCACACGCGCGTCGAGCCCGTGGTCGGCCAACATGTCGATCAACGCCAGCGCTACCGTCTGCAAAACAGCGAACTGCGCGCCGGCCCTCAAAAAAGAGGTATCGAGCACCACGCTGAACATAAGGTTCTCGCCCGCCCGGCTGCTCCACCGCTTGCCCCTCTGTCCGCGCCCCGCGGTCTGATGTGCGGCCACCACCACGTCGCCGTGAACGTAGTGCGGATCGCGCGCCTCGTCGATGGTCGAGCCTAATTCGTCGAAATAGTAAAACATCGCCCAAAAATAATCAATTTGCGGCGAAAATTCTACTTCCGCGACGAGACTACTCTTAAAGATAACGTGAGTTCGACGAATTGGCCAATTATAATTGATTTGTTTTCAGTCTGTTTCAGCTTACGCGAAGCCGTC
>DBDQ01000092.1:0-24192 GCA_002293665.1 Alistipes sp. UBA928 | reverse complement strand
GGTTCGATGAGTTCATTTGAGCCCGAAACATAACTTAATGCACTATATGTCAAACTATTTGAATTCATCGAACTCACGTTAAAGATAAGGCTGTTGCAGATTTTTTCGTTTGGGTTTTATACCCCTTGCCGGGGCGGTTACTCGACCATCAATCGTCGTCCTCCTCCTCATCATATTCCGCCATCATGGCATCGCGTTGCTGCATTATGGCTGCCGTCTGCATCTCATTTGCGGTTTTACAACTCCACAAAGCCTCGGTTTCGTACTCTCCCGAATCGAGAATCCTCAGGCCGGCGGCATCGCAGAAGATCATGGTACAGCATGAGGAACTTTTGTACATCCGGATCATTCGGCAGGGGATTTTATTCTGACCTTTCAACATCTCCGCGTTCATTTTATCTATCGCCGTCTCCTCTCCTTCGGGCGTGAACAGCGACAGCAGGTCTATGGGCGGGTTTAATTCGGCTACCGATGCCGTGAGAATGCTGTCGATCATTGCAGGAAAGTCGGTTACCTCCCAAGCATAGCCGAGTTCCCGGCTGCGCGTTTCGAGTTCTGCTACCGCCCATTCATCTTCGTAAGCAATTCCACCTCATCGTTGCGTTTGTTGCTGATGTAGAATGGAAGACCGATTCGTTTTTTTCCTTACCTTTGCGGCGACAACCAAAGCCGACAATACAATGAAAAAGCTTTTGACCGTTGCGCTCGCCGCCGCTCTCGCCGTCGGTTGCGCCAATAATAAAAACAGGATCACCATGATGCCATATCCCGATACCCACCGCTCGGAGGTGGTCGAAGATTACCACGGCACCCCCGTTGCCGACCCCTACCGTTGGTTGGAAGAGCCCGACTCGGCCGAGACCGCCGCATGGGTCGCCGCCGAGAACGAAGTCACCTTCGACTACCTCGGCCAAATACCCTACCGCGACAAGGTGCGCGCGCGCCTCACCCAACTGTGGGACTATCCCAAAACCGGCGTGCCCATGAAGGTCGGCGATTGGTATTTCGTATTTAAGAACGACGGCCTCCAGAACCAGAGCGTGCTCTACCGCCAAAGGGGCCTCGCCGGCACACCCGAGGTTTTCCTCGATCCCAACACACTGTCCGACGACGGCACGGTTGCGTTGGCCGACGTGTCGTTTTCGCGCGACCACCGATGGATGGCCTACGCCGTTGCCGCCGCGGGCTCCGACTGGGTGAAGATTCACGTTCGCGACGTGGAGACCGGCACCGACACCGGCGAAGTGATCGAGTGGGTCAAATTCTCGGGCGCAGTGTGGGCCGCCGACTCCAAAGGATTCTATTACAGCTGCTACGAAGCCCCCTCCGACGGCAATATCTACTCGGCCCAAAACCAGTATCAGATGGTCTGCTACCACGCGCTGGGCACACCCCAAAGCGCCGACAGGCGTATCTGGCGCGACCCGTCGCACCCGCTGCGCTATTTCCACGGCGAGGAGAGCCACGACGGACGCTGGATGTTTATCAACGGCTCCGAGGGTACGAGTGGCTCGGAACTCCTCTACCGCGCCGCCGGTGAGAGCCGTTTCCGCGTGCTCTTCTCCGGATTCAAATACGACTACGCCGTGGTACACGCCGAGGGCAACACAGCGTGGATATACACCAACGACAACGCACCTAACTTCCGCCTGGCAAGCATCGACCTCGCCAAGCCTTCGGAGGGCCTGCGCGACGTGATAGCCGAAAATCCTGAGAGCAAGCTCGAAGGGGTCACCACCGTGGGTGGATACTTCGTCGCCTCGTGGTTGGCCGATGCTTCGAGCCGCGTGTCGCAACACAAGATGGACGGCACGCTCGTTCGTGAGATAGACCTCGGCACGCTCGGAACCGCCGCCGGGTTCGACGGCGAAAAGGAGGATACCACCACATTCTACTCGCTGTCGACCTACACCGCCCCGCCCACCATCTACTCGCTCGATCTGGAGACGGGCGCCTCGACGGTGTTCGACCGTCCCGAAGTGGCGTTCGATCCCGACCAATACACCACCGAACAGATATTCTTCGACAGTAAGGACGGCACGCGCGTCCCGATGTTCGTGATACACAAAAAGGGACTGCGCCTCGACGGCTCCAATCCCACCTACCTCTACGGCTACGGCGGGTTCAACGTCAGCCTCACTCCGGGATTCTCGCCCGCACGAATCATGTTCATGGAGCAGGGAGGGGTGTGCGTCGAGGTGAGCCTGCGCGGAGGCGGCGAGTATGGCGAGAGGTGGCACGAGGCGGGCATGCTGGAGCGCAAACAGAATGTGTTCGACGACTTCATCGCCGCCGCCGAGCACCTGATAGCCACAGGTTACACCTCGCCCTCGAAACTCGCCATTGCCGGCGGATCGAACGGTGGACTGTTGGTGGGAGCTGCCATGACCCAACGGCCCGAACTCTTCGCCGTGGCGCTGCCCGCCGTGGGCGTTATGGATATGCTGCGCTACCACAAATTCACAGTCGGCTGGGGCTGGAGCGTGGAGTACGGCAACAGCGACAACGCCGCGCAGTTCGCCTATCTCCACCGCTACTCACCGCTGCATAACCTGCGCGAAGATGTGTGCTATCCCGCGACCCTTGTGACCACCGCCGACCACGACGATAGGGTCGTTCCCGCCCACTCGTTCAAGTTCGTCGCGCAGTTGCAGCACGTGCAGTCATGCGAAGCTCCCGTGCTGATCCGCATCGAGACCAACGCAGGCCACGGCGCCGGAAAACCAACCTCCAAACGCATCGACGAGGCCGCCGACATCTGGTCGTTCGTGTTCGAAAATACCGGCACGAAGGTGAAATTTTGATTTTTTTAAAACATAACGAAACAACAAAATAAGGAGATGAAGGTATACAAATTCGGAGGCGCGTCGGTCAGATCGGCCGAGGGCGTCAAAAACCTAAAGTACATAGTCGAGGATGAGCGCGGAGGACTGTTCATCATAGTGTCGGCTATGGGCAAGACCACCAACGCTCTCGAGGTGGTGATCGATCACTTCATGGCAGGCCGCAAAGACGAGGCAACCAATGAGTTCGCCGCCGTCGAGGCATACCACGCCACGATCATCGCCGGACTGTTCGAGGGGGGCAAAACCCCTGCGGCCGTGCAAAAGCTCTATGACGAGGTGAGAGCGACCATCGCACGGGAAACTCCCACCGAGCGCGATTTCGAGAAGTGGTACGACGCACTGGTGAGCTACGGCGAACTGATCTCGACCACCATAATCTCGGAGTACCTGAACTCGGCCGGCGTGTGCAACAAGTGGGTCGACATGCGCCGCGCGTTCGTCACCGACGATAAATTTAAGTATGCCAACGTCGACATGAAGGCGTCGGGCGAACGGCTGCGCGCCGTGGTGGCCGAAGGTGCCGCCGATGGGATAGAGATTTTCGTGGGCCAGGGATTCATCGGCGCAACCCCGAAGGGCGAAACCACGACCCTCGGACGCGAAGGATCGGACTACTCGGCCGCAGTTGTGGCATCGGTGCTCGATGCCGAGAGCGTGGCCATCTGGAAAGACGTGATCGGGGTGCTCAACGCCGACCCGAAGATCTTCCCCGAAAGTACGTTCATCCCCGAGCTGACATACCTCGACGCCGTGGAGTTGGCATTCAGCGGCGCTCAGATCATCCATCCGAAGACGATCAAACCACTGCAAAACAAAAACATACCTCTCCACGTAAGGCCGTTCGGCGACAAGTTCGCAAGCGGGAGTGTGATCCGCGGCGAGATAGCGGCTCCGATCGAGGTGCCGATCCTGATCCTCAAGCGCGGTCAGGTGTTGATGCAGATTCGTCCGCGCGACTACTCGTTCGTGTTGGAGGAAAAACTGGGCGACATCTTCGCGGTTTTGGAGCAGTTCAACACCAAGGTCAACCTCGTGCAGACCTCGGCCATCAGCATGTCGCTGTCGATCGACCGCACACGCCGGCTCGACGAGTTGGTAAAAGCGTTGGAGGGCCACGAATTCTTTGTCACCTACGACGAGGGAATGGAGATGCTGACGATCCGCGGCTACACCGAGCCCTATCTGGAGCGTTACAGCCGCGTGCCGGGTATATTCTTGGCCCAGCGCACCCGCAAGATACTGCGTCTCGTGCGCAAGGAGACTGTGTAGGGCAAAAAAAAGAGGGGTAAGCTCCCTGCGTCGCACCGCTACAACCGCCTACCTTTGCTGCCTTCCGGCCCTGGAGGATTCGGCGGGAGCTGGTCGCGCAGGACTTACCCCGAAGGGCAAAGGTAGTGTTTTTCCGTCGAAAAACACTACCTTTGCTCAGTTTTATATTTACGCCATGAAAAAAATCGCCATTTGGATCGTGTGCGCCGTGGTGCTGTCAGGCGGTGCTGCGGTCGCCTCCATTGCCTACGTCGCAAAGTCTAACGCCGTGCTCAATCCCGGCTCGCTCTACATCCCCACCGGTACCGATTACGCCACATTGCTCGATTCGCTACGTGCCGGCTCGAAGATACGTTTCCTCAAACCTTTCAAGCTCTATTCCAAGCGCATCGGCCTCACGGAAGAGGTCGAACCGGGTCACTACACCCTGCGCGAGGGACAGAGCATCGTCTCCATCGCCCGCATGCTCAATCTGGGCGAACAGACTCCCGTGAATGTCATCGTACGCCCGTCGCGCCTGCCCGGCCTCTTGGCCGCAAGGGTGGCTGCACAGATTGAAGCCGATTCCGCATCGCTGCGCGCCGCCATGAGCAACCCCGCCATCCTGCGCGAATATGGCTTCGCCAGCGAGCTCGAAATGTTTTCGATCTTCATTCCGAACACCTATGAAATGTGGTGGACGGCAACGCCGCAGGAGTTTGTGAAGCGCATGAAACATGAGTACGACCGGTTTTGGAACGACGCCCGCCGCGCGAAACTTGCCCGCACGCGCCTGTCGCGCCTCGAGGTGATAACCCTTGCCTCGATCCTCGTGGAGGAGACGCTCAAAACCGACGAGATGCCCACCATGGCGGGGGTCTACATCAACCGTCTCAGAATAGGCATGCCGCTCCAGGCCGACCCGACTGTCAAATACGCTTTGGGCGACTTCGCCCTGCGCCGCATCCTCAACCGTCATCTGACCACCCCCTCGCCCTACAACACCTACGTGAACCAGGGACTGCCCCCGACGCCCATAAACATGCCGTCGATAACGGCAATAGACGCTGTGCTCGACTACAAGGAGCACAAATACTTGTATTTTTGTGCAAAGGAAGACTTCTCGGGCTACCACAACTTCGCCGAGACCTACGCACAGCACCTTCAGAATGCCCGTCGCTACACCGCCGAGCTCAACCGCCGCGGAATCAGGTAGCCCGGCTCCAGTTTGATCCTCCGGTGAGCGTGGTGAGCCACGATGTCATCGCGGGTGGGGCGAATGCCGGGAGTGTCTTCGAAAAAATAGAGCCAAATGCCGTCGGAGACCGCGTCGAAAACCATCCCGGAGGCCGATTCTCCCGTAAGTAGATCGTAAACCGCCGGCGCCTCGTCGAGATCGAACACGATCACTCCCGAGGCGGGATTGAGAGCCCAACTGCCGGCGCGGAGCCCGCCGGGGCTCTCCGCAGGTTGAAAAACCACGTTCATACGGCCGTTCGGAAAGAAACTCATCACCCACTCTCCGGGTCCGAAATCGTGCTCTTTCGCCCACTCGCCGGGGGCCCGCCGCTGCTGTTCGACCACGTTCCAGCAGCCGAGAATGGTTTGGGTAGTACTCATATATAAAGGCCCGACCGGGACCCGGCGGGGTCAGACGGTCATTATCTCTTTCTCCTTGGCGGCAACCACCTCGTCGATCTTCTTCGAGAATTTGTCATACAACTTTTGGCTCTCGGCTTCACCGTTCTTGGCCTCGTCCTCGGGCATGCCCTCCTTTTGAGATTTTTTGAACGACTCCACACAGTCGCGGCGACTGTTACGAATGCTCACGCGCGCCTTCTCGGCCTCCTCCTTGACCTGTTTGACGATCTGTTTACGACGTTCCTCGGTCAGGAGCGGGATCACGAGACGTATCTCCTCACCGTTGTTGGAGGGGGTGAGTCCTATGTTGGAGTTTATGATCGCTTTTTCGATCGGGGCTATCATGTTCTTCTCCCATGGCCGGATCAGGATCGTGCGCGCGTCGGGCACATTGACGCTCGCCACCTTGTCGATGCCCATCGACGAGCCGTAGTAGTCCACCGCAATGCCGTTGAGCACGTTGACGCTCGCCTTACCGGCGCGAAGGTTCAGCAGGGCCTCTTCCAGAAAGTCGATGCCTTTTTGCATCCTGCCGCTGCAATTATCCAGAATCTGTTGAGTTGTTTCCATATCGTCAATTTTTTATGATTGTTCCAACTTTGTCACCATTCAGTATTTTGCCGAGGTTGCCGGGAGTGTCCATGTCGAAAACGAGGATCGGCAGGTTGTTCTCGCGGCAGAGGGTGAATGCGGTGAGATCCATTATTTTGAGACCGCGCGCGTACACCTCGTCGAACGAAAGGGTGTCGAACTTCGTTGCCTTCGGATCTTTCTCGGGATCGGCTGTGTAGACGCCGTCCACACGTGTGCCTTTCAGCAGAACTTCGGCCTCAATCTCAATACCGCGCAGGGCCGACGCGCTGTCGGTTGTGAAGTAGGGGTTCGATGTGCCGCCGCCGATTATGACCACATATCCGGCTTCGAGATACTCCAACGCATTGTCCTTCGAGAACCGTTCTCCCACCGGCTCCATACCTATCGAGGTGAGCACTTTGGCCTTAGTGCCTACGTCTATCAGAGCGCTTTGCAGAGCCAACGAGTTGATTATGGTGGCAAGCATACCCATCTGGTCACCCCGCACGCGGTCGAAACCTTTCCCCGTGCCCTGTATGCCGCGAAATATATTGCCGCCGCCCACCACGATACCGATCTGCACACCCTTGTCGGCCGCCTCTTTTATCTGCCTCGCATAAGACTCCAACACCTCGACCGAAAAGCCCTCTTTCCGCCCTCCCGCCAGACTCTCACCGCTCAGCTTTAGTAATACCCTTTTGTATTTCATAATATCTTCTTTCTGTGTTATACTCCGATCGTCTCGGCCACCCGTTGTTTCAACGCTTCGGGGTTTTGGCGACAGTCCCCACGTCGGCGATAAACACATTGTCGTTTTCGATATAATATACCACCCTGTAGCGTTTGCACGAGATCAACGAACGGAACTCTATCGACTCCCGCTCGAGCCAGGGTTCTACCCGTCCCAAAGAAGGCATCGTCGCCAGTCTTTTCACGTCGTCCATGACTTTGCCGTACATTTTAGCGGCAGCCCGGGGACTCACCATTTACAGAAATTCGTATGCCTCATACAAACTGCGTTCTGCTCCGAGTAGCCATCGAATTGTCATATCCTCGGATGCTTAGCCATCATCTCCTCCATTGAGACGGTCACACCTGTTCTCCGGAACTCCTCCATCGACCTGTGCAGAGAGGCGAGACACTCCTCCCTCTCTCGTGGAAGTCCGGGAATACGATCCAAGTCATCCTCCTCGACGCTTATAACGGCCGGGTAGATTTTTTTGCTCGCGCATCATGTTTGCGAACATCCGTCCCTGAGCCGAACTTTCGTTTATCACAACAGTTGCCATACCTCGAATTTCTTTTCTGCGAAATTAGTCAAAATATTTTAATTATCTTTGCTGCTCTCACACAACGCAACAATTATTTGGCATAATATTCACAGAACAAACCGCGAGGATTTCGGTCCTCGGCAGGGTTTGCTCTGGGGTATTATGCCTTTTGTTTTGTTGATGTGAGAGTCTACAAACAGCCGGGGGCCGTTTTTTCGATCCAAACGTCGAAGCAAACTGGCCGAATGTCCAATCCGTTAAAAGATATTGCCGTCCTGTTCTTTCCGCGGGTCTGTCCCTCCTGCGGAAGGGTGATCGGCAGCGGCGAGGGGTTTCTGTGTACCGCGTGTCAGTGGGAGATGCCGCTCACGGGATTCGAGACGCAGGCCGACAATCCCGTCGCCCGGCGTTTCTGGGGGCTGGTGCCCGTGCGCAATGCCACGGCTTTTCTTTGGTTCGCCGACGGGAGCGGTTTCCGGCGCGTTGTTCACTCGTTCAAATACGGCGGCCGCTGGGCTCTTGCGCGCGACATGGGGCGTTGGTTCGGCCGTGTGCTCGCCGACACCGACGCTTACGCCGGAGTCGACGCCATAGTCCCCGTGCCGCTGCACTGGCGCAAGGTTTTGAAGCGCGGCTACAACCAGTCGGAGTACATAGCGAAGGGCATGTCGCGCTCGATGGATGTTCCTCTCGAGACGGGCGCCGTGGTGCGCCGCGTCAACAACCGCAGCCAGACCCAAACCGCCACCCACTCCGAACGGTGGGACAATGTAGAGGGAATATTCAAAGTGACCCGGCCCGACAGACTTGCCGGAAAGCACATTCTGCTCGTCGACGACGTGCTGACAACGGGGGCAACGATCGGTTCGTGCGCCGAGGCGATCGCGGGTACCGTGCCCGACGTGCGCCTCTCCATCGCCACGCTCTACGCTTCCCGCCAGGGCTTGGGAATCAGGGATTGAAATCTCGAACCATATCCGCTAAGCCAGCAGGGTGCCGATCCAGAGCATGAACATTGCAAACACCACAAGGAGAATAATGCCGACGGCAAGCGTCACAAGCGAGCGCCAGGGGCGCGGAGTTTCCGGTTGTTTCTGTTCTTCCATCGTCACAGCCATCTTTTATATCTGAAGAACCAGATCGTCGCACCCGACGCCACCACCATCAGCGCCATTGTGATCCAGAACGCATCCGACCCCTGCGGAAATCTCACGTTCATGCCGTAGATACTCGCGATCAACGTTGCTGGCATAAAGAACACCGACGCCACGGTAAATATCTTGGTAGTCTTGTTCTGTTCGATATTGATAAGGCCCATCACAGTGTCTTTCAAGTAGTTGAGTCGCTCGAAAGAGAAATCGGTGTGGGAGATCAGCGACGCCNNTGCAGGCGCGGATAGACGTCGTTCGGAAAATGCTCGCTGCGCAGCACGCCGCTCAGCACCCTCTGCCGGTCGAAAATCCCCTCGCGTATCGTCATCATGCTCTCCTGAATGGCATTGATGTGCTTGATCAGCTGCTCGTTGCTCCTCACCTCGTCGCCCACCTGTCCACTCAACTGCGATATGCGTCTCGCCTCGGCCTCCACGATGTCGGCGTCGAGGTCGATACGTATCTCAAGGATCGACACAAACAGGTGAAACCCCGTCGGATAGGGCTTCGAGTTGACCTGCAGCCGTTTGCCCATCTCGGCGAAGGTACGGCTTTCGGCCTCGCGCGAAGTCACGAGCAACCCCTCGGTGAGAGTGAACGACACCGGTTCGAGAGTAAATCCCTTATCATCCTTCTCGCTCGGAACGAAAAATATGGAGTTGGCAACGATACTCTGCTCGGTCTCGGCATATTTCGATGACGATTCGATCTCCTCCACCTGCTGTCGCGTCAAAAGGTCTATGTCGAGGTAATCTTCGATGGCCTTCTGCTCCCTGACCGACGGGCTGAGCAGGTCGATCCACAGTACGTCGTCGTAGCCCAGCTCTTCCAACTGGTCGGGCTCGGCATTGCGAATAATCTTTCCGTGTTGTTTGAGATATATTGTGATCATATTGATTCCCGGTCGGAACGCCGACAGCGTTTAAATATTACACTCTGTTAACTGATCATCTGTATGAGATCAGTCAGCCGGGATTGGCCCTGAGGGTCGCCTTGAGACCTTCGTCTCGGAAGCGATCGAGGCCGCGTCGTTTTTGCTCGTCGAAAAAGTAGTCTATGTTGCGTGTCAGATATTCATAAGCGTATGGCCGGTCGGCATACCGGCTCTCGAGAATCGACTCGTATATGCGCTCCACACCGAGTGTTAGAGCGTTTTCGAGTGCGGCGAGGGTCTCGGCGGGAACGCTCTTGCGCGCCACCCACACGGCGAACACAAAGGGCAGTTTGGCGTACTTAGTCCACTCTTCGGCCATATCCCAGGTGTTTGCAAACCGTCCCTCGTTGTCAAACACCTTGTCGCCGATCAGCACGAAAGCGTCGCCCTCGCGCGCGTCTTCGATCACCGAATAATCTTGCAGGTCGACCCATTCGGGGGCGATCTTCCAATATCTCGATGCAAGTAGACGCGCCAATGCAACGGAGGTTTGCGAATGGCTGTCGAGCCACACCCGTTTAATCCCCTTCAGCGGCGCGTCGGACATCACCACCACCGTGCGCACGGGCCCATCGGCACCTATGCACCACGAAGTTACAACATCGAAATCGGGATCTTTGATCAAAGGCAGTCCCCCCACGGGAACGAGAGCAACATCGGCCTCACGCGCATCGAAAGCCGCCGTGCAACCACTCGGAGGAGACAAAACAAGCCCCGCCGACAGCTCCTCGGAGTGCCGGAGACCATACAGGAAAGGTATGGTATTGAGGTACGAAACCGCAGCAACGTTTATCACCGGACGGGTCATCCATACTTGTTCTCAATTGGTTACACTTGTGTTCGGCGCAGAGCACCACCGCAAAGATAGATAATTAATTTGGAAATCTTTCATACCCGAGCGGGGTAAGGGTCAGATTGTCGCCCTCGATGGTGTATCGGAAAGAGGCTTTGACGTCAAATTTACCGTCGGCAAGCCTGGAAATTACATCTCCTGGTGTTTCGAGGAGCATCGGTTTATTCTTTGTTCCTGCTGTCAATGAGTATCGTCACGGGGCCGTCGTTGACAAGGGCGACTTTCATATCGGCTCCGAAGACGCCTGTTTTGACTTCGCGGACTGTTTCGCACGACAGCCGGGCCGTGAATTTTTCGTAGATCGGCTCGGCGACCTCGGGCCTTGCGGCGCGTATGTAAGAAGGACGGTTGCCTTTCCGCGTGGAAGCATGGAGTGTAAACTGGCTTATAGCCAGTATCTCGCCGCCTGTTTGAATAATATCGAGGTTCATCACGCCGTCGGAGTCATCGAAAATCCTAAGCCGGGCAATCTTCCCGGTCAACCAGTCGATGTCCTCCTCACCTCCACCATCGCCATCGGCCTCCTCGATACCCACAAGCACCACCATTCCCGGCCCGATACGCGCACGCTCCACCCCGCCGATCACCACCGCCGCCTCGGAAACCCTCTGTATCAACACCCTCATCGCATCGACATTTTTCGTTTCCCGATGGCGTCCGTAACTTCGATAGCTTTGAGAAACTCCCCCGTATGGCTGCGAGACTTTCGGGCCACCTGCTCGGGGGTACCCGTGGCAACGATCTCTCCTCCTGCGGCGCCACCCTCGGGCCCCATGTCGATGATCCGGTCGGCGGCGCGTATCACATCGAGGTTGTGCTCGATCACGATCATGGTGTTGCCCCGGTCGACCAGCAACTCGATCACCTCCAAAAGCTGCCGCACATCCTCGAAATGGAGCCCCGTGGTGGGTTCATCCAAAATATAGAGCGTGCGACCGGTGTCGTGGCGCGCCAACTCGGCCGAAAGCTTTATACGCTGGCTCTCGCCGCCCGAAAGTGTGGTGCAGGGCTGACCCAGACGCAGATAGCCGAGCCCGACGCTCTGTATTGCGCGCAGTTTGGTGTGTATCTTCGGTATGTGGGCGAAGAACTCGACGGCCATGTTGACCGTCATCTCCAAAACCTCGGATATGTTCTTGCCCTTATACTTAACCTCCAGCGTTTCGCGGTTATAACGTTTACCGCCGCACACCTTGCAGCGCACGTAAACGTCGGGCAGAAAGTTCATCTCGATGGTCTGTACCCCCGCACCGCGACACTCCTCGCATCGCCCTCCCCGCACGTTGAACGAGAAACGTCCGGCACCAAAACCGCGAATCTGCGCGTCGGGTGTCGCCTCGAAAAGTTTACGAATATCGCCCCACACCCCCGAGTACGTGGCGGGGTTACTGCGCGGCGTGCGACCTATGGGCGACTGGTCGACCACCACCAACTTGTCGATATTGTCGATCCCCTCTATGCTGTCGTGTGGCAGCGGCTGTGCGTATGAGTTGTAGAGGTGGCGGCTGAGGGCGGGTCGCAGCGTGTCGTTCACGAGCGTCGACTTCCCGCTGCCGCTCACACCAGTGACACACACCATGCAACCAAGCGGAAACTCCGCCGTCACGTTTTTAAGGTTGTTACCACGGGCCCCTTTCACGGTTATCTTAGTTCCGTTTCCGGGCCTGCGTTTCGCCGGGGTCTCTATGCGGCGGCGCCCCGACAGGTAGTCGGCGGTGATCGACCCCGGGGCGGCAAGTATGTCGTCTATACCACCCGCGGCAACTATCTCACCACCTTTCCGTCCCGCCAGAGGGCCAACGTCGACAATGAAGTCGGCACTGCGTATCATCTCCTCGTCGTGTTCCACCACTATCACCGAGTTTCCTGCGTCGCGCAGCTCCTGCAACGACGAGATAAGTTTCCGGTTATCCCTCTGATGGAGGCCAATACTCGGCTCGTCGAGAATGTAGAGCACGTTCACGAGTCGCGACCCGATCTGCGTTGCAAGCCTTATTCGCTGGCTCTCTCCGCCCGACAGCGAGCGCGATGACCGCCCAAGCGACAGATACCCCAACCCCACTTTAACGAGAAACCCGAGCCTGTCGCCAATCTCCTTCACTATCTCGCGTGCAATGGTTCTCTCGCGCGGATTGAACAGCGCGTCGATCTCCTGCATCCACTCGGCGAACTCCTCTATCGACATTCTCGACAGGTCGGCAATGTTCTTGTCGCCTATGCGGAAATGCAACGCCTCGGGCTTCAGCCGCGAGCCGCCGCACACCGAACATGCCTCCCTCACGAGGAACTGCTCCCTCCACCGCTCGGTCTTTCCATCCTCCTCCTGTCCTTCGAGCCACTCGGCAATCCCCTCCCACGAAGTCATTTCGTGACCGCCGCCATAACGGTACGTCCCGACGTCGATTCGCAACGGCTCGGGATCACCGTAGAGCACGGCACCCATGCCCGCCTCGCCGATCGTGCCGACGGGATCGTCGAGTGTAAAGTCGTATCGTTTACCCAGCGCCTCCATCACGGCGAACAGGCGGCCCGACTTCGGCTTTCCGAACGGCTCGATCGCTCCGGCACGAATGCTTTTGGTCTGATCAGGGATTATCTTTGTAACATCGAAACGCGCCTCCTCACCCAGACCCCCGCAATGCGGACACGCCCCCTGCGGCGAGTTGAACGAAAATGTGTGCGGAGCGGGATCGGCAAACGACACCCCCGTCGACGGACACATCAGATGGCGCGAATAGTATCTCGCGGCATCGGCGTCGTAGTCATACAGCATCATCGTGCCCTTACCCTGACGCATCGCCTCGCGCAGGCTTTTCATCAACCTGTCGCGCACATCGGGTTTCACCACGAGCCGGTCTACGACGAGATCTATGGTGTGGGCCTTGTAGCGATCGAGTTTCATTCCGGCACCGAGCTCGGTCATCTCGCCGTCGATGCGTGCGTAGGTAAATCCCTTTCGCACGAGCCCCTCGAACAGTTCGCGATAGTGCCCCTTGCGCCGCTTCACTATCGGCGCCATCAGGGCCACTTTGCGCCCGTCGTATCCGGCGGTTATCAGGTCGGCTATCTGGTCGTCGGTGTAGTGCACCATCTCCTCACCCGTGACGGGAGAGTATGCCCGCGACGCGCGCGCGAAAAGGAGCCTCAGGAAGTCGTTTATCTCGGTTATGGTGCCCACTGTCGAGCGCGGGTTCTTGCTCGTGGTCTTCTGCTCGATCGCCACGACCGGCGAAAGCCCCGTGATCTTGTCTACATCGGGCCTCTCCATGTTGCCCACATACTGCCGCGCGTAGATCGACAGCGTCTCCATATAGCGGCGCTGACCCTCGGCGTAGATGGTGTCGAAGGCGAGCGACGACTTGCCGCTGCCGCTCAGGCCGGTTACCACCACGAGTTTGTCGCGCGGAATTTCGAGGTCCACATTTTTCAGATTGTTGACCCTCGCGCCGTGTATACTGATCTTTTCCTCCACGTTATGAAAGCGAATAAACGTGTAAAGATACACATTTATTTCGTCAAAAAAACGGGGCCGCGCGATAAAACACCGCGCAGGCCCCATTCCCGAATTTCAAAAATTATAAATTTCTTACTTCTTGTATATCTTGGTGTAGCCGTAGATAGCCTGGTCGCCCAACTCTTCCTCGATACGCAGGAGCTGGTTGTACTTGGCCATACGGTCGGAGCGCGACATCGAGCCGGTCTTGATTTGGCCGCTGTTGGTAGCCACGGCAATGTCGGCGATGGTACTGTCTTCGGTCTCGCCGCTGCGGTGCGAAGTGACCGAGGTGTAGCCGGCGCGGTGGGCCATTTCGATCGCGTCGAGAGTTTCGGTCAGCGAGCCGATCTGGTTAACCTTGATGAGAATCGAGTTTCCGCAACCCATTTCGATGCCCTTCTTCAGGAAGTCGACGTTGGTAACGAACAGGTCGTCGCCAACGAGCTGGCACTTGTCGCCGATAGCGTCGGTGAGCAGTTTCCAGCCGTCCCAGTCGTTTTCGCTCATNNCTCGATCGAGTCGATGGGGTATTTTGCAACGAGGTCGGCGAGGAATTTCACCTGTTCTGCCGAAGAGCGTTTTGCGCCCTTGTCACCTTCGAACTTGGCATAGTTGTATACGCCGTCCTTATAGAACTCGCTCGAAGCGCAGTCGAGACCGATCGACACCTGACCTCCATCTTCCTTGCGGCCGGGTTTGTAACCTGCCGCTTCGATAGCCTTGATAATGCTTTCGAGAGCATCCTCGGTACCGTTCAGCGCGGGAGCAAAACCACCTTCGTCACCCACCGCGGTCGAGAGGTTACGGTCGTGCAGAACCTTCTTGAGGGCGTGGAAAACTTCGGCACCCATACGCAGACCCTCTTTGTACGAAGGAGCTCCCACGGGACGGATCATGAACTCCTGGAAAGCGATCGGGGCGTCGGAGTGCGAACCGCCGTTGATGATGTTCATCATGGGCACGGGCAGGGTCTTCGCATTCGTTCCGCCGATGTAGCGGTAGAGGGGCACACCGAAGTAGTCGGCTGCGGCGCGGGCAACGGCCAACGAGACACCCAAAATAGCGTTGGCGCCGAGTTTGCTCTTGGTGGCAGTGCCGTCGAGGGCGATCATCAGGCGGTCGATACCCACCTGGTCGGTGACGCTCATGCCGATAACTTCGGGAGCGATCACGTCATTGACATTGGCAACGGCCTTGGTGACACCCTTGCCAAGGTAGCGGCCCTTGTCGCCGTCGCGAAGTTCGAGGGCTTCGTTCTCGCCGGTTGAGGCTCCGCTTGGAACCGCGGCGCGTCCGAAAGCGCCCGATACGGTCGACACTTCGACCTCGATGGTGGGATTGCCCCTCGANNGCGTGTACTGAAACGATTTGCATGGCTTTAATTCTTAGATATTGAGTTATACTATAATTTGCGCGAGCGCAAAGATATTAAAAATTATTATTATTTTTGTATTTTCACAGCGATATAACATTCTCGATTATGAAGGCAACAATTATCGGTGTAGGCAACCTCGGAGGTGCCATCGCCTGCGGGCTCGCAAAGGGCACTTTTTTGAAAGCAGAAGATATTACATGTGTCGACCCCAACCCCGACGCGCTCGAAAGACTGGCGACTAAAGGGCTGCCGTTCAACCTCACACGCGACGTCAGAAAGGCTCTTGTCGGAGCCGATTTTATCATACTCGCCGTCAAGAGACACGTAGTACAGTCGGTGTTGGAGGAGGCATACAGAGTGATCGACCCCAAACGGCAGGTGCTCTTCTCGGTGGTGGCCGGATTGAGCATCGACACCTTCGAAGAGATGATCGCCGCCGTTCGCAAAGACGACGGCAGGCCCATGCCCATCCACTTCCGGGTGATGCCCAACATCGCCATTTCCATCGGCGAAAGCATGACCTTCATCGCGTCTAAAGGCGCCAACGCCGCACAAATTAAACTCGCCGAACAGATATTCGGCGAGATGGGGCAGACCATGGTCATACCCGAAGGGCTGATGCCCGCCGCAATGGCCGTCGGATCGTGCGGAACGGCCTATGCCATGCGATATGTGAGAGCCGCGATGAACGGCGCCATCGAAGCCGGCTTCAGCACCGAACAGGCCCACAACATAGTGCTTCAGACTATGAAAGGCGCCATAGACCTGCTGCTCGAAAACGGACAGCATCCCGAAGTCGAGATCGACCGCGTCATAACGCCCGGAGGTTTCACCATTCGCGGCCTCAACGCGATGGAAGAGAGAGGTTTCTCCAACGCCGTCATCGCCGGTATCCGCGAAAGCTACAAAAACAGCAAATAATGCGGGTCGTAGTAAAAATCGGCAGCAACGTGCTGACACGTGCCGACGGCAAACTCGACGTCACGAGAATATCGGCTCTCACGGATCAGATAGCCACCCTGTGGAGGGAAGACGTACAGATGATCGTGGTATCCTCGGGCGCCGTCGCCTCCGGACGAGGTGAGCTCGCGGGACGTCTGCCCGACCACATGCAGGGGGCAGGCAGCGACGGCCAGACCGGCCTCGACGCCGTGTCGGCCCGGCAGCTCTTCTCCGCCGTGGGGCAGATCAAACTCATCGACCGCTACTACAACCTCTTTCGCGACCACGGCATAGTGTGCGGACAAGTCCTCACCACCAAAGAGAGCCTCTCGACTCAGGAGCAGTGCCTCAACCAGAAAAACTGCATGGAGGTGATGCTCGCCGCCGGTGTAATACCCATAGTCAACGAAAACGACACCATCTCGATCACCGAGCTGATGTTCACCGACAACGACGAACTGTCTGGTCTCATGGCCCGGATGATGGATGCAAACCTGCTGATAATACTCAGCAACATCGACGGAATATACACCGGAGACCCCACCGACCCCGCCGCGGAACTAATCTGCGAGATCGCACCCGGCGAGGACGACGACCTGTCTCAATATATCCAAACCTCCCGGTCGAGTTTCGGCCGCGGAGGCATGCTCACCAAATGCCGCATAGCCCGCGAGGTCGCCGCCAGCGGCATCGAAGTGGTCATCGCAAACGGCAAACGTCACGACATCCTCACCGACCTCGTACTCCGCCGCAACGAGTCCGGCGTGCCATTCACCCGCTTTATACCTAAAGAGAAATGAAACAGGTTTTCGAACGTGCGCGCAGAGCCGCCGCAGAGTTGGCACTCGTAGACGGGGCGAAGATAAACCGTGTGTTGGAACGGGTAGCCGACGAGGCCATCGCCAACACCGACAAGATACTGAAAGCCAACGCCTGCGACCTCGCAAAAATGGATCGCGCAAACCCCTTGTACGACCGCCTGCTGCTAACACCGGAGCGAATCGAAGGCATAGCTGCCGACATCCGCAACGTAGCGGGTCTAAGCTCACCCGTGGGAGAGATACTGTCGGAGACGACGCGGCCCAGCGGAATGACGATCACCAAGGTTCGGGTGCCTTTCGGAGTAGTCGGGGTGATCTATGAAGCCAGGCCCAACGTCAGTTTCGACGTGTTTTCGCTCTGTTTCAAGAGTTCGAACGCCTGTTTATTGAAAGGCGGCAGCGACGCCATACATTCGAACGAGGCTATCGTGGGACTGATCCGCGAAGTAGTCGCCGCCGAGGGGCTTAACCCCGACGTGGTGACGCTGCTCCCGGCAGGCCGTGAGGCGACCGGCGAACTGTTGAACGCCGTCGGCCTGGTCGACGTTCTGATCCCGCGCGGTTCATCGTCGCTGATAAACTACGTTCGCGACAATTCGCGTGTGCCGGTGATAGAAACAGGAGCGGGTATATGCCACACCTACTTCGATGCCGCAGGCGACACGACGAAGGGCGCGGCGATAGTTTTCAATGCCAAAACACGCCGGGTGAGTGTCTGCAACGCGCTCGACACGCTGGTCTTCCACTCGTCGCGCCTCAACGACCTGCCTGCGATATGCGCACCGCTCGCCACAAAGAACGTCACGATCTACGCCGACCCGCGCGCCCACGCCGCCCTCGACGGCCACTATCCTGCGGCGCTGTTACAGCCTGCGGGGCCCGACAGTTTCGGCACGGAGTTCATGGATTACAAGATGTCGGTGCGCACGGTCGACAGCCTCGACGAGGCCATAGAACACATCTCCCGCCACTCCTCGCGCCACAGCGAGGCGATAGTCACCGAAGACGCGGCCACAGCCGAAGAGTTCGCCGCGCGGGTCGACGCCGCCTGTGTCTACACCAACGTCTCGACTGCATTCACCGACGGCGCCCAGTTCGGTTTCGGAGCCGAGATCGGCATCAGCACCCAAAAGCTCCACGCCCGCGGCCCGATGGCCCTGCCCGAACTCACCACCTACAAATACATCATCCGCGGCAACGGCCAGACCCGAAGTTAGCTAAGAGCGAAGGGCGAGGCTGAAAGCCTCGAACATACCAGCGCAGGGCGTTGCCCTGCGCCCCGATACGCCCCATCCCCCGAGCCCTGTAAGGGCGAAAATATGGGGTCAATGTAAACCCGCGGAGCAATATCGCGTAGCCTTCTCCTCCTTCAGGAAGGAGGAGTACCCTCGCACAGCGAGGGGGAGGTGGAAGGTCTTTTATTTCGCGTTCTTTTTCTCCCAGGTCATATCGCTCATATCCGGCATAGGCTTCTGATACTCTCCGGCCAACAATTTCTCGCGCACGGCCGAGAAAGCATTAAGCGTGTATTCCACATCTTCGAGCGAATGTGCGGCAGTGGGAATGATACGCAGAATAATCTCCCCCTTCGGAATAACGGGATAGACCACCACCGAGCAGAACAGACCGTGATTCTCACGCAGGTCGACCACAAGGTTGGTAGCCTCATCCACGCCCCCCTTCATGTATACCGGCGTGACGGGCGAGGCGGTCGACCCGATCTCGAATCCGCGCTCGCGGAATCCACCCTGAAGCGCCCGCACTATCGTCCAAAGCTTTTCCTGAAGCTCGGGATGGTTACGTATCAACTCGAGGCGTTTGAGCCCACCGATCACCATCGGCATGGGCAGCGACTTGGCGTAGAGCTGCGAGCGCATGTTGTAGCGCATGATGTCGATCAGCCACTTGTGCGACGCTACGAACGCACCTATACCGCACATCGACTTGGCAAATGTGTTGAACAACACGTCCACGCCCTCGGTGGCATTGAAATGGTCGGCCGTACCGCGGCCCCCTTTGCCCATTGTGCCGAAACCGTGGGCGTCGTCGACCAGCAACGTGAAATCGAACTCTTTTTTGAGCTCCACGATCCTGTCCAGCGGCCCCAGGTCGCCCTTCATGCCGAACACCCCCTCGGTGATAACGAGAATGCCACCACGATTCTCCTCGGCCACGGTTTGTGCGTGTGCAAGCTGTTTGCGCAGCGAGTCGACGTCGTTGTGCTGGAACACAAAACGTTTTCCCTTGTGCATTCTGAGACCGTCTATGATGCAGGCGTGGGCCTCGGCGTCGTACACCACCACGTCGCGCGGCGACAGCAGCACGTCGATGATCGAGATCATGCCTTGATAGCCGAAGTTGAGCAGGAAAGCATCTTCCTTACCTACGAACGCGGCGAGCTCACGCTCAAACTGTTCGTGCCATTTTGTCTGCCCGCTCATCATTCTCGCACCCATCGGGGCGGCCATACCGAAATCTATCGCGCCCTGCGCGTCGGCCTTGCGCACCTCGGGATGGTTGGCGAGGCCAAGGTAGTTGTTGAGGCTCCAGGTAAGAACCTCCTTTCCGCGAAACTTCATGCGTGGCATAATGTCGCCCTCTAACTTTGGGAACGCGAAATATCCGTGGGCATTAGCCATGTGCTGGCCGATGGGCCCTCCTGCAAATTTTTGCAGCCTGTCTAAGATGTTTACCATAGGTCTGTTATTCGGTTTTTTTGATTGTTTTCACACTTTTCGACCGGCAAATTTAAGGATATTTTTTCGATTCGCGACGGCCTCACGTCGGCGAAAGTTATCGCTCCATCGCCTGCCGCAAATCATCAATAATATCGGCTGCATCCTCTATACCCACCGACAGCCGGATCAGCTCGGGCGGAACCCCCGCCTCACGCAACTGCTCATCGGACAGCTGGCGATGGGTGTGGCTCGCCGGATGTAAAACACAACTCCGCGCATCGGCCACATGGGTCACAATGGCGACGAACTTCAACGAATCCATGAAAGCCACCGACCTGTCACGCCCGCCGTGCAACCCGAAAGTCAGCACACCGCACGTCCCGCCCAGCATATACTTCTGCGCCAACGCATGATACTTATCACCCTCAAGCCCTGGATAATGAACCCACGCCACCTCGGGCCGCCCCGCCAAAAACTCAGCCACGGCAAGAGCATTTGAGCAGTGACGCTCCATGCGCAGATGCAGTGTCTCAATCCCCACGTTCACCAAAAAAGCATTCTGCGGCGACTGTATCGCCCCCAGGTCACGCATCAACTGTGCCGTAGCCTTGGTAATGTAAGCCCCCTTGCCGAAAGCCTCGGTGTAGGTCAACCCGTGGTACGACTCGTCGGGAGTGGTGAGACCCGGAAAACGCGCGGCATGCTCCGGAGCCGCCCAGTCGAAGTTACCGCTGTCGACTATCGCACCCCCCACGGCCGTCGCGTGGCCATCCATATACTTGGTGGTGGAGTGGGTCACAATGTCGGCGCCCCACTCGAAGGGACAGCAATTAATCGGTGTCGGGAAGGTGTTGTCGACGATCAGCGGCACTCCGTGCGAGTGTGCCAGCCGCGCAAACTTCTCGATGTCGAGCACACTGCACGCCGGATTGGCTATGGTCTCGCCGAACAGCGCCTTGGTATTGGGCCTGAAAGCGCGCGCAATCTCCTCCTCGGGAGCGTCCTGATCTACAAAAGTCACCTCGATACCCAACTTTTTCAGCGTCACGGCAAACAAATTATACGTCCCGCCATAGATCGCCGACGCGCACACAAAGTGATCGCCCGCCGAGCAGATATTGAATATCGCGTAGAAGTTCGCCGCCTGACCGCTCGAAGTGAGCATCGCCGCCACCCCGCCCTCCAACTCGCATATCTTCGCGGCCACGGCGTCGTTGGTGGGGTTTTGTAGCCGAGTGTAGAAATACCCCGCCTCCTTCAGGTCGAACAGATCGGCCATCTGCTCGCTCGTATCATACTTGAAAGTGGTGCTCTGATAGATCGGCAACACGCGGGGCTCCCCCTTTGAGGGCTGCCAACCGCCCTGGACGCATATCGTCCCTTTTTTTCTTCTCTCCATATCTGTGTTTTCAAAAAATAATCGCGTTTCGCTCTATCTCACGCAACGTACACTGTAAACGGTGTCGGAAAAGGAGCTTTCGGACGGATTCACGTGCTCCCTGCTGAAGTACATGTGGTTCCCGCTGGTGCTGCCGCGCGCAGTAGACGACCAGTAGTACCCGACGGTGCCCTGATCGGTCTCCTTACCAAACGTTGTACGATAACCCGCGGCAGGTAGAAAGATCGAATTGTTCCCACTGCCGAAACGGCGGCCGACTACACCGTTCAAGGCTGTCCATGTCCCCCTGTTACGGTCGCTGGCAGCAAGATATCTATGCTCTACTGTCGTCGGCGTCCGCCACCCTTCCGGACATGCGGTTTGGGCCTCCTCAAAAGTGTACAAATTGCCATAATCACTGGGATTGTCGACAAATCGGCCCTTCTCGCCCACATTATGTGTCGCCCACGTCACGCCGTTGATCGTCACGCCGTGAGGTTCAACCGTGACAACAGTTCTGTCGACGCTGACACAACGAACACTGAAGCAGCTGACTGATACGGTGTTGTCCGACGGATAGGAGTGGTCGTTGCCAAAGTTCATATAGTACGCGGTGCCGCTGAACATATACGCGGTAGACGACCAGTAGTACCCGGTTTCGCCCTGAATATACACGATGCCATTGGAGGGGTTGCGCATACCCGAAGCAGGAATAAAGATCGAATTGCTCCCGCTGCCGAATCGGCGACCGGCGACACCGTTAATGGTTGTCCATTCACTGTCGACGTCGGTGAGGTGTTGATGCTCTTCAACCGTCGGCGTCCGCCACCCATCAGGGCAAGCGCTCCGAGCCTCCTCAAAGGTGTAATAATTACCGTAATCCTCGGGGTTGTCCACAAATTCTCCTTTCTCGCCCACATTGCGCGTCGCCCACCTCTCACCGTTGATCTCCACACCCTTCTCCTGCGCCCGAGCCGTACCCACGGCCAGCATCGAGATAAATGCAAGAAGAAAATTTTTCATATTAAAAGGCTTTAGAACCCGAAATACCCCTTCGCATTGCGATAAGACACCCCCTCCACAAGCTGCCCGATAAAAGCAATCTCGCTCGCAGGCAACAACCCACGCTCCACATCACTCCCCAACAGATTGCAAAGTATCCGCCGGAAATACTCATGACGCGGATAGCTCAAAAAGCTCCTCGAATCGGTCAGCATACCAACAAACCGCGAAAGCAGCCCCAGATTCGACAAACAGTTCATCTGCGCCTCCATGCCTGTACGCTGATCGAGGAACCACCACCCGCTGCCCATCTGCATCTTTCCCGCGACGCCTCCGCCCTGGAAGTTACCTATCATCGTCGCCACGAGCTCATTGTCCCTCGGGTTGAGGTTGTAAACAATGGTCTTTGCGAGCCTGTCGTCATTGTCGAGCCGGTCGAAGAACCTCGACATGGCCTCACCCACGGTGAAGTCGCCGATCGAGTCGTAACCCGTGTCGGGGCCAATGAGACGCATCATGCGGCTGTTGTTATTGCGCAGAGGCCCGTAGTGGAACTGCTGCACCCACCCTTTGGCGTGATCCATCAGCGCCCCGTGGTACATCATCGCCGATTTGAACTTCTCGATCTCCTCACACGTTAGCGCCTTGCCGCCCATCACCTTGTTGAAGATCACTCCCGCCTCTGCATCTGTAAAGTCGGCCGAGTGGAATCCTCCCGTACCGTGGTCTGAGAGCCGGCAGCCCTGTTCATGAAAGAAGTCGTGCCGGCGCCCCAAAGCCTCGAGCAACTCCGTGAACGAGCCGATCGAAACCCCCGCCACATCCGACAGCCGTTCGACATAAGCTCTGAAAGCCGCGGGATCTTCCACCGCCATAGCCTTATCGGGCCTCCACGTGGGCAGCACCTTCACCTCGAAACCCTCCTTGCGCAGGGCCATGTGGTGCTCGAGCGAGTCGGCGGGATCGTCGGTGGTGCAGACCGCCTCCACGTTATATTTCCGCATCAACCCACGCGCCGAGTATTCGGGCGTGCGCAGTAGCGCCGTACACTCGTCGTATATCTCACGGGCGGTGTCGGGCCCCAGTAGTTTCTGCACCCCGAAAGCCGTGCGCAGCTCAAGATGCGTCCAGTGATACAGCGGATTACGCATCGTGTAGGGCACGGTCGCGGCCCACTTCTCAAACTTCTCCCAGTCGCTGGTATTGCGGCCCGTGATGTAGCGCTCCTCGACGCCGTTGGCCCTCAGCGCCCTCCATTTATAGTGGTCACCGGCAAGCCACGCTTCACCGAGGTTGTCGAACCGGTGGTCGCGAGCTATCATAGCCGGATCGAGATGGCAATGGTAGTCTATAATCGGCAGCGATGCCGCATGGTTGTGGTAAAGACTGCGTGCGGTCTCAGTCTCCAGCACGAAGTCGCGGTCCATAAATTCTGTCATCGTAATTAGTCGGTTTTTTTGGTCGAATGGAGCAAAGGTAGCTATTTTTTTTGACGGATAGAAAAATTTTATCTACATTTGCACGCTCAAAAGCGCCGATGGCGGGTTAGCTCAGCTGGTTAGAGCGCATGATTCATAATCATGAGGTCCGGGGTTCAAGTCCCCGACCCGCTACAAACACAAAAGGATGGCAATTCCGTGCCATCCTTTTGTCATTATCTCCCCACCCCCCCGTTGGCGCAAGTTTACCAAACTTGTGCCCCACCGATACGCATTCCCAAAAATATAACTATCTTTGCACTATTAACTCAACAAAAAAACAGGGGTAGAATAAAAATACTATAAGAACAGCAATTCTTTTTTTGTAACGTAAACTAAAGGAGCGTTGATTTCAACGTGTTTATTATCTCAAAAGAAGATTGCCGGTTCGAAGCTATGCCGTGGCGCGAGTTTTGCCCCACGGCTGCTTCGGGCGTGGGGCAGTTTTTGAGATAAAGGCACCTTTAGGCCTACGTTACAAGACTGTTTCCGCGCCTTTTTTCAT
>DBDQ01000062.1 GCA_002293665.1 Alistipes sp. UBA928 | reverse complement strand
TCATTATGAAGCCGTCGACCAGGACGACCATTTTCAACTCCGCCGCCCGCAGCATCCCCCCGACGGCCATTGCCATCTCGAACCCTCCGAACCGGGCCATTACCTCCTGAGGCTCGTCGCCTTTGCCGCCTCCCGCCTCATAGTTTTCGCTGGCGCGGTTCAGAATGTCGTATTTGTGTCGAACGCCCTCGCTGTCTAGTCCGCTGCCCGCGCCGATGCACTCGGCAAGCGGGATACCACAAAGATAGTGCATCCACAGAGCCGACGACGAGGTATTTGTGGCGCCCATCTCGCCGAACGACACGACGTTACAACCGTCTGCGAAAGCGTCGCCGACTATTTCTGCACCCGCTTCGAGGCAGCGTTCCAATTCTTCGGCGCTCATCGCGGGGCCGTTCAGATAGCTCGAAGTTCCATGCCTCACCTTGCGGTCGACAATGCCGCAGCCCGTCGGGAAGTCGTAATCGACACCGGCGTCGACCACCCGCAGGCGGAAACCGTGTTGGCGGCACAGGAAACCGATGCCCGTGCCCGCGCCGTGCGTGAAGTGGAGCGTCTGCTGCCACGTCACCTCGCGCGGTGTGGGGCTTACCCCCTCCGACAGTATGCCGTGGTCGCCGGCGAAAAGTATGTTTTCGGGATTGCGCAACTCGGGGCTTAACGTTTGTTGAATGAGGCCCACGCGCAGGGCCAGTTCTTCGAGCCGGCCGAGCGATCCTCGCGGTTTGGCGAGGTTGTCGATCTTGTGGGTGAGGTCGGGACGGATCGCCTCGTCGGGCGGTATGATGTGGAATGTTTTCATTTTATCTTTACGGGAATGCCCGACACTACGAGCGTCACCTCGTCGGCACGGGCGGCCAGAAGTTGGTTGACGCGGCCCTGAAGGTCGGCGAAATCGCGGGCGAGGGCGCTGGCGGCCACTCCTCCGAGGCCAACTTCGTTTGTTACGAAGATGTAGGTGGCGGGGTGGGCGGTGAGGGTGTTGAGTTCGCGCTCGGCGGCGGCGAACACCACGGCGACAGGATTCGATTCGGTTTCGAGCAGCAGGTTGGTCAGCCAGAGCGTGACACAGTCTATCAGTGCGACGCGGCCCGTGAGATCGAGATGGCCCAGTCGCAGCGGCTCCTCGATAGTTGTCCATCCGGGGCCGCGGCGCGCACGGTGGCGGTCGATGCGGGCCTCCATTCCCTCGGCACGTGCCGTGGCGACGTAGACCGGCTCCGGAGATAACTCCAGCGCCCGCTGTTCGGCATAGAGGCTCTTTCCGGAGCTCTGGCCGCCTGTGATGAGAATTATTCGCCGCATGATTCCGAGGGGATAAAGGTAGAGGTTTTTTGTGAAAATAGCCTATTTTTGTTCGATGATATTGAGATTAGACAGCTATCCGGACGATCCGGCACGGCGCGAAGAGCTTCTGCGCGAGGCACTTCCGGCAGTGCGGCAGGGCGGTGCGGTGGTCGCACTCGTGAAGCAGGAAGGGGTGCCGCCGCGGGGTGTGGCGTTCGATCTCGACGCCACACTGCTGGCGTGTGAATTCGTCGACCGGTTGGCCGCGTACCGGGGCATGGAGCATCTGACGCGCCCGCTCACCGAGAGGGCCATGTCGGGAGCGATGGATTTCCGCACGAGCTATCTGAGGCGCATGGAGATGTTGGGCGGGGTGGGCGTCGACGAAATCGAGCGGTTGACAAGCGGATTGCCCCTCGCTCCCGGAGCCGAGTCCACGATTGCCGCGCTGCGTCGCGCCGGGATGCCTATCGCCATCATTACCGGCGGCTACGCCCGTGTGGGACGGGCCATACAGCGGCGGCTGGGCATAGAGGAGCTATACGCCACCGAGATCGAGGAGCGCGACGGTGTGATGACGGGCCGGGTGGCCGGGCCGTTGTTGGACGAGGAGGGGAAGGTGGCGGCGTTCGGCCGGTTTTGTGCCGCTCATGGGCTCGACCCCGCCGAAGTGGTAGCCGTGGGTGATGGCGCCAACGACCTGAGGATGCTCTCACACGCGGGTACGGCAATACTTTATACATCTATACCAGCCATTGCGTGCAGGGTCGTGCCGCTCGATGCGATCCTCGAACTGGTGATGCCCTACGGGCCGGGATGTTGAAAATAGGGCAAATTTGGATGATTCGTTTAAGGATGCCATTGTTTTATTAATTATTTTTATTAATTTTGGCGAATCTGAAACTCAAACCAGAAGCTAAATCTTACCAAAACCGTTGAAATTATGAAGTTTAAACAATTTGTGCCGATACCGTTGATGATCGGTGTGTTGGCATTCGGTATTCAGGTTCTCGATCAGCTCATCTCGCCTGTGATGCCTCCGGCGGGAAATGTGGGCCTCAGTTGGATATGTTTTCAGTCGTGGGCCGTCTACTTCTTTTCGGGCTGTACTCTCAAAGGGGGAATAAAGGCTTTTATATCTTACGGACTGGGGATCGTGGTCTCCATTCTGATCATGACGATGGGAGGCGCCACGGCGTCGGTATTGGGATTCTGCGCGGTGCCGCTCGCCGTGGGGATCATGGCCTGTCTGGCAATTTTCCTCGAACGCAACGACTGGACGTCGTGCATCCCGGCCCTCTTCATCGGTGCCGGTGCGTTCTTCGCCTTCATGAATTATATACCCGGAGCAACGTTCGCCATCGCCTCGTTCACAATCATGGTATACTGCCTGATAGGACTCGTGTTCGGATGGGTGACCATTTTACTCCGCTCGAAATATGAAGAAAAAGTTAAAAAATCGAACCAATCATAAATCGCAACTAAAACAATGAAAAGAAGAGATTTTGTCAAGAGTTTGGCCATCGCCGGAGCGGGGCTGCCTCTGGCCGGACTTGCTCCGGCGGTACTCACGTCGTGCGGCGACGGAAAAGGCTCGGGCTCGAATTCCCGCACCTATACTCCCGAAGAGTTGGGAATGTACTCGTTTGTCGACATTGCGCCTGACGGCAAACCCCTCAAAGCTGCCCTCGTGGGGTGTGGCGACAGAGGTACCGGCGCGGCTACGCAATTCCTCGCTGCCGGGCCCAACGTGTCGATAGTGGCTCTGGTGGACATATTCAAAGACCGTATGGACAGATGCCGCCAGGTGCTGGTGGAACGCTCCAACAATCCGGTGGACGACGCCAACTGTTTCCTCGGTTTCGACGCCTACAAGAAGGTGTTGGAGATGCCCGAAATCGACGTGGTGCTGCTGTGTACCCCCACCCACTTCAGACCCGAACAGTTCAAGGCAGCCGTAGACGCAGGAAAACACATCTTCATGGAGAAACCTTGCGCCGTAGACCCCACCGGTATCCGTACCGTGATCGCATCGGCAAAGATAGCCGAAAGCAAGGGGCTCACCGTGATTACCGGCAACCAGCGCCGCCACCGCCGCGACTACTGGGAAGCATACGTGCAGGTGCGCAACGGTATCATCGGCGACGTCGTTGGTGCGTCGGCTCACTGGGATCAGGGCGCGTGGTGGAACAAGCCCCAACGCCCCGAATGGAGCGACATGGAGTACTGCATACGCAACTGGTTCAATATCCTGTGGCTCAGCGGCGACCATCTGCTCGATCAGGGGATACACAACATCGACATCGCAACGTGGTTCATGGGCGAACGTCCGACCGAGGCCCACGGTTACGGCGGTCGTGCCCAGAGGCTGACGGGCGACATCTACGACTTTTTTAGCGTGGATTACGTTTACGCAGGCGACAAACGTATGTTGGCTACCGCGCGGCAGATCGACGGATGCGGCGGCAGGATCAACGAACAGGTGTTCGGCACCAAGGGTGTGGCGTTCCTCAACGACCGTGGCGACATTGCGATCCGCGACCTGGCGGGCAACATCATATGGCAGTACGACTATGAGGCCAAACCGGTGAAAGACCCATACCGTCAGGAGCATATCCACCTCGTGGAGTCGATCCGCCTCGGCCTGAAGATCAATCAGGCGGAAGATCTGGCCTACTCGACCCAGGTAGCGATCCAGGGGCGCGAATCGGCATATACCGGAAAAACCATCACCTGGGACGAGATCATGGCGTCGGACCTGAGATACGGTCCCCAGACCTACGCAATAGGCCCGTTGCCTTTCTACAAAGAAGGACAGGCTCCGGTTCCAGGCACTCCTCCCCGTCGCCCGACGATGTAAAACAACGCGCGATTCAACAACAAACAAAGCCGGCTCATGTGTGCCGGCTTTGTTGTGTTTGCAGATGCAGAGTAGAAAAGGGGCTTACTTCTGTATTATGTAGGGCGTCAGAACCTGTGCATATTTTTTGAGCAGGGTTTTCAGTGCCGGAATATCTTCGGCCCCTTTGCGAAGCATCTCCACTTCCCAGGTCGGGGGAGTGATCATGGCTGCCGCCTGACTCGATTCCATGAGGTTGGCGGCCGTTTCGGCCAGGTCGAGTCCCCGGCTCCAGCCGGGATTCGGCTCCGATGTCCATTTGTCGATCTCCGCAACCGTGCGAGTCACCATTCCTTCGCGGTCGGGAACTTCGGGGAGGATGTTATCCCGATTGCGGAAGTATCCCATGATTGCGGCCGCTATCGACGGGTCGCGCACGGTGCCGTCCTCGTAGAATACCCCGTGTACGCTGCCCCAGCCGTCGCGCACGATCATGAGCTCCCAAATGTACCAGCCAACACCTGCTTTCATGTGCTCTTCGAGTGTGACATCGTAGGGATTGGCCCGCGCCAGACAGCCTATCTCGCCGTTTATGAGCGGTTTGCCGACGCCGGCCGCGAACTCTTTCGCGCGTTCGATGGTGTTTATTATTTCTCCTCTGGTCGGGGAGTAGTCGTGGAACTGGAGAACGTCGACCCACTCGGCCATCTCGATCATGCCGTCCACCCCTGCCATGCCGATGGTTACGGGAGTTGCCGGGTCGAGTTCATGGAAAAGGCGCGACAGGAATCGGCAGTTGTCGTAGTTCAGCACTCTGCGCAGGCTGTCGTTGCGGCTGCTGTAATCAGGTTCGTTCATTATGTCCCACATCGCCAGCCCGGGTTCATCCTTGAGGGTGTTTACCAGAAACTCGGCCCACCGGCGACCCTGTTCACGCAGTGTAGTGTCCCTGACCCACGGCCCGTTGCCCACAACGGGCATTACCCCGATGCCGCGCTCGTGACACGATCTGACAAAATGCTGCAGTCGGCCCGCAAGCTCGTCGCCGAGCTCCTCGTAGGCCGCGTAGTTGACAAAGACGCGGGTCTGATTGAGGTTGAGACCTTTGGCGAGATCGAGATCGAAATTGGTCACGCTTTCGTCGTAACGCACCCATGAGTCGACATGGTGGCGGGGAGCCGCCACGCCTGCCGGAGTGTAGTTAAATCCCCGGATAGCGTCGTAATCTATCGGTTCCGAGCTGCCCGCAGGCACTTTTCCCGATTCGCAGCCGACCGTAAGAAGGGTCGGAAGAACCACAAGGAGTAAAAAGTTGATTGTTTTCATAAGGGGAGTATTTTTAGGATAATGTGTCGAAATCCGGTTTAACAAAGTTACGAAAAAAAGGAGAGGAGTTTCGTACTGCTCAACAAAAAAGGCCCCTTTCGGGCCTTTTTGTTGAGCTACCTGGATTCGAACCAAGAAAGGCAGATCCAGAATCTGCAGTGTTACCATTACACCATAGCTCAATATTTCAAAACGCGCGCTATCATCATTATCACCACACGATGACCCGTCGTTTGACGATGCAAAAATAATTGATTATTTTTGTTTCTGCAAACAAAATGCAAAAAATATGGGAATCAAGACTCGGCTGATCGTCATGAACTTCCTCCAGTATGCGGTCTGGGGGGCTTATCTCACCTCTATGGGGCGATATCTGGGAGGGGTGGAACTCGGGGGGAAGATTGGGATTTTTTACGCGGTGCAGGGATTGGTGTCGCTCGTGATGCCCACTTTGGTGGGGATCGTCGCCGACAGGTGGATACCCGCCCAGCGGATGCTGGGGCTGTGCCACCTGATGGCCGCAGGGTTCATGGCCGCGGCCGGATACTACGGCATCACGGTGGCCGCGGGGGGAGGGACGCCCGATTTCGCGCTCCTGTTCTCGCTCTACACCATGAGCGTGGCTTTCTACATGCCCACCATCGCGCTGTCGAACTCGGTGGCTTACAGTGTGCTGACGCAGGCCGGGCTCGACACAGTGAAGGCTTTTCCGCCGATCCGTGTCTTCGGCACCGTGGGCTTTATCTGCGCCATGCTGGCGACCAATTTCGTGAAGTTCGGCGGCGGGTCGATGCAGACGTTGCCGCATCAGTTCGTCTTCTCGGCGCTGCTGGCACTGGTGCTCGGGCTGTACGCCTTCACGCTGCCGGCGATCCCGGTGCGGCGGGCGCAGGACGACAATCCGCTCACGGCGGCCGTGGGGTTCAACGCTTTCAGGTTGTTCAGGCAGCGCAAGATGGCGGTGTTCTTTATCTTCTCGATGCTGTTGGGCGTGTCGCTCCAGATCACCAATGCCTTTGCCAATCCATTTATCGGCGCTTTCGAGGGGATTCCCCGGTATGCCGACGCCTGGGGTGCAACCAACGCCAACGCGCTGATCTCGCTGTCGCAGATTTCCGAAACACTCTGTATTCTGCTCATCCCGTTCTGTCTGCGGCGGTTCGGCATCAAGCGCGTGATGCTTATAGCGATGGTGGCGTGGATGCTGCGATTCGCGCTTTTCGGGGCGGGTAATCCCGGCGGCGGGGTGTGGATGTTCGTGCTGTCGATGATAGTTTACGGCATAGCGTTCGACTTTTTCAATATCTCGGGTTCGCTGTATGTCGACACCGAGACAGACCCGCAGGTGCGTTCTTCGGCGCAGGGGCTGTTCATGATGATGACAAACGGGGTGGGGGCCACGATCGGCACGCTGGGTGCGCAGGCCGTGGTCGACCGTTTTGTCTTCTCGCAGCCCACGGCCGAGCTTCAGGTTGCGGGGTGGCACACGTCGTGGTACATCTTCGCGGCCTACGCGCTTGTGGTGGCGGTGGTTTTCGCCATCGTGTTCCGCTACAAGCACGTCAAGCCGGCGCCTTAGGCAGGGGGGCGCAGGTTATTGGGGGTTGAAACGCAGTTTGACGGCCACGGGATTGTGGTCGGAGTTGTCGAACGAGGGTGAGGCGTACCACACGCACGTCATGCGGGGTGAGTGGAGCATGTAGTCGATGCGAAGCATGTCGAAAAAGCCGTGGTAGGTGTGCCCGTAGCCCCGGCCGGCCTCGCGAAACGAATCTTTGAGCCCGCGCGAGATGCGGCGGTAGGCCCACGATACGGGAGTGTCGTTGAAGTCGCCGCACACGATCACGGGGTAGGGCGACGCCGCGATACGGGCGGCCAGGGAGTCGGCCTGTGCCGAGCGGATGATGTAGTTATGTGTCAGGCGGCCCACCATGCCCTTGACGCGCGAGAGGTTTTCGTCGCCCACAAAATCCATGTCCACAATGTAGCGCTCGTCGGAGGCTTTGATGGCCGTGGTTTGCAGGTGGGCGTTGAACACCCTCACCGTGTCGCGGCGCACGGCTATGTCGGCCCACAGGATCGAGTTGTTGGTGCCGTCGAAGTCTATGTGGCCAGAGCCGGCTATGGGGAATTTGCTGTAAATGGCGTTGCCCCAGCCATGGTTTTGCTCGCTGCCGGCAATGTTGTAGCGCTTGCGGCTGTAGTTGTACACGGGCAGCGCCGCCTCGAAAGCACTCGCAGGACGGTCGGGCGTCGAGGCGAACTCCTGAAGGCACAGTATGTCGGGCCGCAGCGAGTCGACCACCGCCACCACGTCGTTCATAGACGAACGCAGCGACGACGATCCGTCCTCCACGGGACGCATCATTCCCCGCACATTATAAGTTACCACACCCATCAGCGAACGGTCGCGCGATAGGTCGGTGTGGTCTTGCGTGAGTTGGGGACGGAAAAAGAGATTGACACTCCACAGGCCCGCCACCGCGACCACCAGCGGGATGTACACTCCCCGGCGCCAGCGGATCACCCAATACAGGAGGCACACGAAGTTGGCCGCGTAGAGCACCGGCGCGAAGAGTCCCGCCGACGACATGAGACCGTAGGAGGCGGGGGGTATCCAGCGCGCCATGCACGAGAGCGCGAAACCCACCGCCACGCAGAGCGAGACGATGATCATCAGCCAGTCGGGGAGCGAGAACCCGCGTTTGCCGCCTGCCGAACCCCGGCCGCCGAACCCCGAGCCGTAAGTGTCGTAGCTGTCGTAGCCACGGCTCCGGCGACGGCGTTTCGAGCGGCGTCCGTCGCGTGAGTCGTAGTATGTCATTTCGCGT
>DBDQ01000043.1 GCA_002293665.1 Alistipes sp. UBA928 | reverse complement strand
TTTTATTTTCAGCGCGAAAATATTCCCATTTCAAATCAAAAAATCAAAGAACCTCTGTATTGAATTATATGTCAATTAATTACAAGCAAATTGTAAAAATTAACGCACCACTACTGTTCCACAAAGATAGAAAACAAATTCGAAAAACGACCCTCATCTATGCCGGGGATAGCGCACCGCCACCTACGGCATTGATGAATTTGTTTTTTTAACCCCGTTTCGATATAAAACTCGAACGCTAAACGCACCTCGCCGTGACTTTTTTGCTAACTTCGCCCGTTAATCAACCGCTCTCTTCGATCATATATTATGGATACCACACTCGTAGAACCCGTAACCCCCGCGCCGATTCCCGCCCGCCGACGGATAACGAAGATCGCATTGCTGTCGCTGGCAGTGGTATTGGGCGGCTGGTTAGCGTGGTCTGCCTGGCAGGTATGGTTCACTCCCGACGGGCGCGTTCAGCAGATATATCTCGTTCCGGACGATGCGGCCGTGGTGCTCCACTCGTCCGATCCCGTTGGCGACTGGCACCGGCTGACCCAAAGCGCACCGTGGCAGTCGCTTAGCCGCGCTGAGTCGATGGTTGGGATCGCCGAAATTGTCGCCGCACTCGAACAAACCCTTGCTTCGAACCGCACCCTGTTTGGGTTGGTGGGCCGCCGCGATATTTTGATTTCGCTCCACAGAACGAGCCGCACGGGATGGGATTTTCTGGCAATAATCGACCTGCGGAAGATGGCTAAGATGCGCGCACTGATGAACCAACTCGAAACAGTGGGCGAACTCGCCGGCATGGAGACCACGCGGCGCGAATACAAAGGCGTGCCGATAGTCGAGATGCGCGACCTTGCCACGCGCGAAATACTCCACGTAGCCCCCGTCGACAACCATCTGGTAATCTCCTACTCTGGTGTGCTCGTCCAGGCGGCGATCGACGAACGCGAAAATCCGCGCATAGGGCTCGATCCGGAGTTCCTCGAGGTCGAGCGCGCCGTGGCCGGTCGCGGGCTGTGCAGGGTGTGGATCAACTGGGCGCGGCTGCCCGAGTTTCTCTCGTTGTGGATGCCTTCGCCGGGAGGATGGTTCGACTCTTTCGCCGCCTCGATGGACTTCGCGGGGCTTGCGCTCGATGTCGACTCCGGGCGCCTCGGAGTCGAGGGGGTCTCCCTCCTCAGCTACACCCCCGATCCCTACATGGCGGCGCTGATGGCGTCGGGAAAGGCGCGCGTGGAGGCCCACAGGATCATGCCTGCCCGCACTGCACTCTTTGCCGACTTCGGTTTCGACGATCCCGCCGCGTTCGTCACCCGGCTCGAAGAGGCACTTGGAGCAGGCGAACCGGCAGCCCTCGAAACCTACCGAAAAACGCGCGCCCAGATAGAGAAATATCTCGATATATCGCTCACCGACGATTTTTTGGGCTGGATGTCGGGCGAGTTCGCCTTTGCCGAGCTCGAACCGGGACTGCTGGGGCGCGAGGGTGAGTTCATTCTCGCCATCCGTGCGCGCGACATCGACGAGGCGCGCCGGGCGATGGAACTGATCGAAAAACGTGTCCGCGGCCGCACCCCGATTCGCGTGGCGAGCGTCGACTACAACGGCTACCCGATCAACTACGTTGAGATGAAAGGCTTCTTCCGCCTCTTTTTCGGCGGGCTGTTCGCGCGGTTCGAGACTCCGTTCTATACCTATGTCGAAGACTACGTGGTCTTCAGCAATCGCTCCTCGTCGCTGCTCTCGTTCGTCGAGGATCACCGGCAGGGCAACCTTCTGACCGCCGCCGCCGACTTCCGCCAGGCGTTTTCGCGAGCCGAAGGCTCCTCGACGCTCTTTGCTTGGATGGACACACAGCGATTCTGGCCGCTGATGCGCCCCATGATGAGCACCGACTCATGGGTCGGTCTCGAGAAAAACCGCGAAGTGGTGTGGTCGTTCCCCTCGATCACTATGCAGATAGTCGCCGCACGCGAAACGTCGCTTTCGCTTACTATGAACCACCGGCCGTGGGAGTCGCCCCCCGCTCCGGAGGGCGACTCCGCCACGGAAGTTGACGAGACCGACGGGGCGATGAACACCGAGGCCGACAGCCGGCGCGAACTGATGAGCGAACTGCGCAGGTTCCACGTCGAGAAGTTCGAGGGCAACGTCCTGCGCGAGTTCTACGACAGCGGCGCACTCCGCTCCGAGAGCGAGGTGAAAGGGGGCCAGCGCCACGGTCGCCACCGCGAATTCTACGAAGACGGCACCCTGCTGCTGCGAGGCAAATACTCCGCCGGTCAACCCCGCGGCACCTGGAAATACTACACCCCCGCCGGCGAATTCGACCGCAAACAACGCTTCTGAGAGGCAGCCGCAGCCGTAACAGCTACAATTCCCTGACCCAGATATTGCGATAGCTCACCAGATTGCCGTGATCCTGAATCGACAGGGGAGCGGGGCCGTGAGGCACAACCTGCGGGTGGCCTATGTACTCGGTCGTTCCGCGAAGCTCGTAATTATTCTGCACCAACACACCGTTGAATATCACCGTAATACGTGCCGGACGGAGCAACTTGCCATCACTCTCACGGAAAACCGGAGCGGTCCAGATTATGTCGTAGGTATTCCACTCTCCCGGAGGACGGATGGGGTTCACCAAAGGCGGCGACTGTTTGTAGATACTCCCGGCGGCGCCGTTGTTGTATGTTTCGTTGTTGTAATTATCGAGTATCTGCACCTCGTACAAGCTCTGAAGGAAGATACCGCTGTTGCCGCGGCCCTGGCTTTCGCCGCTCACTTCTATTGGTGAACGCCACTCGAGGTGGAGCTGGCAGTCGCCGAAGGAGCGTTTCGAACGAATGTCGCCGCCCGAGCGCGGTTTGACGGTGAGCACGCCGTCGGCAAAGTCCCACGCGACGGG
>DBDQ01000073.1 GCA_002293665.1 Alistipes sp. UBA928 | reverse complement strand
TGGCTGTGGCGAACCTCTCCCCCGCCGCGTGCGTATCTGTCGCCCGTCCGGAGAGTGATGTAGAGATCGTCGCCCGACGGCTTCAGCGAGTAGTTCTCCGACCTCGCCAGGGTCGCCGGACGGTGTGTGGCCACCATCGCCGGGGTCTGCCCCACGGCAAGCCCGGCCCGGCGCGCGAGGGTGACCAGGTTCCAGTCGGGGAACGACGAGAGGTTGTCGGTTAGGTCGACCCCGCCCAGCGTGACCCTGAACCGGCGGCTATCGAGGCCCCTCTCACGGTAACGCACCGTCCCGAACCGGTACTTCGAGAAGTCGCGGAACGGATCGGCCATCTCCCACACCGGAGTGGTGAATATGCTCTCGTCGATCTCCGGGGCGAATATATCTTCGCCGTCGTCGTCCCTGCCCTCCCCGTCCGTCCATCCGTCGGGCGGATAGAACTCGGTGTCGAAGGTCTGCCCCCGCACCATACCGCAAACGGACAGGAAAGCAACCACGGCGATAAATTTAACCATCTGCGAAGACAAACGTATCATTATTCCGCCTTTTATGTCATTTGTCCCACAAAGATGGGGTAAGGCGATCTCTCCACCCGTGGTAACGATTCGATGGTCGCGGTGAAATAATTACAGGATATTTGTAGAATTGTTACCACGGCCATGGGATACGAAGAGGAATGGAAATATGTCCGCAGCAGGATAACCGAGCTGAGAAAAGCAAAGGGATGGTCTATTCAGGCCCTGGCCGACTACGCCAACATGGACCGGTCGAATCTGAGCTACATTGAATCGGGGAAGGCGAAGGGGATGTACCTCACCACTTTGTGCAGCCTCGCCGAAGCCCTCGAAGTCACTCCGGGAGAGCTTCTCAGAAATTCGGAAGAGTAGTCCGAAACACTCCGCACGCAGGAGTGCCACCAAAAGTTTAACGAGCAAAAAAGATTCCGTAAAATGAAAACCGAAAACAAGATCGGGCCGAGGAGGCTCAGAGCTGTCCTCACCCTGCCTTTCGCGGCGGTAGTGGCGATGTCATTCGCCCTCGAGCCCGCAATGGGCGTCAGTGCCCCCGTCGAAACGGATCCGGCTACACAAATCGTGAATGGCGGGCAGAGCGAGTCCAAAGAGCCCCGCGATCTGAAACTCGTGGTGCGCGACAGAAGGGGGAGACTCCTCGCGAATGCCGATGTGATGGTCGGGATCAACGGCACCAACGAGTTGCTACCGCTCGACGCCGGCGGGAATCGTCTGTTCAAAGTCACCGATGACGATACGATCATTCTGGTGACTGGAAAAGAGATACTCGAACTGCCGGCGGAGGGTTTGGATTCGCTCTATGTCATATTCCGCAACAGGAACCGCATAGAACGCGTTTTTTCGAACAACTCCGGCCCCGAAGAGATCGAGATCGGCTACGGAGCCGTCGTGGATCGCAACAGAACAACTTCGGTGGGAACGCTAGACATGTCGAACGTCGACGGTTTCACAGATATTAGAAGCTACATCATGGGCCGTATAGCCGGGGTAGTGGTAGATGGAAACGAGTTGATCATTCGCGGAAAAGGTTCGCTCATGGGCAGTAACGCGGCCCTGATAGTGGTGGACGGAACGATCATGCCCGATTTCGAGACGGTCAACCGGAGCATCCCCCCCAACGACGTGGACAACATATCGGTGCTGAAAGACGGAAGTTCCGCGATCTACGGTGCCCGTGGAGCCAACGGGGTGGTACTTATCACAACCAAGGGTAGCAAGTCGGGCTCACTGGTCGATTAACGCTGGTTAGCGAAAGTCTCGTCGATCACTTCCCGTCCCCGCTGCCGATTATGAAGACCTCCTCACCGGCGCGGCGCATCAGGTAACGCTCGCGGGCGTAACGCTCCAGGAACGCGGGGTCGTCGAGACGCCGCAACAACACGCTGTCGGCCGCAAGTGAGTCGAGCAACTCCCTGCGCTGCTCTTCGAGCCGGCCGATCTCGCCGCGCAGGTAGAGCGATGAGAGCACATCGCGCCCGAACAGCACCATCAACACCAACAACAGGGCGAGAGCGATCGCACGCGAAGGGCCGTTTACCCAACCGAAGAGTTTTTTCACGGGATGCGCATGTATTTGTGCGACTGGAGCGAGGAGCGCCAGCGCGGGTTTTGCTTTATGTGGGCCACTATGTGAGGCATCACCTCCTCGCGGCGGCTCCACTCGGGCTGGAGGAAAAGTTTTGGCTCGGGAGCCCTCGCCCCGGCGTTTCGAGCCGCCCCGATCTTTGCCGCACACTCCTCGGCCCAGGCGATGTCGCCAGGGGTCTCGATTATCACTTTCAGTTCGTCTGCCCGCGCCCATGCCTCGTCAAGGGGCGGTTGACGGCGCTTGGGCGAGAGACATACCCAGTCCCACGTGCCGCTGAACGGGTGCGATCCCGAGGTTTCGAGAAAAATCTCGATCCCGGCGGCGTGGAGCGCGTTGCAAAGCGTGTCGAGGGGGTAGATCAATGGCTCGCCACCCGTCACGACCACGGCCCGCGAGGGGTTGTCGGCGGTGGCGCGGCGCACTATCTCCTCCACGGCGACGGGCGGATGGGTACGCGGATTCCACGTCTCCTTCGCGTCGCACCAACTGCACCCCACGTCGCACCCCCCGAGGCGGATGAACCACGCCGCACGGCCTGTGTGCGCCCCCTCGCCCTGGAGCGTGTAGAACTCCTCCACCAGAGGCAACTTTTTTATTTCTCTGTTCTCCATCCGAAACGCTATTTTTTCAGTGTTGCAACGACGATCACGGGATTGTCGGTCTCGTCGAGATTGGCGGCGAGGGATTTAAGGCGCGGGTTTTTGATCGCGGCAGCGTTGTCGGCTATGTCGATGGCCTGCATGTAACCCACCAGCCGGTTGTCGCGAATGTACATCGGAGTGAAAGCGATGCCGTCGATGAACAGTCCCGGCTTGCGGCCCGGCCCGGTGACGGCAAACCCGCCCGAGGGATCGCTTCTGTCGATCACGAGATGCAGCTTGGGCATACCGTCGAAGCCCGCCGCGTCCAGGATCAGATATTTATCGCCCTCATATATCTGATATACCGCGTAATTCTTGCCGAGTTCCACGGGCGTATTCTCGCCGAACGCCTTTTCGGGAACGGTGTAACCGCCCATGTCGAGTTCGTACGCGGGCCTAAGTGCTCCGTTCTCGTAATAGTTCACCGTGTTGCTGCGAGCCTCCTTCACAAGCAGGGTTCGGCCGTTGCCCGACAGGATATTGAAAGCACCGGGATAAGAGAAAAATCCGTCTCCTTCCGTTGTTTTTTTGCGGACAGGGCCCTTATAGGTGCTCCGCACTGTTCCGCCCGGATCTGGTTTGAGGTCGGGCGAAAATATCTCCAACAAGGTGATGGGATCTCCGACTGCGAGGTCGGGGTATCTATCTTGTTGAAGATTGTTGAGCAGGACTATTTTACCTCCCGACCATGATACATCCAGCGCGTTTTCGAGCGCAGTAGTGCGGGCAAAAACACGTCCGGCGGAGTTGTAGGCAAGCATTGTCTTTTCACCAAGGCTGTTGTCTACCTTGAGATAAAGATTATCACGCTCGTGGTCGGTAACGATTACGCCGTGATGAATTATCAGCAATTCACCCGGCCCCCGCCCAAATACTCCCCTCGTCGCGACGAATTTGCCGCTCTTGTCGAACACCTTTATGGGTCTGACATTACTGTCGTACACATAGTAGTAGTTTTTCGACTCCGCAACAGCTGTGATATTTCCGTCGATCAGCGACTCCTCGCCGGCGATCTTGAGCGGAACGAAAGTTATGTCGCCGGCGATGTCGCTCAGGTCGATCTCTTTTTTGTTGTCTATCGCCTTTTCGATATCCAGTTTTTTGGGAGCGCTCTGCGCCGTCGCTGCGCCACTGGAAGCAAGACAAACGGCCAACAGTGACAGGGTGGTATAAAAATGTAATCTCATGTCGTGTGGTGTTTTGTTGTCATCTAATTCTCAACGACGTAAACATCTTTTAAATTTCTCCCTAACTCGTTGTAGTCTAGGCCGAAGCCGATTATGAACTCATTGCCGATCTCGAGGGCGCGGTACTTCACCTTGAAGTCGCCCGCAAAGGCCCCGGGCTTGAAGAACATAGTCGCTATCTCGACGCTCGCGGGGCGTCGGGCGGCCAGCAGACGCAAAAGATGCTCCATGCTGCGGCCCGTGTCGACGATATCCTCGAGCACAATCACATCCCTGCCCTCGATGTCGCTCCCCAGGCCGATCAGTTCCCTCACCCGGCCCGTCGAGTCCGTCCCCTCGTAGGAGGAGAGTTTGACGAACGACACCTCGCAGTGGAACTCGATCTTCGCCGCGAGCCCGGCCGCGAACATGAACGCTCCGTTCAGCACTCCCACGAGTAGCGGCGGGCGGACGGCAGCACGGGCGGCATAGTCGGCGTTGATGCGCGCGGCAAGACGGTCGATGGCCTCCTCTATCCTCGCGGCGGGGATCAGCACTCTGAACGTTCGGTCGTGGAGCCTCACAGTTCTCACAGCGCGAAGGTTTCGGTGAGTACGATGTTGTCCGACGAACCGCCCACCTCGAATACGTAGTCGCCCGGATCGGTCACGAATTTCCCCTCGCGGCCGAACGCGGCGAGATCTTCGGTCGTCAGGCTAAGCGTGATGATCCTCTGCTCGCCAGCATTCAGGTGTACGCGCTCGAAGGCGCGCAGTTGGCGCACCGGAGCCACCACCGACGACACCCGCGGCACGGCGTAGAGCTGCACCAC
>DBDQ01000111.1:2966-3487 GCA_002293665.1 Alistipes sp. UBA928 | reverse complement strand
CGGCGCTCTCCTCCGCGGGTGTGGTGGACGTGAGCGAGAGTGCGGGCGCGATAGAAATCGCCGCCGGGCCGAGCCGCTTCACGATAGACCCGGCGACGGGTGCGCTCACGGGCTGGCAGGCACAGGGGCGTGAGATGCTCGCCGGAGCGCTCGAACCATATTTCTGGAAACCCGCCAACGAAAACCAGCGCCGCAACCGCTACGATCGCCGCCTGGGGGCTTGGCGCAATGCCGGTGCTGAACGGGTGGTAGAGGGTGTTAAAAGCAGTGTGGAGCACGGCCTTGCCGTGGTGGAGTTCGATATGACGCTCCCCGTCGGCGCCGCATACAGGCTCAGGTATACCGCCTCGGGCAGCGGGAAACTTCAGGTGGAGGCGAGCTACGAACCGCTCCACGACTCGATCCCGCTGATGCCCAAGTTCGGGATGCGCATGCTCGTTCCGCGCGGCATGGATCGCGTGGAGTGGTATGGCCGCGGCCCTCACGAGAACTATCCAGACCGCAAGACGGGTGCGCTCGTC
>DBDQ01000111.1:2816-2947 GCA_002293665.1 Alistipes sp. UBA928 | reverse complement strand
AACCGCTGCGACGTGCGGTGGTTCTCGCTCACGGGTGCCGAGGGCCCGGCGGATAGCGACGCCGCGACGATCAGGGTGACTGGCCTCGAACCGCTCTGCTTCCGCGTGTGGCCCTACACCGAAGCCGATCT
>DBDQ01000111.1:0-2744 GCA_002293665.1 Alistipes sp. UBA928 | reverse complement strand
GACGCCTACACGATCGACGGAAACCGGCCATATAAATACGGTTTCATTCTCGAAAAACAGTAGGTTCCTCCTTGCCCCCCTGCATTTCCAAAAGAAATAAGGAGTCACGATTTCCATCGCGACTCCTTATTTCTTTTTGGACTCAATCGCCTGTCTCTCGGCAATATCCCCCGGGCTCCTCTTCAAGGACTTNNGATTAACAGTCAGGTGCTCTAACCGACTGAGCTAAAGAGGAATGTTTTTCCGAAACCAACTCCGCCCCGGTAAAAAACCGCGCCGACTCTGCAAGTTCAAAACTGCTCCGGATAATTAAAGCCGCACCGGCGTTGCTCGTTTCGGAGTGCAAATATACGGCAATTTTCATTCCCACAAAATTTTTGAGACCATTTTTTCGATGATTTTATATATTTTTGCACAGCATGAAAATACGACACATACTCTTAACCGCACTGGCCGTGACACTTACGCCGGCCGTATCGTTCGCCCAACCGACGGGACTGGAGTCCGCTCCCCTGCGTTTCGCTGTCACCGGGTGGAGCTTCGGCGCAATCCGCGAGGAGGGCGGCACTGTGAGCCACACCTTCGAGTTCACCAACCGCGGCGACACCCCCGTGGCCATCGACCGCGTGGCAACCTCGTGCGGCTGCACCACGCCCGACTATCCCCGAACCCCGATCGCCCCCGGAGCCACGGCCCGCATCGACGTTGTGTTCGACCCGCGCGGCATGCCGGGCGAATTCTCTAAGATCGTAACTGTGGTGAGCGGCGGCGGAAAATACCGCGAGTACCTCACCGTCACGGGCAACGTGATCCCGCGTCCGCGCACCGTCGAGGAGGACTATCCCCACGACATGGGCGGCGGTCTGAGGATCTCCACTACACTGCTGGCGTTCCGCTCGGTGGCCCAGGGCAGCACCTCGTCGATGGTGGCACGCTGGGCCAACACGTCGACCGAACCCGTGACGCTCGCTTTCCAAAACGACGAGCAGAGCGGCCTGTTGTCCATCCACGCCCCCGAGTCGCTGTGCGGCGGCTGCCGTGGCGACATCACCTTCACCTACGACCTGAGCGGACAAACCGCCTACGGCCCGATGGTCGACGTGGTACGTCCGGTGGTCGACGGCACTCAGTCCTCCAAAACCATATACACCTCCGCCACAGGCATCGACAACTTCGAAGGGGTCGACACAGCCGGCGCTCCGAAACTCTTTTTCGACGCCATGTTCCACGACTTCGGCGAGGTTCGCCAGCGCACCATACCCTACACATTCCGTCTGACGGCATCGAACGAAGGCTCGGCCGAGCTCCACATCCGCAGCGTCACCTCTCCGGCAGGGCTCCAAACCACACTGCGCGAGGGCATGACGTTGGCCCCCGGTGCCTCGTTGCCGTTCGAGGTGATGTTCTACTCGGGCCGCTACGAACCGGGCGAGGTGCAGGCCGCCATCGCCATAGTGGTCGACGACCCCATGCGCCCCACGCGCGAGATACGCATATCCGCAATCCTCAGAAAATAGCAACCTCAGCAAAAGTTATGAGTTTTACAATACTACACAAAAGAGAGTTGACGCCCGACACAGTGCTCATGCGCATCGAGGCGCCAAGGGTGGCGCGAGCCGCCCGACCCGGACAGTTCGTTATAGTCAGAGTCTCCGACGACGGAGAGCGCATACCCCTTACGATCGCCGACTACGACCCCGCCGCGGGGTGGGTGGCTATCGTAACCCAGGCCGTAGGCGCCACCACGCGCCGCCTTAACGCTCTGAACGAAGGCGACCACCTGGCAGACTTCGCGGGGCCGTTGGGCCGTCCGTCGGAGTTCATCCATCTGTCGCCCGAAGAGCTGGCGCGTAAAAAGTTCCTGTTCGTCGCGGGAGGAGTCGGCGCTGCGCCGGTATATCCGCAGGTCAGGTGGCTCCACGAGAGGGGAGTGGCGGTCGACGTTATAGTAGGCGCAAGGAGCGCCGGCCTGCTGATCCTCACCGACGAGATGCGCGCTGTGTGCGACAACCTCTACCTCGCCACCGACGACGGCAGCGCAGGCTATCACGGCCTTGTCACGGGCCTCATAGCCGAGCTGATCGACAACCGCGCCAAAACCTACAACGAAGTTGTGACTATCGGCCCGATGGTAATGATGAAGTTCGTGGCGCGCACCACCGCCAACTACGGCCTGCCTACGATCGCGAGTCTCAACACACTCATGGTCGACGGCACTGGCATGTGCGGAGCGTGCCGCGTGACGGTGGGCGGCCAGGTCTACTTCGCCTGCGTCGATGGCCCCGAGTTCGACGCCCACCTGGTCGATTTCGACGAGGCCATGCGTCGCCAGACCATGTACCGCAATTTCGAAGCGGCCGCCGCCGGTCAGGCCGTTCAGTCCGGTCACAAATGTAAAATAGGTCTCGATAAATAGCAATATGGCAAACAAGATAGCAAGACTCAACGCCCGCGAGCAGGATCCCGTGGCCAGGGCGTCAAATTTCGAAGAGGTAAGTTACGGATTCACCCCCGACGAGGCGCGCCTCGAAGCGTCGCGCTGCATCCAGTGTAAGAAGCCGTTCTGCATGGCACAGTGCCCCGTGTCGATCCAAATCCCACAATTTATAGAACGCGTGCGCGAGGGCGATTTCGCCGCCGCGGCCGACATCATCTCGCGCGACTCGCTGCTGCCGTCGGTATGCGGCCGCGTCTGCCCCCAGGAGACCCAGTGCGAGGGAGCGTGCGTGCTCGGCATCAAGGGC
>DBDQ01000095.1 GCA_002293665.1 Alistipes sp. UBA928 | reverse complement strand
GCACTATGTGATGGAGGCGTGTGCCGCCGAGGGGATACCCTTCGTGGTGCTCGACCGCCCGAATCCCAACGCGCTGATGGGGGTCGACGGGCCGCTGCTCGACGTCGCACGCCACCGTTCGTTCGTGGGCATGCACCCGATACCCGTTTTGCACGGCATGACGCTGGGTGAACTCGCGCGCATGATAAACGGCGAGAGGTGGCTCGACGGGCTACGCCAGTGCGACCTCACCGTCGTGGAGTGCGAGGGGTGGACACGGGCCTCGCGCTACGATCTGCCCATCGCCCCGTCGCCCGCGCTGCCTACGATGCGCGCCGTGAGGCTCTACCCTTCGCTATGTTACTTCGAGGCGACGGGGGTGAGCGTTGGGCGCGGGACGGACGCGCCGTTCCAACGCCTCACCTATCCCGACGGCACGGTGGTAGATCTGCGGCGCACGCCGACGGACGAGGCGGTGACTGCGGCGGGAATAGACCTTTCGTATCTGATCGACGCTTACCGGGCAGTAGGCGACACTCCGGGCGGTAAGAAATTTCTCTCCACGTTCTTCGAGAACCTGATGGGGGTCGGCTGGGTGCGCCAGATGATAGAGAGCGGCGCCACGGCCGATGAGATACGCGCGCGCTGGGCGCCCGACGTCGCCGGTTTTACCTCACAACGAAAACCATATCTTATATATGAATAGAACATTAGGCATATTCGGTGCGCTCGCACTGCTGTGTACAGCTCCGGCGGCGGCACAAAACCTAATCCCGCAACCGGTCTCGGTAGAATGGGGCGAGGGATTCGTGGCGCTGATACCCTACCGGGTGATCGAGGCGACCCACGGCGAACTTGCACCACTCGCAGATTACCTCGAAGGGGCGATCCCCGGAGGGCGTGTGCGACTGACTCTCGACGGTGCGAGCGATCTTCCCGCCGGAGGCTACCGTCTCACCGTGGCACCCGAACGCGTAGTAGTGGCGGGCCGCGACTACGGCGGGGTGTGGAACGGCATCCAGACGCTGATGCAACTCTTTCCGGCAGAGGTTTACAGCGGCAGTACCGGCACACCTTCGGCACAGTTCACACTGCCCGTCGTCACAATCGAGGACTGGCCGGCGATGGAGTATCGTGGCGTGATGCTCGACGTGGCGCGCACATTCGTGCCCAAGGAGCAGGTGATGCGCCTGATCGACAACATCGCTCGCCACAAGATCAATAAATTCCACTGGCATCTGGCCGACGACGAGGGGTGGCGCATTGAGATAAAAAGTTACCCGCGGCTGACCGAGATCGGAGCATGGAGGGGTGGAGACTCACCCGTATTCCCGGTCTACGGCGAGTGGGACACGAAGTACGGCGGCTTCTACACCCAAGACGAGATTCGCGAAGTGGTGGCCTACGCCGCCGTGCGCGGAGTGGAGGTGATACCGGAGATCGACCTGCCGGGCCACAGCCGCGCAGCAGCCATAGCCTACCCCGAGATACTGTGCGGCTACACGCCCGACCTCACCGCGAGCGGCGGCTACGACACGCGCAACGTGTGGTGTGTGGCGCGCGAGGAGAACTACGCCATGCTCGACAGCATAATCCGCGAGGTGGCGGCGCTATTTCCTTCGAAGACGTTCCACCTCGGCGGCGACGAGGTGGAGACGGGGGCGTGGCGGGCGTGTCCCCACTGCAAGGCGCTGATGGCCGAGCGGGGTATTACCGACGCGGCGCGTTTGCAGGATATTTTCATGGCGCGGGTCATAGAGATCGCCGCACGTCACGGCAAGAACGCCGGGGTGTGGAACGAAGCCGCGGCGGGTGGCGGAATAGCACGATCGACCACGGTGTGGGGATGGGAAAGCCTTGCCGCGGCGAAGCGCGTGGCCGCCGACGGCTACCCCACCGTAGTCTGCGCGGGCGAGTACTTCTACTTCGACATGCGTCAGTCGCCGCGCGACATTGGCCACATCTGGGCGGGGATAGTGACCCTCGAGAAGGTCTACTCGTTCTCGCCGGCGGCGCTGGGGTTCACCACTGCCGCGCAGGCCAACCTTCGCGGCGTGGAGGCAACGCTTTTTCACGAACTCGGTCTTGAGAACGGGCCCGGCTACGTCGACTACCAACTTTTTCCGCGTGTGTGCGCCCTCGCCGAGGTGGGATGGGCACCCGCCACGCGGCGCTCATGGGACGATTTCGAGCGGCGTCTGACGCAGCGTTCGCCGCGGCCCGGAGGTTTTGACGACGCCCCGTCGCATCTCGAACGCCTTGCGGCGATGGGCATAGCTTACCGCGCCGCCGAGCCTGTGCCCGATCCCGGCCTCGCGCGGCTGAAGACTCCTGCCGTGAGTTTCACAAGTTCTATGACAGCGCGTGAACGCGATCCTTTCTCGCGGGTGTCGGGCTATTCGGGCGCCGCGCGCACCACCCGCTCCGTGGGTGAGGGCGACTGGCTGCTGTGGACGTTTGCCGAGCCGGTCACGGCATCGCGCATCGACATCAAGACGGGTTACGATCACCTGCAACGAGGAGGCGTCCCCGTCGGGCGGGTCGAGGTGAGCTACGACGGTTCGACTTTCGAGACTGCCGCCCGCATGCACGATCTGAAGGCAACTCTCACCCCGGATCGTCCCGTGAAAGCAATTCGCATAGTAAGCGAATCGCCCTACAACGGCGAAACTTTTACCATCATTCAACCCCTGAAGATCAGATAGCATCACTCTTAACTCAAAAATGTCGCCGTACGCCATAATCGCCACCACCGCCTGTTACCTCGCCCTTCTTTTTGCCGTGGCGTGGTGGACGGGACGCAGGGCCGACAACGCCACTTTCTTCACGGGCAACCGCCGTTCGCCGTGGTGGGCCGTGGCGCTGGGCATGATCGCAGCGCCCATGTCGGGGGTAACATTCGTGTCGGTGCCTGGCATGGTGGGAGCGAGCGGCTGGGCCTACCTTCAGATGGCGATGGGGTTTGTGTGCGGCTATCTTGTGATCGCATACGTGCTGGTGCCGATGCTCTACCGGAGGCGCGTGGTGTCGGTGTACGAATATTTGGACGAGAGGTTCGGCGAGGCGAGCCATCGCACGGGGGCGTGGTTTTTCTTTGTGAGCAAGCTGTTGGGCGCGGGCCTCAAGGTCTATCTTGTGTGCCTGGTGTTGCAACTGCTCGTATTCGATCCTCTCGGGGTGCCGTTCGCCGTGAACGCGCTGCTGCTGCCGGGGCTTGTGTGGCTCTACACCCGTCGCGGTGGTGTGAGGGCGATAGTGTGGACGGACGGATTGAAGACGCTGTGCCTGTTGGCGAGCGTAGGACTCTCGATATGGTTCATCGCGCGCGAATTGGGGTTCGACTTCGGGGAGATGGTGGCGGCCGTGAGAGACAGCGGTATGTCGCGCGTGTGGTTTTTCGACGATGTAAACGACCGGCGCTATTTTTTTAAGCAATTTTTCTCGGGGCTGTTCATTGTGGTCGCCATGACGGGCCTCGATCAGGATATGATGCAGTTGCCGCTAAGTTGCCGCACTCCGCGCGACTCGCAGAAGAACTTTGTGGCGAGCGGCATTGCGCAGTTCGTCGTGATCGCCATGTTCCTCGGGCTCGGTGTGCTGCTCAACCTCTACGTCGGGGCGCGCGGACTTGCGGTTCCGGCCACCGGTGACGAACTCTACCCTTTCGTGGCGACGGCCGGAGGACTTCCGCCAGTGGTGGGTGTGGTTTTCGCGCTGGGGCTGATCGCGTCGACATACTCGGCGGCGGGGTCGGCTCTCACGGCTCTCACGACCTCTTTCACGGTCGATATTTGGAGTCGGAACGCCGACGGAGGATTTAAATGTGCCGAAGAAAGTGATATGGGTGCACGGTTGGCTCGCACGCGGCGTAGGGTACACGCAGGCATGGCCGTGGCAATGGCGGCGGTCATCATGGCTTTCCGGGCGCTGGCCCACACCAGCGTTATCGACGCCGTGTATGTGTTGGCGAGCTACACCTACGGCCCGATCCTGGGAATGTTCGCCTTTGGCATGGCCACTCGGCGCAAGGTGAACGATCGACTGGTGCCGCTCGTAGCGATCGTCTCGCCGGCGCTGTGCCTCGTGCTCGACCTCGGCTCCGAGGCGTGGCTGGGCGGCTACCGTTTCGGCTATGAACTGCTCATAATGAACGCCCTTTTCACGATAATTGGACTAACAATAATAACCAAACGAAAATGACACTCGAAAAACAGATCAGCCAGGGGATCATGGAGGCAATGAAGGCCAAGGAGCCCATTCGCCTCGCCGCCCTGCGCAATGTGAAAAAGTACATCCTCGAGGCAAAGACCGCCGGTGTGAGCATCGACGAGCTGCCCGATGCCGACACGCTCAAAATCATCGGCAAGCTCGCCAAACAGGGTGCCGAGTCGGCCGAAATCTACCGCACACAGGGGCGCGCCGACCTCGCCGACGAAGAGATGGCGCAGGTCGAAGTGCTGCGTGAGTTTCTGCCGCGTGCGCTGTCGGACAACGAACTTGTCGTTGCGCTCCGGGCTGTGATAGCCGAGGTGGGCGCATCGGGACCGCAGGATATGGGCCGTGTGATGGGAGTCGCCTCGAAACGCCTCGCAGGACAGGCCGACGGGGGCCGCATATCGGCAAAAGTTCGCGAACTGCTCGCCTGAAAGTGATGTCGAACGGCAACCTTCGGACATTCATGATGCCCGCGGCGATGATCGTCGGGGGAGTGTTCCACCACCAACTGGGACAGTGGGGGTTTCTGACGCCCTACCTGATCTTTGCAATGCTTTTCATTCCGTTCTGCGGAGTGAGGCTTCGCGAGATGCGCCTCACGGGACTGCATGCCGCGCTGTTGGGGTTCCAGATGGTTGTGAGCGCAGCGGCCTACGCTTTGGTGCGGCTGTTCGACGTCGATGTGGCGCAGGGCGCTATGATATGCGTGCTGGCACCGACGGCTTCGTCGGCAGTGGTGGTCGCCTCGATGCTCGGCGCTCGGGTGCCGACGATGCTTTCGTATTCGCTTGTGGTCAATTTTGCCGTGGCGTTGACTGCGCCGCTGTTCTTTCTGATAGTCAACCCTTCGGGCGAGATGTCGTTCGGGGAGGAGTTCGCCACTATCCTCGGTCGGGTGATCCCGGTGATCGTGATGCCGTTCGTGGCGGCGCTCGTGCTCCGGCGGATCGCGCCGCGCCTTACCGATGGTATTCAACGGCTCGGAATGGTGTCGTTCTATCTGTGGATCGTGGCGCTGACCACCACCACGGCGCAGGTCGTGAACTTTGTCGCCACACAGTCGCAGCTTAGTTTGGCGAAGGGACTCTCGCTGGCCGGCGTGTCGCTGGTGCTGTGTCTCGTGCAGTTTTTCGCCGGGAAGTGGATCGGCCGACGCTACGGCGAAACGATGGCGGGCGGACAGGCGCTGGGACAGAAAAACACCGTTTTGGCGATATGGCTCGCCCAAAGCTATCTCAACCCCGTGAGCTCGATAGCTCCCGCCGCATACGTCCTTTGGCAGACGATATTCAACAGCACGCAGCTTTGGCTCAAATCTCGAAAAAAATAACTACATTATCGAAAAAAATGCCTGCTCAGGTTCCTGACCGCATTCCCGGACTTGCACATACACGCGAGGAGCGTATTGCAGCCGCCATTAAGGGATTGGAAGACTATCGCGCCAGTCGTGTTATATCCCACGAAGAGATGGGTAGGTTTATCGACTCGGGTGATGCAGGTTGAGTGGATGGCTCCAATCTTCGCCGCAGAGTTCTCAGGAGAAGACCGTAAAATAGCTTACACAAAGATAAGAGAGCCCCGAAATAATTTCGGGGCTCTCTTATCTTTGTGGTATTACTACCCTACTGCTCGCTCAGGGCGGCGTGGGCAGCTGAGAGTTTGGCAATGGGTACGCGGAAGGGCGAGCACGACACGTAGTTGAGCCCCGCGAAGTGGCAGAACTCGACCGACGAGGGTTCGCCGCCGTGTTCGCCGCAGATGCCGCATTTCAAATGATCTTTCGTGCCGCGGCCTTTGAACACAGCCTCGCGGATGAGTTGACCAACGCCATTGCGGTCGAGAATCTGGAACGGGTCGGCCTTGA
>DBDQ01000106.1:163-2866 GCA_002293665.1 Alistipes sp. UBA928 | reverse complement strand
GGGCAACGCCGCGCGCCACGGCGGCGTGAACGGCGACCTGCTGGTACTAATCGAAGAGGAGCGCAATCCGCAGTTGCAGCGCGACGGCGTAGACCTGCTCCACACGCTCAACATCACAGTGCCCACGGCGCTGCTGGGCGGCACTGCCGAAGTACCCACCATCGACGGCAAGGCCAAGATCACGATCGAGGCAGGAACCCAGGCGGGCAAGGTGCTGCGCCTCAAAGGCAAGGGCCTGCCCGAAATCAACGGCTACGGCACGGGCGACATTCTGGTGGTGATCGACATCGCGGTACCCTCGAAACTGTCGGCCGACGAACGCAAAGCCATCGAAAGCCTCGACGGAAAAGGAGCCTTCGCCAAAGCCCCCAACGGCAGCGCCTCCGGCCCCGGAGCCCAAACGCCCCAAAACATCTTCGAGAGAATGCGCAGTTTCTTCAGATAATGAACGAGTTGAGAACAGAGAGGCTGGTGCTGCGGCCGTGGAGGGAGACCGACGCGGAGAGTCTGTATGAATACGCCCGGAACCCGAACATCGGACCGATAGCGGGCTGGCCGGTGCATACGGGCGTGGAGAACAGCCGCGAGATCATTCGCAATATTCTCTCGGCCGAAGGAACTTACGCGATCGCGATAAAACCCGACGACCGCGCCGTGGGCAGCATAGGCCTGATGAAGGGCCCGGCAAGCAACCTATTGCTGCCCGGGGACGAGGCCGAGATCGGCTACTGGATCGGCGAACCCCACTGGGGCCGGGGCTACACTACCGAGGCAACGCGCGAACTCATCCGCCACGCATTCGAGGAGCAAGGCATCACCACGCTTTGGTGCGGCTGGTTCGACGGCAACGACAAGTCGCGCCGGGTGGGCGAAAAGTGCGGATTCCACCACGTGCGCACCGAACAGAAACACTGGCCGCTCGTTGGCCGCACAGTCACGCAACACATCAGCCGCCTCACGCGTGAGGAGTGGATGAACCGAAAAACAAAATAAGCGACATGGCAGCACTCTTTTTCAATCAGCGCAAACCGCGGGGTTTCAACTACATCCCGCGCTATTACGATCCCGAGGCCGAGGCGCGCGAGGAGCGTAAGAAGATCGTTCTGGGCGACAGATACCGCACCCCCGCCCAGCGTGAACGCGACGCGGCCCTGGCTGCCGGCAAGGATGTGCCCGACGAGAACTACGTGCCCGGTGCTTTCCTGCGCGAACACATCTCGGCCCGGCGCGGAGCCCACGCCTCGGACGTGATGCGAAAAAGGCGCCGCAAAGCCCAAAGCATCCCGGTGCTCATAGTCATACTCGCTGCCATAGTCTTCTTTATCTGGATGTTCTACTTCAAATAAGAGATATGTCGCGAATAAAGCTCCTACCCGATTCCGTAGCGAATCAGATCGCAGCCGGCGAGGTGGTCAACCGCCCCGCATCGGTTGTCAAGGAGCTTATGGAGAACGCCGTGGATGCGGGGGCGACCTCGATCACGGTTCACTTCCGCGACGGCGGCCGCGAGCTGATCCAGATCAAGGACGACGGCTGCGGCATGACGCCACCCGACGCACGAATGGCCTTCGAGCGGCACGCAACGAGCAAAATATCGTCGGTGGACGACATCTACACCCTCATGACCTTCGGCTTCCGTGGCGAGGCGCTGGCGTCGATCGCTGCGGTGTCGAACCTTGAAATGCACACGCGCTACGAGGAGGCCGAACTCGGCACGCGCCTCGAGATCAACGGCGGCACGTTCGCGGGCCAAAACGCGGTGGCCGCACCGCGCGGAACGCAAATCTGGGTCAGGAACCTGTTCTACAACGTCCCGGCGCGCAAAAAATTCTTGGATAAAGCCACCACCGAGTCGACCCACATAATCACCGAGTTCCAGCGCGTAGCACTCGCCCACCCCGAAGTCGGGTTCACGCTGTGGAGAGACAACGCACCGGTGTACGACCTGCCGGCCGGAAGCCTCCACCAACGGGTGGTGGGCATAGCGGGCAAGGGCGCGGCGCCCAAACTGTTGGAAGTGGGCGTAACCACATCGCTCGTCCGTGTGAGCGGTTTCGTGGGCAGGCCCCAGGCGGCACGGCAGCGGTGCAGGGAGCAGTTCCTGTTCGTCAACGGCCGTTTCTTCAAAAGCCCGTTCTTCCACAAGGCGGTGGTGCAGGCCTACGACAAGCTGATCCCCGCCTCCATCCAGCCGCCCTACTTTCTCTATCTCGAGATCGACCCCGAGGAGATCGACGTGAACGTCCATCCGCAAAAAACCGAGGTGAAGTTCACGAACGGCGCCGCGGTGTGGCAGATAATCAACGCCGCCGTCAGAGAAACGCTCGCCAAGTCGGGCGCGGTGCCGATGATGGATTTCGACAGCNNATGGATTTCGACGGCGACGAGCGGCTCGAAATACCGGTACTGGGGCGCAGTGAAACGAGCACCTACCCCACCCTTCGCGAGCCCGCCCAGGTTCGTGACCGGGCGTATAATCCCTTTACACAATACGTCCATCCCGTCGACCTCCCGCAACGCAGTCACTCCTTCACGGGAGTGGAATTTCCCGCACACGAGGCTTCGGAGTTCGAATACATATCCTCGTCGGGCGACGATCCCCAGCGAACTTTCGAGGAGCTGTCGGCACCGGAGGCTTTTTCGGGAGCAATGAACATAGGCGATGGCTACGCGGCAGCACTCTATGGCGGGGTTTTTGTGGCG
>DBDQ01000106.1:0-153 GCA_002293665.1 Alistipes sp. UBA928 | reverse complement strand
CGAGGCGGTGCTTTTCGACCGTTTGCGCACCATGGTGGGCAGCGGCCACAGCGCAACCCAGAAGTTGCTGTTCCCCGAACGGATGGCACTCTCGGCCGACGACGCCGGGCTGCTGCACGACCATGCAGACGAGTTCGCGGCGCTGGGATTCGA
>DBDQ01000011.1:877-10242 GCA_002293665.1 Alistipes sp. UBA928 | reverse complement strand
GCAGCGGGCGGCTTTTCGCCGATCTGCTCGCGGCGTGCGCGCCCGAGACGCGCCTGACCGTTGCGGCCGACATTACGGCCCCGAGTGAGTTCATCCTCACTCTTTCAATCGCCGAGTGGAAACGCGCTCCGGCTCCCTCTCTCGATAAACGCCCGGCGATATTCNNATTCTGCCGGACGTCCGGCAGAATCTGCTTTCGTAGCGCTTGCTGCGCGAGGCGGCTCTCCGGCCTCACTCGCCGAGTATCTGGCGGAGAACGCTGTCGGCGGGAGGTGTTTGGGGACGGGAGGCGAGTTCGCGCATGCGGCGGGCGATGAGCGAGTCGATCGGCAGGTTTTCCTTCAGCAGGCCGCGGCCACGCATGAGTGGTTCGCGCGAGGGTTCGGCGCCGCGGAAGTCGAGATACAAGTCCATCCCGTCGCGCGAGCCGCGCGGTGCAAGTATCTTGCGGCGGAAATCTTCGGCCACCTTGCGCGAGAATATGTCGCCGCTCTCCTCGAACGCCGCGTAGGCATCTTTATCCAACACCTCGGCCCAGATGTAGCTGTAATATCCGGCAGAGTAGCCGCCGTCGAAGATGTGGCTGAAGTAAGGGTAGCGATAGCGCGGCTCGATCTCGGGGATCAGCCCGCGTTTGGTGAACAGGGCGTACTTCTCGAAATCGGCAACGTTGAACGGCGTGTACTCTTTCTGAGTGTGGATGTCCATGTCGGAGAGCGACGCGGCCAACAGTTCCACCGTCATGAAACCCTGGTTGAACAGAGAACTCGAAGCGATCCGTTCGACTGTGCGTGCGGGAATAGCCTCGCCCGAGCGGTAGTGGATGGCATACTCAGCAAGCAGCGCGGGTTCGAATGCCCAGTTCTCCATGATCTGCGAGGGAAGCTCCACGAAGTCGCGCTCGGTACCCTGCAGCCCGCGGTAGGGTACGTCGGAGAAGAGGTTGTGCAGCGCGTGGCCGAACTCGTGGAAAAACGTTTCGGTCTCGTCGAGCGACAGCAGCGCCGGGGTGGAACCGCTCGGCTCGGTGAAGTTGCACACAATATTCGTTATGGGCGAGATGCGTTCACCGCCAGCAGTGTAGCCCTGCGACCGGTAGGTTCCGCACCACGCGCCGGAGCTTTTGCCGGGCCGCGGGAAGAAGTCCATGTAGATCACCCCGAGGTGGCTGTTGTCGGCGTCCAACACCTCGTACACCGACACGTCCTTTTGGTATACCGGGGCGACGATTGGGCGGAACGATATGCCCCACAGTTTGTTGCAGAGCTTGAATATGCCCGAACGCACGTTCTCGAGCGAGAAGTAGGGGCGCGCCTGCTCTTCGTCGAAGTTGAAACGATCCTTGCGCACCTTCTCGGCGTAGTACCACCAGTCCCACGAGTTGAGCACGGCGGTAGAGTCGCTGAGTTCGCGCCGTTTGAGAGCGAGCATTTCGTCGCGCTCCTCGGTGGCTTTCTCAAGGGCGGGAGTCCAAATGCCGTCGAGGAATTCGTAGACACGCGCCGGGGTTTTGGCCATCTTGTCATCGAGTTGGAAGTCGGCAAAACTCTCGAAACCGAGCAGATGGGCGCGGCGCGTGCGCAAGCGAATAATATCGTTGATGATCTGAGTGTTGTCGAACGCGCTTCCCTCGGCGCACTGCTCGAGCCACGCCGTATATAACTGGCGGCGCAGTTCCTCCTTCGGCGAGTAGGTGAGAAAAGGTATCCAACTCGGCTTGGAGAGGTTGAAAGCGAGCTGCTCGGCACCCAATCCCTCGGACTCGGCGCGGCTGCGGGCCCTGTCCCTCACTCCGGCGGGGAGGCCGGTGGCGTCGGCGGGGTCGATCACCAGTCGGTAGTCGTTGACGGCGTCGCGGTTGTTCTTGTCGAAACGTATGCTCAGCAGTGAGAGCTCCTCGTTGATCTTGCTAAGTTCCTCTTTCTCGGCGGGCGGGAGCAGCGCTCCATTGCGCACAAAGCGCTGGTAGACCCTCTCGGTGAGACGGATTTGGGCGGCATCGAGGCCGGCTGCGGTGCGGTTGTCATAGACCGCTTTGATCTTTGCGAACAGCCCCTCGTCGAGGGCTATGGCGTCGCTGTGAGCCGATTGCAATGGCGACATCTCGGCTTTGATCGCCTCAAGGTCGTCGTTCGTGTCGGCCGAAGAGACGGCGCCGAACACCCGGCCCACCGTGCCGTATAGTTCACCGCTGCGGTCGTAGGCCGCAATCACATTTTCGAAAGTCGGCGCGGCGGTGTTGGCCACTATCGAGTCGATCTCGGCCCGCTGGATGCGCATGCCCTCGATGAAAGCGGGCTTGTAGTGCTCGGGGCGCAAATCCTCGAAAGGAGGCACCCCGAAAGGAGTTGTCCACTCCGTGAAGAAAGGATTACCCATGTCGGCTGATTTTTTGTTGCAGCTACCCGCACACACCGCCCCACACAGGGCGACGGCGGCCAGAAGCAGTCTGAATTTGGAATTGAGTGCCATGATATAGAGGTTTTTTAGCTATTTTTGTCCGATCACCTATTCGATCACACAAAGGTATGGATTTTTTATGCAACTATTTTACGCTCCCGAAATAAATTCGCCGCTCCACACGCTGTCCGAAGAGGAGAGCCGCCACTGTGTACGTGTGCTGCGTTTGGGTGAGGGCGACCGGATCGATCTGGTCGACGGCCGCGGAGGAGTCTACACCGCCCGCATCGAGCGAGCCGACCCTCGCGGGTGCGTGCTGCAGGTCGAGAGCGAGACGCACGGATTCGGCGCACGGAACTATCGGCTCACTATGGCCGTGGCGCCGACAAAGAACAGCGACCGGTTCGAGTGGTTCCTCGAGAAGGCCACCGAGGTGGGGATCGACGCCGTCGTGCCGATCGAGTGCTCGAACAGCGAGAGGCGCGTGTTCCGGCCCGAACGCGCAGGGAAGGTAGTGGTGAGCGCCATGAAACAATCGCTAAAGGCGTATCTGCCCGAGTTGGCGCCGCTGACGCCTTTTCGCGAGTTGGTGGTTCGGCCTTTCGAGGGGGTGAAACTTATCGCTCATTGCAGAGAGGAGCAACCACCCCGGCAGCCGCAAGAGGTAGCCCCCCCCGCCATTGCGATGGCCGAAGACCCTAAGCGATCCAGAATCCCGATCACCGAGGCACTGCCGCGCGGCGTCGACGTACTCATACTGATCGGCCCCGAGGGCGATTTCACCGAGGAAGAGGTGGCGCTGGCGTTGCGCAGCGGGTTCATACCTATCTCGCTCGGCCACAGCCGCCTCCGCACCGAGACAGCCGCCCTCACTGCCGTAATCACCGCCTACCTCAAAAATTTATAACCCGAAGATTTGCAAATTGCAAATCTTGCGTTATCTTTGCATCCGCATTGGGGGATTACGCTCCGCGTGATGTCCCCAAACGCTCGGCAAAACAAACAAGTTTGTTCTGCTCTCACTTAAGGGGGATTAGCTCAGTTGGCTAGAGCGCTTGCATGGCATGCAAGAGGTCACGAGTTCGACTCTCGTATTCTCCACAATGTAGGTTGATTTACAATTACCTACGAATGAAAGGGACTAAAACAGGGACTAATTACGGTTAGTCCCTGTTCCTTTTTACCTCCGTCGAGCCGCACGTCGCCGCTCCGGTTCCGATGGTGTCAAGGTGATGCCACCCTGCCACCGGGAGCCGGGCCAGAACACAGCAAACAACACACCTCCCAGCCTGACACCCTGACGCTTACAAGGGATGGCAACACACCGACTGGACAACGTGCCGGCAAGCACATAATAGGCAATATATGCCTACTTGTCGCGGTGGGTTCGGTCTGGGTTTCCTTTGGGTTACTGTTTGGGTTGCGTTTGGCTATCGTGTAACCCGCCCCGATAGCTGTCACGGTTACAAGCGGTTGGCTGTGTAGATTTGGGTGTTTCCTCCGTGTATCTGCCAATTCGAGGGTGCGCTCGCAATGGTCGGAGGCTCAACGGCGTAGGATGTTTCCCTGCCGTTTCCGTACTGTTTCGTGTACACGTCGAGGTCACGGCGGTATCATTCCGGTATCATTACCGGAACGTTCACGGATTGCGCCGTGATGACACCAATGTGTCAATCGGCGGCACTCGGTCGATTAGACAGGTGGTCGCAGGTTGAGACAGAGGCAAAGAAAAACCGCCCGGCGGGGGCGGTCTTTCGGTGGGGTTCTGGCGGGTTACGGCTTTGAGGGTAACGCCCACCCTTTGGGGGCTTCGACCCAATTCCACGGCTTTTCTTCGTCCATTATGCCGACAAGTTGCTCTTTCAGTTGCAGGATTTCAGAAACGGCGTGTATGAAGTTGCCGGGTTCTTGCATGCCGTGCGGGTTGGTCGTGTACATTCTCACGTAACCGTCGATTGCATCCATTAAGACGGGAGTAACATCGGCCAGTCCACTATTGTTCCAAAACCAATGTAAGAGGACTTCGAGTTGATCGACGCCACCCTGGGTTAATGCGGATTCTGTGGTATTTTTGTACATTGTCTTTTCCATTGCCGGAAGTGTTTAGGATTGGGAGTTAGATTGTGTCAAATCGCCCGTAACCTCGTCGATGAGGTTCAGAGCGGCCTCGTGATGGTCGGCGCTATCGCTGAATTGCCCAACCACTGACACGAGCGAGAGGGTTTGCGAAAGGGTGTAAACCACATCGTTCAGGTACTCGAATTTCGGGAGGCGGGAAGTGGCATCGGGTACGCCATTTTCGGCCAGCTTTTCAAGGTGGGCGCATACCCCGACGTAGCTGTGAAACAACTGTAACAGGTCGAGGATCGTCAGCCTCGCACCGACGTTGCCGCCCCATTCCTCGACGGCCTCGATGATGCCGATACGGCTGTTTTCAAGTTGTGATTTGACCCGGCCCACGGCCTCCGCCGTGCTTGTGGAGCGGTTGCCCGTCGCGGGGCGAACGTGTGTAAGTGAGTTTAGCTTTTGACACATAATAGTAAGATTTAAGAGTTATTAATGTGGTGGCCGACGGGGATGTCAGTCCCCGCCAGCCGGATTTTCAGTTGAAATGCAATACTTTCGTTTCAAGATCGCCTCGGTGGGCCAGCCTACCGCCCTGACTGCGACGGCGGGGATTCTCTTTCGACCGCACGGGAATACGCCCCGTTGCATCTCTTTCTGTCATCATTCTGCGAATAGTGCTACGACTAAGGCCGGTAAGAGCCATAGCTTGCGAGGGGGTTAGCCACTTAGAGTTGGGATGGATTTTTGGTGCCATAATGTCCGGGGTATTAGTTGATTGATACGAGGTTGAGTTTCTTGAAACAGCGGTATTCGCCGCGCTCGGTGTCGAAGTAGGTTTGTACGGTGTCGTTACGCTTGCGGTCATCGCCGGTGGTGGGTGGGATCAGATCGGCGCGAAGTGTGCCCCACGCCTCGCGGATCGAGCCGTCTACCTTGCGGAAATAGAATTTTACGATACGGGCGCGCATGGCCGCCACGAGTTTGAAGTTCTGCCACGCCAGACGGAGGCACTCGCCGAACGCTTGGCCGGTGATGCGGAAAAACCGCCATGCCATCGCCATAATGTTACTCAAATTCGGTTGTTTTCATTGCTCTAAATTTTAGATGTTTGTAGTGTTTTGTATTTCGTGTCACCCTGCAAATGTAACATAAACTATTACAACTAACAAATTTTAGAGCAACTTTTTTAGTATTATAAATTACTTTCTTGGTTTTTGTGTAGTATTTTAGATTAATTACCTATCTTTGTCGCCGTAATACATAACACTACGCACATGGAATTAAGAATAAAAGAGGTCTGCAAGGCCAAAGGGGTGACATTACAGCAGGTTGCCGACATTATGGGGGTGAATAGGGTTAGCCTATCGACTTCGATTAACGGCAATCCTACTATTGACACCCTACGAAAGATTGCCACCGCACTTGAAGTGGATGTTACGGAGTTGTTCTCGTCCAAAGGCGACGGCTTCATGGCCGTGGTGGATTACGACGGGAAGTTGCGCCGGTTCGACAGCATCAGCGCGCTCAAGGCGTTTATTGGGGAGATTGAGGAAACCAGAAACTAACTTGCTATGGAATTACAGGTAATCCAAAACAAGATTTACGAGATACGGGGCCGCCGGGTGATGCTCGATTTCGATTTAGCCGCACTGTATGGAATCGAGACGGCACAACTGAAACGAGCCGTAAGGCGCAATATTGAACGCTTTGAGGGAGACGATTTTATGTTCACTCCCACCAAAGAGGAACTTTCAAGATGCCAAATTGGCACCTTGAACGGAGGGCGCGGGAGCAACATCAAGTATCTGCCGTTTGCTTTCAGTGAGTTAGGCGTTGCCATGTTGAGCAGCGTATTGAACTCCGGGACAGCAATCGAGATAAACAGAGGTATTATGCGGGCTTTCGTGATGATGCGCCATTATTTGGTATCTACGGCAACCATCACGGCGGAACTGTCCGAAATCCGGGCAAAACTCGTGCTTTTGGAGCGCAACGACGACGACAATCTCAAAGCGGTCAATGATCTGTCCGAGGACATCCGCAAGGACATTGACATACTCTACACCGCTATCGAGGAAATGGCAGCCCGGCCAGCCGTGGAGGAAAAACCCCGGCAACGGATCGGGTATCGACGGGCCGGAGAGGATGATTAAGTGCGGAGGCAAAGCAATGAAAAAGCAATCACCCACCACGCCGCCGAAGATTGTCAAAATACCACCGGAAGAACTCGCCAAAATCGACACAAATCAGTTGGCGCGGGAGATTGGATGGCCACACGACCCCAACGACCCGGATTTAGAGCCGTGTCAGGTCTATTCCCACCTTGTATTTGGGCGGCGTACACCCCAAAACGAGACGGAGCAGCGATGGTTGGACAGGATTAAAGAGATTCATGCGGCGGGAGGCGTTGTGGAAATGTGGTTTGACTGATTTTTTCCCGGTCACTATCAACGACTTCCGAACCATCCATAAAATAGTTGAAAAAAAGCGCCTCGAAAACTTGCAAAACAGGTATTTATCGCCTACTTTTGCCCTTGTAGTGAGTGAGCACTACCACGGCGTACATAGGCTATTTTTCCGTGTCACTACGGAATCCAACATAGCACCAAAACTCCCCGGATGCTCACTCATTTGGGGAGTTTCTTTTTGCTTCCCGCGAGTGCGTCCATCGGGAGCAATACAACGTCCGGCGCATTTCGGCAATCCACAGGAGGGATGCGTACACAGTGGAATGGTAGGCGAAATCGGGAGCCTGTACGCAGGGGGCGCACCCCTTGAACCCGAAACGTGGGAAGTGCGAATAATCCACGCCCGTTGTGAGAGCCGGACACTTCAGTCAGTGCAGACACAGCGAGGATAGCGACCCTGACTTTCACACGTCAGTCAGGCGAAGCTATTCCCGAAGTTCAAAACCGTGTGCTTAATCTTGCAGTTGTTGGGTTATAGAGAGAACCCAAAGAGGGGAAACACCCGATTTCGCCCCTCGAAACCATCGAAAAACGCACTCGCCCAAAATTTTCATCGACGGTCGCCGCCCCTCCCCCTCCCGTAACCACCCCGCCGCAAAATAATTTATTCACATTATTTGTGAATACCAAAAGTAATCCCTACCTTTGTGGCGTAAGTTCAGCGCACGATGATTATCCGATTTGAGAAAGAGTACCTCCGGGAGTTGTACGAGGTGGGCAAAGCGAGCGACAAGAAACACCGTTACCAGCCCGATATTGTTGAGCGATACCGCCGCCGTATTGACACGTTGGCGGGGGCTGTCGATACGGAAAGCCTCTACCAACACGCCTCGCTCCACTACGAGGTGCTGAAAGGCGATAAGGCGGGGATTTCATCCGTCCGGGTCAATACGCAGTACCGGATAGAGTTCACCGTCACAGGGGAGATCGAGCCGGTGGCCACCGTGTGCAACATCATTGAATTGTCAAACCACTACAAAAGATAGCAGCCATGATAACGTTACCGGGAACCGATCCAAGAATGATCGCCAACAACCTGACCCCGTACAAACCGACGCATCCGGGCGAGGTGCTGAAAGAGGAATTAGAGGAACGTGGAATATCGCAGAGACAATTTGCGGAGTTGGTGGGTGTGCCCCATACCGCCCTCAACGAGATACTGAACGGCAAGCGGCCTATGTCGGTCGATTTCTCCCTGCGTGTCGAGGCCGCCCTCGGTATTGATGCAGATTTGTTCATCAATATGCAGACCCGGTACAACAAACAGACCGCCCAGAAAGACACCCGACTATTGAAACGGCTCGACGTTATCAGAGGGATGCGGGCGGCGATGGCGTTGTAGCTTATCAAAGATTGTGATAACCGTCGAACAAGAAAAGCCACCTTTGCCGGGTGGCTCTTTTTTTCGGGAATAGTCGGGGTTTCTTCCGGAATAACGGGGAAAATTCCGGAAGTTTGGGCGATTCTTCCGGAAGTTTCCCGCCGTACCTCGATAGAGGCTCAAAAAACAAACCCCGTTTTTACCCCTTTTCGGGCGATTTAAGTCACTTTGCTGATTGTGCGGTGGTCGATACCGACGAGAGGACGGCAATGTGTCAAGCGCAAGCGCGACGCACCAAATCCGGGGCTTTCCTCAATCGTCCTCACCCTTCCCATCGGCAGGGCCGTCGTACTCAACCGGTCTCCCCAAGCGTCGGTAATCTCCGGGGTTGGGGTTTCCTTTTCCGCGCTTGCGGCCGAGGTTGTCAAAGTGTGCCGCCAACTCCTCTCTCGTCATTCCGATAGTCAGTACTCCGAACGCACCGCCGCGAGATTCAACATCCCAATCCCATCCCATCGGAACCCGCTGCCGTGGCGGCCTGCATGAGGTCTAAAAACGGTTCTCTCTGCGCCTCTACTTCGATTATGGCCCCGAAGTCAGAGAGATAGAAATACCCACGTTGCAGGGATTGCAGAATAATTATCTTGCCCTCCCGGTTCAGAGGTATGCCTATGGTGTCGTCATCGTCTGTTCCGGCAATGCCGCGCCAGAACTCCGACCATGCGGCAAGTTTGGGAAGCATGGTACGCGCTTCCGGGAGTGCGTCTAAGGTGAGTACCCCCGCCGCCATCGAGAGTATCAGGGCGTTGCGCCGGGCGGTGTCAATCGGAATTTTGATTCTCATGGTCTATGCTGTTTAAGAGTTCTTTCGCTATATGGTCTACCTGTTCTTCGGATAGTTGTGTAACATTGATGTCTCGTTTGGCCTCGATATTCCACTGCATGGGCTTGCGGTTGCGGAGCCAAAAGATTTGGGCGTTTACGTCGGGGGGAATGAAGCGATCGACAGGAACGACAACAACCTCCTCCTCGGAGCATTTCCGCCCCTCGTCGTCGTAATACTCTTTCTTCACCTTGAACGCCCGTTGCTCGGAGACGGTCATCCCCGC
>DBDQ01000011.1:0-763 GCA_002293665.1 Alistipes sp. UBA928 | reverse complement strand
GCGCCCACTCCTCTATGCGGAGTAGGTTGTGCTTGTCGGTGAAGTCAAATTTCGGTTTTGCCATAGCTATTCAAATAATTTTAACACCGTCTCCCCCTTGCAATATCGCTCGTTCACATCTGCGCCGATCAGTTGGCAGAACGCCGCTTTTGCCTCGAATGTGGAGAACGAGAGGGTGATGTATGCGTTCTCGGTCTGCTCCCGTTCGATGGCCGCGCTTTTCACCTGCTCTTTTATGTTCTTGACGTGCTCTTTCTTGGCGGACGGAGAGACGGGAATTATGGTCTCGATCTCAACTTCGGGCACGTCTCCTACGTCGATGTTGGCGAAACTCATTATCGCGTTTAGGTCGGCCTCCGACAGTCCCACGTCCGACAGGTCGATGTCTGCGGCGTAGTCGGCGATCAGGCTCATGTCGGCTCGGGTATTTCCGACGGCCATATAGGTCAGTTGCTCTTTCTCCGTCGTTTCGTCGTACTCGACCGCCTCGACCTTCACGTCGTAATCGGTTTCGGGTGTTCCGTCGTACTTGTAGTGCAAGTCCATCGCTTGAATGCGCCGGTGGCCGTCGATAAGGTTGCCGGATAGTCGGTTCCACACGATGCCGCCGAGAAAACCCCGCTTTTCGAGGTTTTTCTTTTGGAGCCTCACCTTTTCGTCCGTGTGCCGCTTCGGGTTGATCGGGTTGAGATTGATTTGCGAGCGCCGGATGACGGTTGTCTCACTCTGTTGGAGTTGCTTTGCCATAGTCGTGTTCAAATAA
>DBDQ01000126.1:259-24606 GCA_002293665.1 Alistipes sp. UBA928 | reverse complement strand
CGACGAGGTGGTGCAGCTCTACCTCACCCACACCGCTCCGGCCGGCCAAACGGCTCCGCGCTACTCCCTGAGAGGGTTCGAAAGGATACATCTGGAGGCGGGCGAAAGCCGCACGGTGAGCTTCACCCTCGGTGAAGAAGAGCTCTCTGTGGTCGACGCCTCGGGTACGAACATTATACGTCCCGGAAGGGTGACGGTATGGGCCGGAGGGGTCTCTCCGGCGGCTGGCGATACGTCGCTCGTGAGCAAAACCGTGAGCCTGAAAAAGTAGTTTGTTGAAATAAAATCGCCTCTCGGGTCGGTTTGGTATCATTATTGAAGTGGTCTGTCTTCATTGAAGGCAGATCACTTCATTTTTTTTAATAACTAATAGTAATTATGAAAACACTTCTCGATTCAATCAACGAAAAGATTGGCCACTTCCAATCGAACGCGTCATCCCATGTGGAAAAGTCGAATAAAGCCGCTGGCACACGCGCCAGGAAGGCATCTCTCGACATTGAAAAACAACTTAAAGAATTCCGCAAGAAGTCAATGCTGTCGTGCAAGAAGTAGTTACGGGGCACGTATGGCTCAATTTTTGTTATGAGGTCGGCAAAGGATGAAAAAAGAAACGCGACGGTGAATAATTTTCACATCACGATCATTGCCGTTCTGGGGGCTGCCGTAGCAGCCTGGTTTCTCGAACCCACCGGATGGCTCTCCTCGGTTTTCGCTGTTGTGGCCGTGAGCGCCACAATGATGCACTACGCGGTGAAAAACATCCTTGCCGTCTCCTATCGTAAAAAGCTTTATGACCTGCCGGGAGGGCGCCGTATCCACACGACGCCCACTCCCCGGCTCGGCGGTTTGGCGTTCGCGCCTATCATCTGCTGCACCACTATTCTCGCTCTCGGACTCCATTCGGCACTCGCTCCCGCACACCATGTGGGCGTTCCCGAGTGTCTGACGTGGATCTCGGCCCTCATATTCATCTATATGGCCGGGACGGTCGACGACCTGATCGGGGTGCGATACTATGTGAAACTCTCGGCCCAGATCGTGGCGGCGCTTTTGGTGGTGGCCTCCGGGTTCTGGATCGACGACCTCGGAGGGTTGTTCGGCGTGGGAGCGATCCCCGCGGCGGTGGGCATACCTCTGACGGTACTCTTTATCGTGGGCATGATCAACGCCCTGAACCTGATCGACGGTATGGACGGATTGGCTGCGGGCATCTGCATGATAGCCCTCGCGATCTACGGCGTTCACTGCTACGTAACGGGCATGTATTTCTTCTCCGTGGTGGCCTTTGCGTCGCTGGGAACGGTGGCGCCTTTCCTATACTGCAACTGGCGGGGAGTAGGACATCGCCGCCGCAAACTCTTCATGGGCGACACCGGTTCGCAGACCCTCGGTCTGATGATAAGCGTGCTGGCCGTGGGGCAGATAACGAACAGTGGCACAGTCCTTGCAAAGCAGGACTTCATTTTGGCGCTCTCGCCGCTCGTGATACCGGTATTCGACGTGGTGCATGTGGTTTTTTTCAGGATGCTCAGGGGCACTCATCCCTTCCATGCCGACATGACCCACATTCACCACCGACTCACCAGGTGGGGATTCTCACCGCGACAGGCAGTGGCGTTCATACTGTGTCTCGCGGTGACCTACGTGGCGGTCAACATGCTGCTGGCGCCCCATATGGGATTGACACTGATCGTCCTCCTCGACGCGGTGGCGTGGTGCGCACTCAACGGCGCGATATGGGCGTTGGCACGATACCGTGTAACCTCGAAAGTGAAAAGTTATTCGTACAAGATAAAGAACAGTGAAACCAACATTAACGCTAAATTATTGAAATCATGAAAAAAATTACACTCGTTGCCTTACTGGCGACTTTCTCCCTGGCCGCATTCGCTCAGGGGGGTGAGCGCGGACCTTACCTTACCAACAGGTTCGGCGACAACTGGTTCATCTCCGCCGCGGGCGGTGTGAACATCTACTACGGTGAGTGGGACCGCCGCGCGAAATTGAACAAGCGTCTGGCGCCGGCTCTCGACATCAGTGTGGGCAAATGGTTCACTCCGGCGATCGGTGCCCGCTTCATGTTCTCGGGTCTTCAGGCCAAGGGCGGTACGATGGCTCCCTACGCGATCTTTGCAACCGGCCAGACCGTGACCGGCGGTAAGAAGGGTACCTATTATGCCAAGAAGTTCAGGTACAACTTCTGGCATGCCGACTTCCTGTGGAACGCCTCCACCAGCCTCGGTGGATACAAGGAGTTCCGCCGCTGGGAGTTCATACCTTTTGCAGGGTTCGGCCCGGCCATCGCCTCCGTCCCCGGTAAAATTGCGAAGGGCACGAAAAGGCAGCACCTTCGTGAATTCGCTTTCACGGCCGGTTTGCTCAACAAGGTTCGTCTTTCGAACGCACTCGACCTGACCCTCGAATTCCGCGGCGTGCTCGTTAAGGAACGCTTTGACGGCGTATCGGCAGGTCGCAGGGGTGAAGGTATCGCCACCGTCTCCGCCGGTCTGAGCTACAAGATCGGACGCCGCGATTTCGATACTCCCGTTGTGGTTCCCGCAGCCGACTACTCGTCGTACAACGACCGCATCCGCGTGCTCGAAGGCGAAGTGAACTCGGCCAAGGCTCGCGCCGACCAGCTTGCAAGAGACCTCGCCGCCGCCCGCAACGCCACTCCGGAAGCCAAGACCGAGTTCCTCTTCCCCGACATGGCGATCTTCTTCCCCATCGGCTCGGCCACTCTCTCCCGCAAGGAGCAGGTCAACGTGGCTTTCATAGCCGAGGCTATCAAGAAGATGCCCGCCGGCCGCAAGGTGGTTCTCGACGGCAACGCCGACAGTGTGACCGGTACCCGGAGGGGTAACATGACGCTGAGCGAACGCCGTATTAAGACTGTCTACGATGCACTCATCGCCGGCGGCGTTCGCCCCGACCAGATCGAGTTCATCGCCCACGGCGACACCGCGGAACCGTTCGGACGCGAAAATCCGGCTCTGAACCGCGTGCTTATCATCGAACACGAATAACTTTTTCATTCGGGGGGAAGCCGGGTTTCGGGCCCGTCTTCCCCCCGTTTTTTTTACACGACCGCTAACCACTCGATATGAAAAAAGCGTTATTAACCCTCATCACGATATTTGCCGCAGCGTGGCAGCTTGCCGCGCAGATGCCCGATGACCAGGTGCTCGAATTCGTGCGCCAGGCCACCGCACGCGGACTGGCACAGGCCGAAATCACCGCCGAACTTATGCGGCGGGGCGTCACGGTTCAGCAACTCGAACGTTTGCGGAACAGCAGTGGTATCACCGGCCAAGGCTCATCTTCCTACCAGACCGGCTTCGGGTACCAGGGCTCCTTCGATACAGAACAGCAGAGCCGTCTTCGCACCGACCCGATGCGCCGCGGGCAGCCGCTCGAGACACAGAATCCGCGCATGCCACCCGTCGATCCGTCCGATCCGCGATCGGCACTCTACTCTCTGCCCGTGCGCACCGCCAACACAACACAGGGCACGCGGCGCATTCCCGACATCGAGCTGCTGCTCGACTCGATGATGCTGGAGGCCGAGCGGGCCAAAAAGACCCCCGTTTTCGGCCACGACCTCTTCAAGGGCAAAGAGCTCACCTTCGAGCCGTCGCTCAACATCGCCACGCCCGAGAACTACCTGCTGGGGCCCGGCGACGAAGTGATAGTCGACATCTGGGGCGAAGCCGAACAGACTATCCGCCAGACCATCTCGCCCGACGGCACTGTGGTAATCCGCGGCCTGGGACCCGTGGTACTGGCGGGTTACACTGTCCGCGAAGCCGACATACGCCTCAGGCGTGCACTGGGCGAAATATTCGCCTCGGCGCAGGGCGATTCACCATCCACTATGATAAAAGTGTCGCTGGGACAGATACGCACCATCCGCGTCCACGTGATGGGCGAGGTGGAGAATCCCGGCACATTCACCCTCCCCTCGCTGGCCACGCTGTTCCACGTTCTGTACAGTGCCGGCGGGGTGAACGAAATAGGCTCGCTGCGCGAAATATCGGTCAACCGCGGCGGCCGGCGCATAGCCACCGTCGATGTCTACTCCTACCTGCTGGAGGGGCGATCCGACGTCGACATTGCGCTGGCAGACGGCGACATCGTGGTGGTGCCGCCCTGGAAGAACCTCGTCGAGGTGGCGGGAAAAGTCAAGCGTCCCATGAAATATGAGATGACGAACCGGCAGACCCTTGCCTCGCTGCTCGACTACGCCGGAGGCTTCACTGGCGACGCTTACAGCAACGCCGTCACTGTGGTTCGCCGCAGCGGACGCATGCGCGAGGTGCACGACGTGACGAGCGGGGAGTACTCGCGGTTCGTGCTGGCCGACGCCGACAGTGTTGCCGTGGGCGAGGGGATCGAACGATTCTCCAACCGTCTTGAGATCACGGGCGCGGTCTTCCGGCCGGGGCTCTACTCGGTGTCGGAGAACGTGGGCACGGTGCGGCAGCTCATAGAGAGAGCCGACGGCCTGAAGGGCGACGCCTTCACGGCCCGCGGAGTGCTAACCCGTGAAAAGGCCGACTACACGCTCGAGGTGCTGCCCGTCGACATAGAAGCTATACTCGTGGGCACGGCGCCCGACATTCCGCTGCGCAACGGCGACGCGCTGCACATCCCCTCGATATTCGATCTGCGCGAGAAGTACACCGTGTCGATCAGCGGCGAGGTGCAGACCCCCGGCGAGTATGAGTACGCCGACAATCTCACGATCGAAGATATGATAATCGCCGCCGGAGGATTGCTCGAATCGGCATCCACTGTGAGAGCCGACGTCTATCGGCGCATCAAGAATCCCTCGTCGATGTCGGAGAGCGAACTGCGCTCCGACAGCTACTCCTTCCCCATCCGCGAAGGACTCGCCGTGGTGGAGGGGGGCGGCGAGTTCACGCTGAAACCGTTCGACGTTGTGGTAATCCGTACCTCGCCCGGCTACGAGGCTCAAAAACCGGTCGCCGTGATGGGCGAAGTGCTCTTTCCGGGCGACTACTCGCTCGTCAAAAAGGAGGAACGCCTCTCCGACCTCGTGAGAAAAGCGGGCGGCGCACTCTCCACCGCCTATCTTCAGGGAGCCAAACTGATCCGCAAAAAGGCCGACGACGAACAGACCCGCGCCCAATCCTCCATGCGCCTGAGCCGGATGGGGGGCCTCGATTCGATCTCAACCAAAGACCTCAATGTCGAGGAGCACTACTCCGTCGGTATAGACCTCAATATGGCGTTGGCCCGGCCCGGATCGGACTACGACCTCGTGCTCACCGAGGGCGACGTGCTATTCGTGCCCGAGTACGTGGGCACGGTCTCCATCAGCGGTGCCGTGCTATTTCCCAACACTGTGTCGTGGAGCGAGAGTATGAACATCCGCGACTATATAGACCAGGCCGGAGGATACGCCCACCGCGCCAGGCGAGGGGCAAAGTTTATCGTACACATGAACGGTACCATTGCCCGCGTTCGGTCGATGCGGAACACCAGGATCACTCCGGGATGCGAGATCGTAGTGCCCTACAAATCGTATCGCAACAGCCGCTCCATACCTCTTTCCGAGATACTGAGTGTCGGCGCCTCCGCCACCTCCACCGCCTCGCTCGTCACATCCATCATGAACTCGATGTAGTGTGAAGAATTACGGCACGAAGATTGAGTACTAACGCTCCTGTGTAACCCGCAGGCAGCCATACGGGCGGCTGCTGTCAGGCCGTGGGACAGGAGATTGGGATAATCGAGTGAGTATGGGAATGTCGCATGGTACGCAGCCGCCCTTCTTTTTCCTTAAAAACAACTGATGAAACATATCGCTATCATAGGAGGTTCGGGATTCGTCGGCACACGCCTCATCGAAGAACTGAACCGAGTGAAAGATACCGCCCTGCGCAACATAGACAAACGGCAGAGTGTCTTTCACCCCGACATCACACACCTCGGGAATGTGCTCGACCCCGAGGGCCTTGTTCCTCTGCTGCGGGGCGCCGACGCCGTGGTGCTGCTGGCCGCCGAACACCGCGACGACGTCTCCCCCACCACGCTCTACTACGAGGTCAACGTCGAAGGGATGCGAAACACCCTCGCCGCGATGGATGCCGCGGGAATCCGCCGCATAGTGTTCACAAGTTCGGTTGCGGTGTACGGCCTCGACAAACCGTGCCCCGACGAAAACTATCCCCCCGACCCGTTCAATCACTACGGCCGCAGTAAATGGCAGGCCGAACAGGTTCTGCGCGAGTGGGCCGCCTCACGACCCGACGCCTCGGTCGACGTGGTGCGCCCCACCGTGATATTCGGCGAACGGAACCGCGGGAATGTCTACAACCTGCTGCGGCAGATCGCCAGCGGAAGGTTCCTGATGGTGGGCAGCGGAAAGAACAAAAAGTCGATGGCCTATGTGGGCAACATCGCCGCGTTCATCTCCCACCTGCTGAAGGGAGAGCGCAAGGCCGGCTACCGCGTGTGGAACTACGCCGACGGGCCCGACTTCGACATGAACCGCCTCGTGGAACATGTCGGACACGTGCTCGAACGTCCCGTTCCGCATGTGCGCATACCTTACCCTGTGGGGCTGTTGGGCGGCAGGATGTGCGACCTGCTCGCCTTTGTCTCGCAACGTCCGCTGCCCGTGAGCGGTGTGCGTGTCAGAAAGTTCTGCGCCACCACTCAGTTCGACGCCACGCGCGCCCGTACCACTGGCGGTTTTCGCCCTCCCTACACTCTCGAAGAGGGACTGGAACGTACGCTTCGATACGAATTTGTCTCGCCTCCGGGCGACGGACACATATTTGAAACCGAATGAGACCATGAAAAGGATTCTGCACATTCCCAACTTCTATCCGCCACATCTGGGTGGCATCGAGGATGTCTGCTTCACGATCGTGAAGTGGCTGTCGACCGTGCCGGGAGTCGAACAGCGAGTGTTCTGTTTCGGCGACAGGGGGCCTACCAGGGTCGATGAATTCGAGGGGGTGAGGGTCGTGCGCGCGGGGTGCGTGGGTACGGTCGCCAGCCAGTCTATCTCGCCGCGATACCTCGACAAGCTTCACGCCGAGATACGGCGTTTCAGGCCCTCGTTCGTCCACTTCCACGCTCCGAATCCCCTCGCGGCGGCATGCCTGCTGAGCGTGCTGTCTCCGGGAGTGAAACTGATCGTACACTGGCACAGCGACATAGTAGAGCAAAAGAAGCTCTACCGCCTCATAAAACCTCTCGAAGCGGCCCTGCTGCGGCGCGCCGACGTGATAGTCGCCACCAGCCCGAAATATATCGACGGCTCGCGGCCGCTGATGCGCTGGCGCCAGAAATGCACGGTAATACCAAATGTTGTCAACGTGTCGAAACTCACGGCGCGCCAAAGCCTCGTAGACCAGATACGGTGGCGCTACGGCGACCTGCCGCTGCTCTTCTTCGTCGGTCGTCACGTACCCTACAAGGGGCTCGACAGGCTGTTGGAGGCCGTGCCGATGGTTCGCCACGACTGCCGCGTGGTGGTGGGGGGCACGGGCCCTCTCACCGAACGTCTGAGACACAGCCACCCATCCGATAAGGTTCACTTCGCCGGACGTATTCCCGACGACGAGCTCGCGGCGTGGTACACGGCTGCCGACCTGTTTCTCTTTCCCTCGGTCACGCGCAACGAGGCTTTCGGCATGGCTTTGGCCGAGGCTATGTGGTGCGGCACCCCGGCGGTGACCTTCACCGTTCCGGGTTCGGGTGTCAACTGGGTCAATCTCAACGGGGTGACGGGCATCGAAGTCGACAACGGCAACGCCTCACAACTCGCCGCCGCCATCGATCACCTGCTCTCCCACGACGAAATGCGCCGCGAGTACGGCAACGCCGCCCGCCGCCGCGTCGAGGAACACATGACCCTCGAACGCGTCGCCCCCGCCCTCGAAGCGCTCTACGCCTGACGCGCGCAAAAAAAGCCCCCTCGGCGTGAGGGGGCTTTTCGTTTTGCGTAGCTAAATCCGCCGTCGGCGTTACGACCTTAGATGTACATATTGAGAATCGACTCCATGAGCTCCTGCTTGCCGCTGGTGACGGCGGGTTCGCCGAGTTTGTGGGCAATTTCGCGCAGGTCTTCGAGTTTCAGTTTGCCGGTCTCGAACTCCTTGCCCTTGCCGCTGTCGAACGACGAGTAGCGTTCGGCACGCATCTTCTTGTAGGGCGATTTTTCGAGCACCTCGGCCGCAACGAGCAGACCGCGGGCGAAAACGTCCATACCGCTGATGTGGGCGATGAACAGGTCTTCGCGGTCAGTGGAGTTGCGGCGAATCTTGGCGTCGAAGTTCACACCGCCGTTGCCCAAGCCGCCGTAGGGCAGCATCACGAGCCATGCGTTGACCATATCGTAGATGTCAAGCGGGAACTGGTCGGTGTCCCAACCGTTCTGGTAGTCACCGCGGTTGGCGTCGATCGAGCCCAACATGCCGGCGTCGGCCGCCGTTTGCAGTTCGTGCTCGAAGGTGTGGCCGGCCAGCGTGGCGTGGTTCACCTCGATGTTCACCTTGAAGTCCTTTTCGAGACCGTGGGCGGTGAGGAAACCAATCACCGTTTCGGTATCGAAGTCGTACTGGTGCTTGGTGGGCTCCATCGGCTTGGGCTCGATGAGGAACGTACCCTTGAAACCCTGTGAGCGGGCGTAGTCGCGGGCCATGGTGAGCATGCGGCCGAGGTGTTCCTTTTCGCGCTTCATGTCGGTGTTCAGAAGGCTCATGTAGCCTTCGCGACCACCCCAGAACACATAGTTCTGTCCGCCGAGGGCGATGGTGGCGTCGATGGCGTTCTTGATCTGCGCACCTGCGCAAGCCACTGCGTTGAAGTCGGGGTTGGTTGCCGCACCGTTCATGTAGCGCTCGTGGCTGAAGACGTTGGCGGTACCCCACAGCAGTTTAACACCCGAAGCGGCCTGTTTCTGCTTGGCGTAGTCGACGATGGATGCGAGGTTCTTCTCATACTCGTTCCAGTTTGCACCGAAGTCGATGAGGTCTACGTCGTGGAAACAGTAGTACTCGATGCCCATCTTGGTCATGAACTCGAACGCGGCGTCCATCTTGGCTTTCGCGCGGGTGATGGCGTCGCCGCCGGGTGCGTTCCACGGCTGGTGGATGGTGCTACCGCCGAACGGGTCACCGCCCTGGGCGCACAGAGTGTGCCAGTAAGCCATTGCGAAACGGGTCCATTCGGCCATCGTTTTGCCCATTACCACCTTCTTCGCGTCGTAGTAACGGAATGCGAGAGGGTTCTTACTTGCTGCGCCTTCGAAGGCGATCTTCCCGATACCGGGGAAAAATTCTTTTGCTCCTTTTAAAATTTCCATGATCTTTTGAGTGTGTATGAATAAAATAGTTTATAAATTGTGTGTTATCAGTTCACGCCAACGCTCGTAAGCCTCGCGGTAGCGGTCGCGTTCGGTCATGTCGGGCTCGATGACGGCCAGTTTTTCGAGCGAGGCGAAAGCCTCTTTGTTGGAGGCGTAGTGGCCGGTGCCGATCCCCGCGGCCTTGGCGGCTCCTGCGGCCCCGTCGGTGTCGTAGAGTTCGATCGTTGCACCGCTCACTCCGGCCAGCGTCTGACCAAAGATGGGGCTGAGGAACATGTTGGCCTTGCCCGCCTTGATGGTGTGGATATTCATGCCCATCGCGCGCATGATCTCCATGCCGTACTCGTAGGAGAAGACTATACCTTCTTGGGCGGCCCTCAGAACGTCCGCCTTGTTGTGGGTGTTGAAGTTGATGCCGTGGATCGAGCAGTTCACCTCGCGGTTCTCGAGCACCCTTTCGGCGCCGTTGCCGAAAGGCACCACGCTCACCCCGCGCGAGCCTATGGGCGAGGCGGCGGCAAGGTCGTTCATGTCGGCGTAGGAGAGTCCTTCGACGGCGAGGTTGCGCCTCAGCCACGAGTTGAGTATCCCCGTGCCGTTGATGCACAGCAACACCCCGAGGCGCGTCTGTTCGGGGGTGTAGTTGACGTGGGCAAAGGTGTTGACCCTCGAGGCGGGGTCGTAGCCCAGCTTGTCGAGCACACCGTACACCACGCCCGAAGTCCCGGCGGTCGAGGCTATCTCGCCCGGCTCGAATACATTGAGCGACAGGGCGTTGTTGGGCTGATCGCCGGCACGGTAGGTGACGGGAGTACCCTCCTTGAGTCCCAGGTCTCTGGCCGCGGCAGCCGACACACGCCCCTGGATGCCGAACACCGGCACGATAGACGGGAAGAAACTGCGCGGAATACCGTAGTGGCCCAACACATCGTCGGAGAGGGAGTTGGTCTGGAAATCCCAGAATATCCCCTCGCTCAACCCTTCAATGGTGACACCCTGCTCGCCGGTAAGTTTGTAGGCTATCCAGTCGCCGGGCAGCATCAGTTTGTCGATACGGTGGTAGATGTGCGGCTCATGCTCCTTGACCCACGCCAGTTTGGAGGCAGTGAAGTTACCGGGCGAGTTGAGCAGGTGGCTCAGGCATCGCTCCTCGCCGATCGCCTTGAACGCCTCCTCGCCGTAGGGCACGGCGCGGCTGTCGCACCAAATGATCGAGGGACGCAGCACTTCGCCCGCGCGGTCGAGCAGCACCAGACCGTGCATCTGCCACGTGATACCGATCGCCTCGATCTCCTCGCCGCTCACCCCTGCCTTGGCTTTCACCGAGTTGTGGGCCAGCCGCAGGTTCTCCCACCAGTCGGCGGGGTTCTGTTCGGCCCAACCCGGCTGGAGCGCCGTTATTTTCATCTCCTCTTTCGGAAAAAAGTCCGAAGCCACGATCTTTCCACTCTCGGCGTCGACCAGCGACGCCTTTACCGACGAAGATCCAATGTCATATCCTAATAAATACATTTTTTATATAATAGTTTTAATGGTTAATATTTCACGACGGTTTGTTGACATAAGCCGTTGGCGACATTCCAAAAAACGCCTTGAATGAGTTCGAGAAGTGCGACAGGTTCGAAAATCCCGTCGCGTAGGCCACCTCCGAGATGGTGAACTTGCCCTCGCCCAACAGCGAGGCGGCCTGCCTGAGCCTGATTCCCTTTATGAAGTCGCTCGCCGACTGGCCCGTCAGGTACTTCAGCCTGCGGTGGAGATGCACCCGGCTCATGCCCACCCCCGAGGCGAGTATCTCGACGCTGAGGTCGGAGTTCGCAATGTTCTCGTTGATGAAATCCATCACCCGCTCCATCAACTGCTCGTCGACCGACTTGAGTTCGATGCGGCGCGTCATGTCCTCGATCAGTTGCTGGCCGGCGAAACTGTTACGCAGTCTCTCGCGGTTCTCTATAAGGTTCAGCACCGTGCTTCGCAGCACCTCGGTGTTGAACGGTTTGGTGATGTAGGCGTCGGCCCCCACGTCGAGCCCCGCCACACGGCTCTCGGTAGCCGTCTTCGAAGTTAGCAGCACAATGGGGATGTGGTTGATGTTGATATTGTGCTTCACCTTGCGCACCAACTCCACGCCGTCCATTCCCGGCATCATCACGTCTGAGATCACCAGGTCGGGCATCTGGCCGAGGATCATCTCGAGCGCACTCTTGCCGTCGGCCGCCTCCGACACGCGGAACCAGGGCGAGAGCTCGCCGCGGATGTAGTCGCGTATCTCGCTCTCGTCGTCGGCCACCAGCACCCTGTAACGTGTCTTCGACCGTAGTCTCCCTGTGGCGGGTATGGCTTCGTGATCGGCGGTGGTCTCGCCCTCACCCAAAGTCTGCGCATCGCGCGAAGGCGCCGGTGCGGCGGCCGGCAAACTCTCCCGGTGACCCGCTACTGCTACCCCGGCGGCAGTTCCGGCATCCAAGCCGGCATCGGCCTCTATCTCCCTTGTCGACAGGTGGGCGTTGCCCATCGGCAGGCGTATGGTGAACCTCGTGCCCGAGGTCTCGCCACGGCCCGAGGCGGTGATAGTGCCGTGGTGCATCTCCACCAGCGAGCGCGCCAAGTGCATGCCTATTCCCGTACCAAAACTGGCGTTGGTCAGATCGTTGTTTATTCGGTAGAAACGCTCGAAGATATTCTCCAGTTCGCTCTCGTCTATACCTATGCCGCTGTCGGTGACTGTGATGTAGAACCATGTGGCGTCGCGCGTCAACTCGATCATGATGGTGCCGTTGTCGGAGGTGTACTTGAATGCATTGGAGAGGATGTTGAGCAGCACCTTGTCGAAATTATTGGTGTCGATCCACACGTAAAGGCTCTCGTCGGCGTGCACGAAATTGAACATAATGTTCTTCCTGTGAGCGAGATATTCGAACGTCAGCATCAGCTCCTCTATGAACCCCACGATGTCGGTCTCCCGGAAATGGAGCCGCATCTGTCCCTTATCGAGCTTGCGGATGTCCATCAACTGGTTTATCAGCCGCAGTATCCGCTCGGCATTGCGGTGAATCATCATGTATGTCTTCTGTGTGGCGGGGTCTTTATTCTCCGAGATCAGTTTCTCCAGCGGATTTATGATCAGGGTCATCGGCGTGCGGATCTCATGGGAGATGTTGATGAAGAATTGCAGCTTCGCCTCGTTGATCTGCTCGGCGTGGCGACGGCGCAGCTCCTCCTGGCGACGGTTGATGCGCCCGCGGGCCCGGATGAAGACGATCCACGAGAAGAGTAACAGCAACGCCGCATAAAACACTATGGCCCACCACGACTGGTACCACGGCGGGAAGATGGTGATGCGCACCGAGCGCGGGGCCGAGAAGTTCTCGTTGTCCTGCGCCCTCACGGTGAATGTGTAGGTACCGGGGTCGAGCTTTGTCCACGTGGCTCGGTCGACCCCGCGATAGGAGTTGATCCACTCCGCACCCAACTCCTCTATCTTGTACTGATACACTATGCGTTCGGGATCGGCGTATTCGAGGGCCGAAAACTCGATGCTGAAAGTGTTGTCGTTGTGCGACATGTTGAACCGGTCGGCGTCGAGCACCGAGGTCTCGACCACGTTGTGGGAGCCCGAGCGGTCGCCCACTCCGACGGGATGGTTGTTGATGTAGAAACCGGTGATGAGCACGTTCAGTTCCTTCCCGGCATCGGTGATCTCCTCGGGGCGGAACGACGTCACTCCATATATCCCGCCAAAGAACATCTTGCCGTCGCCGCCGGCGTAGCTCGCACCGCGCGTGAACTCGTTGCCCTGAAGTCCGTCGCCCGAGTAGTAGTTCACGAAACGGTTCTCGACGACGTCGAACTTGCTGATGCCCATGTATGTGCTGATCCACATGTTGCCGTCGGCGTCCTCGAGTATGCCGCACGCCACGTTGCCCGGCAGTCCGTCGGCCGTGGTGTAGTGGCGGATCGACCTGTTCCTCTTGTCAAACACATACACGCCGTCGATCGCACCTATCCATATTCTGCCCGCTCCGTCCTCACACAGGTCGTAGGCCACCACCGAGGGCAGGATCGTGTTCTGATCGAAATAGTTGAGAAAGGTCTCCGCCTCGGGATCGTAGCAGCTCACCCCGTTGAAGTGGGCGAGCCACACCTTGCCCTCGCTGTCGAGTATTATGTCGCTGATCCAGTCGTTGGTGATCGCGTCGACCGTGAAGTCGCCGTCCTCCCTCTTTGTCGACTCGAAGTGAACGATGCTCCGATCGCTCAGCCGCATCGAGTAGAAACCCGATCCGTATGTGCCCACCAACAGATTGCCCCGACCATCCTCGGCGATACTGTATATCTTTTGGCCCGCCAGTTCGGGAATGTACTCGCACCGGCCCGTTCTGCGGTCGAGGCGCGCCAGTCCGTTAGTGTAGGAGCCCACCCAAAAGTCGCCCCTCGAATCCTCGAATATGCTGATGATGACGTTGGAGACAGAGTCGGGCGAGGAGTCGGGAGTGAAATGGACCGTCTGCCTGCCGTCGCCATCGACACCGTAGAGACCGTCGCCGTCGGTACCGACCCACACCACGCCCGCGCGATCCTTGTAGACCGACATCACGGCGTTGCCTCCGATGGGACTGGCGCCGAGCGATTTGAAACCCCAGTAGTCGAACTTCTGCTCCGTGCCGGGGATCAGCACCACTCCCTTCTGGAACATACCCAGCCACATGTTGTCGTCCTTGTCGCGCAGAATGGAGTGCACCTTGCCGTTGGAAAAGTCATAAGGCGCCGATTTTATCTCGTAATCCTCAATGTGGTCGTCGGCGGGATCGTATACCTTGAGCCCCTGACCGTCGGTGCCGACATACACGAAGTTGTCGTCACCCACCCAAAGCGACTTCACGAATAGTTGGCCCGCACCTTCGTAGGGTACGGTGCGGAAGCTGTCGATACTCTCATCGTAGACGCCGAGCCCTTGGAGCGTACCCACAAATATGTTGCCACGGCGATCCCCGACGATCGAGGAGACGGAGTTGCCGCCTATGCGGCCGGGTGCCCCGTAGGATCGCACCGTGCCGCTCGCGGGGTCGTACATGTTCACTCCGTTGTTTTCGGTGCCGATCCACAGTCTGGCACGGGAGTCCTGATATATCCACGAGAGGTAGTTGTTGGTGAGGTCGGGGGTGAGCACCGACTCGGCGAGGCCGTTCCTCACCGCGAAAAGGCCCATGCCGGCCGTCGCGATCCACACCTCGCCGTTTAACATCTCGATGATGCTCTTGACGTGGGGCGTCACCACCCTCCCCTCGCGGCGCATCTCTATCCGTTCGAAAGAGTTGGTGGCCCGGTCGTAGCGCGACAGGCCGCTGATAGTACCTACCCAAAAGTTGCCTGCGCTGTCCTCGAAAACGCTGCGGACATAGTTGTCGGGAATCGAAGCGGGATTGTCCGCCGAGTGGCGATAGATTGTGAACTTGGTGCCGTCGAACCGGTTGAGCCCGTCCTCGGTGGATATCCACACGAACCCTTTTTTGTCCTGATATACATAGTTGACCAGACTGTTGGAGAGGTCGTCGTCGGGCGAATAGAATCTCCCGGCTTGTCCCGCCGCACCCAACTGACTGAACATCAATATTATGTATGTAAGGGCGTAGTATTTCACGTCAATTCGGTGGTTAACAAGGCTGTACTTAGAATGAAGGCAGGTGCAAATTTAACAAAAATCTTTTGAATTCTGCCCCATGTTACGTAGGGAAAAGAAAATGTTACGTCGCTTTTTCGGGTAGATACGTGCGGCAAACATTTTGAAACAACCGAAAACGCCCGTGTGGGAAATCCACCGTAAGTTTGTATTTAAATAGTTCCGCTTAATTAAACCAAAAACTACATGACTAAAGTACTAACTAAAAAAATCATGATTTTATGAGAAGCACGAATCGTTATTTACGGACTTTGTGTCTGTTGTCGATGTTTTGCATTACATCACTGGGTGCCTTCGCACAGAACGTGTCCGTGTCGGGTTCTGTGAGGAGTGCTGACGGAGAGCCGCTTATCGGAGCGCTCGTGAGCGTCGACGGCACCACCACAAGTGTGATTACCGGCGCAACCGGAGATTATTCCATCCAGGCGCCGTCTCAGGGGAGACTGGTATTCTCTTTCCTCGGGTACCTTCCCCAGACAGTCGATGTGGCAGGAAGAAGCCGCATCGACATCTCCATGGACCCCGACAGCCAGCAGGTGGAAGAGGTAGTAGTGATCGGCTACGGTACCCAGCGTCGTGAGGCCGTCACGGGTTCGGTCGCCTCGATGGGCGGTGAAGCCATGCGCGAAGTTCCCGCGGGCGACATCACCACCGCTCTGGTGGGTCGTGTCGCGGGTGTGGAGATGAGCTCCACTTCGGCGCGTCCCGGTGAACCGATGCAGATTCGTATCCGCGGTACCCGTTCGCTCACCGCGAGCAACGACCCGCTGATCGTACTCGACGGCATACCGTTCTCGGGCAGTCTGAGCGACATCGACCCCAACAATATCAAGTCGCTCGACATCCTGAAAGACGCCTCGTCGACCGCCATCTATGGTTCGCGCGGTGCCAACGGTGTGATCATCATCACCTCCAAGAGCGGTACCAGAGGCGAAGAACGTCCGGCAACCCTCACCTACAACGGCTACTACGGAGTGAAGAGCGCCGAACGTCTCGACCTTATGACGGGTGACCAGCTCTACGCACTCAAGGAGTACCTGAAAGGAGCTCCCAATACCACCGGCCTCTACACGAGCCTCGGTGCGGACGAAGCACAGGGCAACAACACCGACTGGCAGGATTTGGTACTTCGCCAGGGTTGGGTCACCAGCCACGACATAGGCGTTTCGGGAGGTAGCCGCGCCTCGTCTTACAGTTTCGGTACCACCTACTATAAGGAGCAGGCCGTGGTGCCCGTCAACAACTTCACGCGTTACTCCCTTAGGGCCAACATAGACACCGAAATCGGCAAGTGGGTTCGCATCGGTATGAACTCCAATACCAACTACAACTTCACCGAAGGAGGGCAGTTCGGCGTCAACTACCAAATGTCTCCTTTGGCCGATCCGTTCAATGCCGACGGTACTCTGAAAAGAGTCGTTTCGGCTGCTACCGACAACTTCTTCGTGAGCACCCGCAAGGTGATGGAAGACAATGCATACAGGTGGAAAGACGACAACCGCAGGTTCGGTACTTTCAACACGCTGTACGCCGAGATTAAGGCTCCCTGGATGGAAGGCCTCAAGTATCGCATCAACGTCGGTTTGAACTACATGAACTCGTTTCGTGGTCAGTTCACGGGTCGCGGTCTGGGCAGCGCCAACGAAAACGAAGTGTCTACAGCCCAGGTCAATCAGAACTGGAGAGTCAACTGGTCGGTGGAGAACCTGTTGACCTACGACCGCGTGTTCAACGGCAAGCACAGCGTGAACGCGGTTGCTCTGTTCGGTGCCGAACAGACCATCTACCACCACAATCGCATGCAGGGCCGCGACTATCCCAACGAGGATATGCTGTACTGGAACATCGGTCAGGCTGTCGAAGACCTCTCGGTGTCGGTATTGCCCGGCGAGCAGAGGTACACTCAGAGCGGTCTGCTCTCCTACATGGGTCGTGTGATGTACTCCTACGACAGCAAGTACATGATCTCGGCGGCTATCCGTTCCGACGGCTCTTCGCGTCTGGCTCCGGGCCATCAGTGGCACACCTACCCGGCTGTTTCGGTCGGTTGGAACATCTCCGAAGAGAACTTCATGCAGAGTGTAACGTGGCTCGACGCCCTCAAACTGAGAGTCGGTTACGGACAGACCTCCAACCAGGCCGTTCCCGAATACTCGACACTCGGCCGCCTGGGAACGCGCCAGCTCAACCTGGGCAGCAGCCTCCTTACCGGTCTCTACTTCGACCAGTTGGCCAACCCCAACCTGGGCTGGGAGTACACTCAGACATGGAACTACGGTATCGACTTCACTCTGTTCCGCAACCGTCTGTCGGGTACCATCGAGTACTACACTCAGAAGACCCATAACTTGCTCCAGCGCGTCTCTCTGCCCGCATCGGGCGGTGTGGGCTCCTACACTGCCAACGTGGGACGCACCCAGAACAAGGGCTTCGAACTGTCGCTCAACGGAACCATCATTGACAACAAGAACGGTTGGAACTGGACCGCGGGCGTGAACCTCTCTATCAACCGCAACAAGCTGGTCGCTCTGTCGGCCGACGGTAAGAGTGTTATGGAAAATAAGGGCAACGCCTGGTTCGTGGGCTACCCGATCAACGTCTACTATATGCACGAATCCATCGGTCTGTGGCAGGAAGGCGACGAGCATATGCAGATATACGAGCCCGGCACATCGCCCGGTTCGATTCGCGTGAAATACACCGGAGGCTACAAGGATAACGGTGAACCCATGAGAAGGATCAACGATGACGACCGTCAGATCATCAATCCCGAAGCCAACTTCACCGGTGGATTCAACACCCGCGTTGCATGGAACAATCTCGACCTCACCATCATCGGAACGTTCCAAAGCGGCGGCCTGTTCATTTCGAGATACTACGACGGCGGCGGCTACAACAACGGTCTGAGCGGACGTCGCGGAAATATCGACGTGGACTACTGGAGGCCCGACAACACCGGCGCCAAGTGGCCCAATCCCTACGGACTGAGGAGCGGCGACAACATTAAGTATCTCGATTCACACGCCATTTTCGACGCATCGCACCTGAGCATCAGCACCATCACTCTGGGTTACACGCTGCCCCGCAAGTGGCTGAGCGCCGCCGGCTTCAGGAATGTACGCTTCTACGCAATGGTTCAGAATCCGTTCGTGTTCTTCTCTCCGTTCAAGAAGGAGACCGGCCTGCGTCCCTCCACCAACGAATACTCCGGTGGCGACATCACCCAGGGTACGAACCGTATTCTCAGACAGGGTGGCGGCGTTCCCTTCTCGAAGAACTACCTGTTCGGCGTAAATCTTTCTTTCTAACCGTTAAAAATCACAGAATATGAAACTGAAAAACAGATTAATATTAGGCGGATTGGCTCTTATTGCAGTGCTCTCGACGAGCGCTTGTACCAACCTGTTGAAAGAGACGCCGCGTGCCACATACACCCCCGACTACTTCAAGACCACGAGGGGAGTAGAGATGGGTATTTCCGCTCTCTACGAAAGCCTCCGCGCGCTCCACGGCGACTACTACTACTCGTTCACCCAGGTGGGTACCGACGAGACGACCTACGGCTCGCTGGCCGACGGCAACCAGAACAACATCGACCTTACTAACGGCTGGGGTTCGATATTCACTGCTCAAAACGACCCCGCCGGCAGGGTGTGGAACAACGCGGCATTCAGCACCATCAACGACGTGAACGGTATCCTCGAAAACGGAACGGCCGCAGGCATCTCTCCCGCACTGCTGGCAGAAGCCAACTTCTTCAGGGCTTACCGCTATTTCCTGTTGGTGACCACCATGGGCGGCGCGCCCCTCGATCTGGGTTCGGGCGAGTTGAAGTTCAACAACACCCCCTCTACCAATTCGAAACGCAACACCGTTCCCGAAGTCTACACCAAGGCTATCTTCCCCGACCTGCTGAAAGGCGTGGCCGATTTGCCCGACTCGCCCCGCGCGACCGGTACGGTCACCAAAAACGTTGCCCGTCTGTTCCTGTCGAAGGCCTATCTGACCTATGCGTGGTGGCTGGAGAATCCCAACGGCATTCCCACCTATCCGGAGACCCCGCGCACCGACCCCGATGGGAAAACTGCACATGAATACTTCCAGATGGCGTATAACGTGGCTCTCGAAGCGATTAAGAATCCCGGCCCCTACGGCCTGATGCCCTCGTTCTTCGAAGCGCATCTGGCTGCCAACGACCGCAATCAGGAGATGCTGTTCTACGTGGATCACAACCAGAACACTCAGTATGGCGGTTTCAACGCAGGCAACAACGCCGACAGGGTGTACTATCACTTCTTCTTTACGACCTGGCAGTACGACACGGTCCGCAGCCAGGACAATGAAGGGAAAAGCGTTCAGTCGCTCTACCGCGAAGCCGTTCAGGAGTACGGACGCCCATGGTCGCGCCAGGCACCGCCTATCGGAGTGTTTAAGAAGACCTTCGCCGATAAGGAAAATGACTCGCGTTTCGAAACCACTTTCGTGACCACCATGTTCGCCAACTGGCAGAAAAACGCCTCGTCGGCCAATATCGCGTCGTTGAAGAATGCCAACGGTCTGACCGTGCGTCCGGGAGAACCCATCGTCAAGTTTCTGCACGAAGATCAAGCGGCAGGTGCCGTCACATACCCCGACGGCGCTGGCCAAAACAACGTGGGCGCGGGCGTAATGGCGGGCGAAGCGGCTTGGGTGATAGAGCCCAAAGCAATCAACCGCCACCTCTTCCCGATCATTTGGAAGATTGGCCTGCAGCGTACCGACCACCCCGCCAACCAATTGGGTGGATTCAACGGCTCGAGCCCGCGTCCGCAAAAGCTCGCCATGTTCTCGGAATTCTATCTGATCGCCGCCGAAGCAGCCGTCAAAGGTGCCACCGTGGAGAGCGGATATTCCGCAAGGGATCTGGTCAATGTGATTCGCGCAAGGGCCGGCAAGTGGGTTCACAAAAACTCTGAAAGCCTCTACGCTGTGACCGGTCCCAACCACATTGCCGACAACAGCGCCGCAATGGTTGCCGCGACTCCCGCCACGATCGACATTGACTACATTCTGATGGAACGTTCGCGCGAGTACTACGGCGAAGGCTATCGCTGGTATGACCTCACCCGCACCCAGAAATGGGAAGAATACGCTTCGGAATACCAAATCGCCGACCGCGACAAGCACGACGCCAAGGCGAATACCCGTACTATTCTCAAGCAGTACTATCTGAGACCGATTCCGCAAGGTCAGCTCGACGCCATGGTGGGTGTGAGCGCGGCCGATCTGGATGCTTATCAGAACCCCGGGTATTGATGAATGTACCCCACTTATTTCGGACCTTCAGGTTTTAGGTTAAATAGGTTAGTTTAGTTTGAATTGATTTCCAAGAACAAAACAGGGTTGTAAGGGATTTTCTCTACACCTTCCTTGCAACCCTGTTTGTTTTTTATTTACTTTTGTGCCGAAAGTGAAACTTTTTTCGTTAGAATTCGATACTACCCTCGAACTGCGCGCCACAAGGACTTTCACCTGTAGAAAATAGTTGAGCAATTATGGAACGGATTTTTAAAATGGTACTGTGCCTTGCGGTAACGCTGGCAGCCGCAACTTTTAACACCGGGGCAAAGGTGACTCTGCCGCGCCTCGTGAGCGATGGAATGGTGTTACAAAGAGATATCCCCCTCAAAATATGGGGCTGGGCCGACACCGGGGAGACCGTAAAACTGACTTTTCAAGACAAAACATATTCCACCAGGGCCGACCGGCGGGGCGAATGGAGCATACAACTGCCCGCACTGCCTCCCGGCGGCCCTTATACCATGATCGTGAGCGGTAACAGGGGCGGCGGAAACGAGATCGTGCTGAGCGACATTCTCCTGGGCGACGTGTGGATGTGCTCGGGCCAGTCGAACATGGAGACGTTCGTCTACCGCGTGATGGACCTCTATGCCGACGAGATCAGGGCTTTCAATTATCCGAATATCCGATATTTCCGGGTACAAACCAAAACCGCTTTCGGACGGCAGGAGGCCGACGCCGAAGGACAGTGGGTTCCGGCCATGGCCGATAAAATCGCCAACCTGTCGGTGCTCGCGTTGTTCTTCGCCCGCGAGATGTACGATCGCTACGGCGTGCCCGTGGGACTGATCCACAACGCCGTCGGGGGCTCGCCCATCGAGGCGTGGATGAGCCCCGAGTATATGCGGAAGTATCCCGATCCGTGGGCTCAGGTGGAGCTCTTCTCGCGTCCGGGATACCTCGACAGCCTGCGTAACGCAACCGCTGCTGCAACACCCGCCGCCGCGCGCCCGAGATCGAACCCGATGAACGACAACGATCCCGGCGTGGGCCGCTGGTTCCGTCCCGAAATCGACGACTCGGAGTGGGACACCATGTCGATACCCGGATACTGGAGCGAAAAGGGCGTCGAGCGCATGCCCGGCACGATGTGGTTCCGCAAAGAGGTAACGCTCAGCGCACAGCAGGCCGCCGCACGCAGCGCCACCCTGCGCATGGGGACGATCGTAGACTCCGACTCGACGTGGGTCAACGGCACCTTCGTGGGTAACGTCACCTATCAATACCCGCCGCGGGTCTACCCCGTGCCGGCGGGAGTACTCCGCGAGGGGCGCAACGTGATCGTAACCCGCGTGACAAGCAACTCGGGCAACGGCGGATTCGTTGAGCAGAAACCCTACAAACTCTTCATCGGCCGCGAGCCATGGGGACAGCAGATAGACAAAATCGACGATCCGGCACCGGCCGGAACGCCGGGCTGGGAGATCGACCTGAGCGGCGACTGGAAATACCGGGTCGGAGCACAGATTCCGCCCGCCCCGAGAACGGAAGGTGGCGGCGCTGGTCGCGCGAATATCGCACCGAGACCGTCGAACAACTCGCCCACCGGACTCTACAACGGCGTCGTGGCACCCGTCAGGAACTACGCCCTGCGCGGATTCCTGTGGTATCAGGGCGAGTCGAACACCGGACGCACCGCCGAATACCGCGACATGATGGCCGACCTGATCGAAGGTTGGCGAAGGGAGTGGAACGACCCTCTCAAGCCGTTCCTCTACGTGCAGTTGCCCAACATGATGGAGGGCAGCGGATTCCACTCCGAGAACGAATCCAGCGGTTGGGCCGAGATGAGGGACGTGCAACGTCAGACGCTGCGCATACCGGCCACCGGCATGGCCACGATACTCGACGCGGGCGAATGGAACGACATTCACCCGATGAATAAAAAGACCGTCGCCCGGCGTCTCGCCCTCGAGGCAAGGCGCGTGGTGTTCGGCGAGAAAGGGGTGAGCGGCACCGGCCCGCTGTTCGACAGAATGACAGTCGAGGAGGGTGCCGCCATCGTAGACTTCCTGTGCCTCGGGGCCGACATCTATCCCAACCTGCGGCTCGGAGGTTTCGAGATAGCCGGGGCCGACGGACAATACAGACCCGCGAGGGCGGTGGTGCTGAGAGGCAACACGGTGAAGGTGTGGAACCCGTCGGTCACCCGGCCTGTAGCCGTGCGTTACGCCTGGGCGGGCGACCCGGTGGATGCCAACCTGAAAGACCGCGACGGCATCCCCGCCTCGACGTTCGAGGCGCGCAACCCGACCTCATCACAGCAGACAACTAACTAACTTAACAGAATATGGGAGCTAAAACACTGACAACATCCGAGGCCAACGGTTTTCACAAACTGTCCGCCGTCCAGCAGGTCGGGTTCGCCTCGGGAGACCTGGCGCAAAACCTCATCTACCAGACGGTCAGCATGTACCTGCTGATCTTTTACACGAACGTTTTCGGGATCCCCTCGGCCGCCGCGGCGCTGATGTTCCTGATCGTCCGCATAGTCGACGTGATCTGGGACCCGATCGTCGGCGCGATGGTGGACAAGCGCAACCCGAGCCTCGGCAAATACCGCAGCTATCTGGTGTTGGGCGGCATCCCGCTCACGGGGTTCGCCATACTCTGTTTCTGGAACGGTTTCTCCGGCTCGCTGCTCTACGCCTACATCACCTATGTGGGGTTGTCGATGTGTTACACCCTGGTCAACGTTCCCTACGGTGCGCTCAACGCCTCGCTCACGCGCGACACGCACGAGATAACGAAGCTCACCTCGACCCGCATGTTCTTCGCCAACCTCGGCGGTTTGGCGGTGGCCTACGGTGTGCCGACCCTCGTGAAGTTCCTGTCGCCCGACGGCAACACCAACACGGCGGCTTCGAGCGGAGCGTGGTTCACCACCATGACCATCTACGCGATCGTGGGCCTGGCCCTGCTCATCTTCTGCTACACGCAGACCAGGGAGCGGGTCGTGATGGCGAAAAAAGAGGCGGAGAACGTTCGCGTCTCCGACCTGTGGACCGAATTTCTGCGCAACCGCCCGCTGCGTGTCGTGGCGCTGTTCTTCATCACGGCGTTCGCCATGATGGCCATCAGCAACACCGCCGGATCGTACTACATGATCTACAACGTCAGCGCGCCCGACATGATGCCCTACTTCATGGCCCTGGGCTCGGTCCCGGCGTTCATCTTCATGCCGATGGTGCCGGCCATCAAACGGTGGATCGGCAAGAAGCAGATGTTTTACGCTTTCCTGTCGGTGGCCATCGTGGGCATGGGGCTGCTGTACGCCATCTCGGTGATCCCGGCCCTCAAGTCGCAGATCTGGCTTGTGTTCGTGGCCCAGTTCGTCAAGTCGACCGGCGTGATCGTCGCCACGGGCTACATGTGGGCGCTGATCCCCGAGGTCATTTCCTACGGCGAACACACCAGCGGCCGCCGCATCTCGGGCATAGTGAACGCCCTGACGGGCATCTTCTACAAGGCGGGCATGGCGCTCGGGGGCGTTGTTCCCGGGCTGGTGCTGGCTTTCGTGGGCTACGACGAAACCAACGGCGTGGCACAATCGGCCCAGGCCCAACACGGCATCCTGTGGCTGGTGGCGGTCATTCCGGCGATACTGCTGGTGGTGGCCATGTTCATCATCTCGAAATACGAACTCGACGACGACGTGATAGACCGCATCAACCTGGAGATCGAACAGAGGGCCGGTAGCGGAAAACAACAATAACAATAAACTGTAAAGATTATGAAAAGGAGATTTTACGTATCGGGGGCGGCAATGATCGCGGCACTTACCGCCTACGGCTGCGCGGGAGGCGCGGGCACAAACGGGGGCGAGGCCCCGGCGCTCAAGGAGTCGCTGGCCGGAAGGTTTCACATCGGCACGGCGCTGAACGCCGACTACATCTGGGAACGCGACGCGCAGGCCGACGCTATCGTCACCCGCCACTTCGACGCCATAGTGCCCGAAAACGTCATGAAGAGCGGCCC
>DBDQ01000126.1:0-143 GCA_002293665.1 Alistipes sp. UBA928 | reverse complement strand
GTGCTGATCGAACGCATGCGCACCCACATCTACGCCGTGGTGGGCCGCTACAAGGGGCGCGTCAAAGGATGGGACGTGGTGAACGAGGCCATCATGGAGGACGGAAGCTACCGTCAGAGCAGGTTCATGAGGATAATCGGCAA
>DBDQ01000131.1:7819-22219 GCA_002293665.1 Alistipes sp. UBA928 | reverse complement strand
TTCGGGTGGAAGATGGGGCTCGAACCCACGACCTTCGGAACCACAATCCGACGCTCTAACCAGCTGAGCTACGTCCACCATATTTCTTTAATCATGAATCGAGTAAATCGTGAATCATGATTTATTCCGCGTAGCCGATCATGAATCATGATTTGCGACTCATGACTCGCTCTTGTCAAAGAGCGTTCACATGCAACTGCAGGCTGCTCTTAAGGTTCCCCGCCTTGTTTTTGTGGATAACGTTGCTTTGGGCGAGTTTGTCGAGCATGGCGCTGACCTTGGGGAACAGAGCCTCGGCGGCGGCCTTGTCGCTGGTGTTGCGCAGGGCTTTCACGGCGTTGCGGGTTGTTTTGTGGTAATAGCGGTTGCGCAGACGGCGTACTTGCGTCTGACGGATCCTTTTGAGTGATGACTTGTGGTTTGCCATTTATTTATGCTATTGTTTTATTTCCAGTCAAAAACGGGCGCCTTTTTCCGGCCCCCGGCTAAAAACGGGTGTTCATTAAATACTCGCACCCTTTCAATAAAACGGTGCTCGCCAAAAACTCGCACCTGGTAGCCCATAGGAGAATCGAACTCCTCTTTCAAGAATGAAAATCTTGCGTCCTAACCGATAGACGAATGGGCCTTCTTGTTTTTTGCGGGGACAAAGATATGCAAAAAATCTTCCCGGACAAACAAATCTCAAAAATATTTTTTCGCACAGCAAAGCTCCTTCCCGAGTAAAGGGGTTTGGAGAGGGGGCTTCGAAGTGGTGACTGTGTCACCCCGACAAAAAAAAGCCGTCAAAAGACGGCTTTTTGTCGGGGTGACTAGATTCGAACTAGCGGCCACACGCCCCCCAGACGTGTACTCTAACCGGGCTGAGCTACACCCCGAAACGGTTACGCGGGTGCAAAGATAGACATTTTTTCCACACGAGCAACCCGCCCGGCAAAAAAATCTCCCCCACTCCCCACAAAAAGAGGCGGCCCCAAAAAGAGACCGCCCCATTATATCGAGAGTAAGGCCATACACCCCCTCCTCATCGCACCCCCTCTTATTATTCGACGGAGCGGAAGTATTTGTCGAGTTCCGAGGCATTGACGGAGGCTTTGGCACCGGCGGCGCGGAAATATCCGGCGGCGGCGGTGGGGTTGCCCTGCATGAATGCCACTATACCCATGTTGTTGTTCCAGTCGGCGTCATGGTTCTTCACGTTACCCAGGAACGTTGCTGCAGCGGTGGCGTCACCCCTCTGGATGGCGGCGGCGGCGGCGTTACTGTTGGCCACGTCGCTGTCGGGGAACGCGCGTGCGGCGATCTCCATCACTTCGCGGAACTCGGCCGAGCCGGGCTGATAGGTGTTCGCTATCAGGAACAGTTCGTTGAGCGACAGGTTGCGCGGGTTGGTGCGCATAATCTGCTTGCCTCTTTCGATGGATATGGGCACCACCTCGAAGTCGATCTGGTAGTCGGTACGGCGCAGACGCGGATAGAACTGGCTCTTGACCATGTCGAACAGGCCACCTCCGAGTGCGGCCATTTGGCGGTCGCGCATGTCGGGATCTGACGAGCCCTCGATGATACTCAGCAGGCTCTGTTTGTTGGCTATGTTCGACTCCCGAACGAGTTTGCCCAGGGTTGCCCAGTCTTCACCCTCGCCGCGAACCTGAATAAAGTCGTTGCGGAAACCGTAGATACCGTTTATATAAGTCTTCAGGGTTTGCGCACGTCTCTGCGAGAGTGTCATGTTGCTCGACGAAGAACCTTCGGGCGAAGCGTGTCCCACGAGGGAGATACCGGTTATTGTCGCGTCGGCGTCGGCGTTGACACTGCGGATCGACTCGTGGATACGTTCGAGTTCGCTGGCGTTGTTACGGAAAGTCGGCACGATCTCCGAGCGGCCGGTGGCGAATTCGAGGTATGCCGATCCCGATTCCGCACGGATCTTAACGGGTTCCACTGCGGGAACTATGAATCCCGGAGTGAACCGCGGAGCGTATGGATCTTTCACAACCGTAGGAGCGGCCACAGGCGCCACGGGCGGGGGAGGAGGCGTAGGCGGTGTTGGAACCACGCGGGGGGCTCTTTTACCGCCACCGAATACGAGGTTGACGCCGATCTCGGTTGGCCCGAAATAGTTCTTTGATTTGCGCGGTTCGAGAAGCAGGCCACAACTCCGGCACTCGTATACTTCGTAGTTTTTATGCAGGTATCCCACGGCGGCCGTCACTTCGAGGCCCCATCTCTGCGAGAAGTTCCAGCGGTGTCCCCAGCTTATGCCCACACCGTAGAGGTCGCCCTCGAAGCGGTGATTATGCATATAGTCGGTGAAGGGTTTGGGCAGACCGCCCACGTTAAAGTAGGTGTATGTGGCCTGCACGCCTAAAAAGTGGCTACGGAAAGCCTCCTTGAACCAGTAGCGAAACTCTGGCTGAGCCCCTATGTGTCTCCATTCGGTGAGACCCTTACGGAACGAGAACGGGTTCCATTGTCCAACGATTTCGACAGATGTGCGTTCACCGATCCCGATCTCGAAACCCAGGTTGGGCGAGAGAGTCAGGTCGGCCAAAAGATTCGTTTTAATGTTCCAAGTGGGCAGGGCAATACCGTTTTCCGCTCGGTAGGCATCCCATTTCCTGGTCTGAGCTCCCAGGGCTATCGGCACAGCGAGAACCGCGAGGAGGAGTAATTTGATGCGTAATTTCATAATCATATTGTTTTAATGTTGGTTTATTTCTGCTTGTCAAAATAGTACCAATAGTACTAATCCCCTCTCGGGGCAAAGGTAGTAATTGTTTTTCAATTTACAAGCAGAGCGACTAAAATGTGCCGTGGCCGAACGGAGCCTGAGGTACGAAAAAAACACCCCCCGACCGTTCTCAAGCCGGAGGGTATTCGGTTCTGCATAGCAAAATCATCTGTGGGCGTTCCCACCCACTCAAGAATTTTTCGATCGGGCGATCGCGCCCCATATCAACAGCAGGATCACCGCACCGACGACCGCCGCCAAGAGTTGCCACAACAGTGTGCCGCCCCCAAGCCCTACGAGCCTGAGCAGCCAGCCGCCCAACATTGCGCCGACTACACCCAACAACAGATTGATCCAAAAACCGGAGCCTGAACCCTTGACGATCATGCCGCCGATCCAACCTGCCAACGCACCGATGAGAATGTAAAGTAACCAATACCACCACATAAGCCTAATGATTTAAGATTGTTATAATTCCAGGCTGTATGGTCTCAATCACCGTGCCAAAGTGCGCTATTCGAAAAAGAGCCGTCCGAAGAACCGGGGCTGATGGAAACTCGGCGCGGGGGTGTCGATCGGACTCCACGACAGATAATGTGGCCGAGGAAGGCCGTCGCCGCATTTATAGAAATTGGCTCTCAGGGTGCGCCCGTCCAGCGGACCCTCTATGGCGGGGGCAAACAGTTCCACGGGAATGGCGAGCGTCAGAGTCCACGTCTGACGACCCTCCCTCACACCGAACGGCTCGGACGGCATCGAGGCGAGGCGGCGTACTTTTTCGACACCTCCGGCCCCTCCCTCCACCGGCCCGCGCGCACCGGGTGCGCCGCCGTGCAGAATGCCGAAACCTATGCAGCTCATCTCAAGATTGAAGTAAACGGGCCCCGCACTGTCCACGCTGTTAGCACTGTCCGTGCCGTCGGCTCCCCCGGCTCCTTCCGGGCTGTCCGCGCTCACAAAAAACTCCACACACGAATCCTCCCACGGCCGGCCATTGTCGGCACCCCACACCGCACGCGTCGCATCCTCCTCGACATAGAATTTAAGATATATCTCCCCACCCGAATGGGCGATGCGGAACCTCACCAGCGGCCTGTCGGGAAACTCCCCCGGCCAGTTCACCTGCCCAATCTCATGCAGGGGTACCTCCCCGGCCTCCATCATCTCATCCACCCTCTTCATCTCGGGCGCAGGCCCGAGGTCGACTTTAGGCACACTCAGCACAGCCGCAGCCACAATCACAAACGTATTCATGGCCGCAAATCTACACAATTATTCGAGATATTCGAGCGCCTGCCCGCTAACCTGAAGGAGCGATATTTCGCAAATCTTGGTATTGTAGAGTGCCGCCAGCAGACGTTCTTCGCCGTCGAGCAGACTCATTTGTGCTTCTCGGAGCTCTATTCCGGCCATCACCCCCGTCATGTAGAGGTCACGCGCGGCCTCGTAGTTCTGGCGCGCCGACACCACGTTCTCGCGCTCCAACGCCAACAGTTGCAGGTTGTTCATATACGCCTGCCAGAAAGTGGCAAGGTCGGCCCTCAACGCCGTTTCGATCTCGGCGGTACGCAGTGCGGCGTTGTCGGCGACAATGCGGGCGTTACGCATCTCGCGCCGCCGGTTGCCGTCGAAGATTGTAAACCCGAGAGTCAACCCCGCATCGGGCCCCCAGGTATCGCGCCGGCGGTTGACACCCCGGCTGTAAGTGTTGGCGGCGTAACCGTATCCGGCATTGAGGCGCAGGAAAGGATAGACGCGCGAAGCAACGATCTTCGCATCGAGCCAGGCTACGGCGGCGCTACGGGCAGCGTGGGCCAACTCGGCACTCGAGGTCATCATGCGGTCGTGAAGCTCGGCCCACTGCAAAGCCTCGTCGATCACGATGATCGAATCGCGCACGGCGAACTCACGGTCGACCTCCGGAGCGGCCATCATCTCGTTAAGTTGTATACGCGAAGTTGCAATGCGCTCTTTCTGAGTAATGTAGAGAGACGAGTCGGCATTGTGGTCGACCCTCGCCTGGAGCACCTCGGGCATCGAACCGTTACCCAACAGGTAGCGCGCCTCGGCAATGCGCAGCCTCTCGCTCGACAGCGACGCGGCATACTGATAGTTCCTCAGTCGAATAGTTTGCTGAATATAGTTGTAATACTCGGCGGTGAGCGAGGCCACGAAATCCTCGATGGTGATGCGCGCCGCCAGTTCGCCCATCGCCTCCAACTCCCTCAGGCGCCGCCAGTTGGTCTGCACGCTCATGCCGTTGAATATCGTCCACGACACGTCGAGCCCGGCAGAGAATCCTCCGGCCAACACACCGCTTTCGGTGGTTGCCGCACCCCCGCGCGGGGTTGTCCGGGTGGCGTCGAGGGCGGCGTTGTAACCGCTCGTAAGACCCACGGTGGGAAGGAAACCCGCGTTACCCCACGAGGTGTTATTCTCGGCTATCCGTTGCTCGCCGCGCGCGATCCGCACCGAGTAGTTTTGTTCCAACCCGATCGCCAGACACTCCCCGAGCGACAGCGCAGACCCCGAAGACCCCCGCAAACCCTGCGAACCCTGCTCTGTCTGCGCCACGGCCGGCAGCGCAACCATCACCGCCACGACAAGGGCAGCCAACGCCAGTCCGGCGGCCTCCTTCCCCTTCTTTTTCTTATCTTTCTTATTTTTCACCTTCTTCTTCTTTTTCTTCTTCGGCTCGGAACCGTCTGGGTCTGAGCCGTCTCCATCGGGCTCTTCAGGGCTCCCGTGCCTGTCGGTGGAGATGTAGCTGTACATGGCGGGCACGATGAACAGAGTCATAATGGTGGAGATAAGCAGCCCGCCCGTCACTGCGACCCCCATAGCAATGCGCGACTGTGCACCCTCGCCGCTCGCGAAGGCCAGGGGCAGCAGCCCGAGTATCGTCGAGAACGAAGTCATCAGGATCGGCCGCAGACGCTGCAGCGACGCACCGAGTATCGCTTCACCCTTCGTCTCACCCACGGCCTGTTTCTGGTTTGCGAATTCCACGATCAGTATGCCGTTCTTCGCCACAAGCCCGATTAACATAATTATCCCGATCTGACTGAAGATATTCATAGTTCCCCCGGTGGCGTACATGAATACGAGCGCCCCGGCAACCGCCAGCGGCACGGTAAGCATGATAACTAACGGATCCTTAAAGCTTTCGAACTGCGCGGCGAGCACCAGATAGATCAACACGATAGCGAGAATGAAGGCAAACATCAACGACGACGCACTCTCGCGGAACTCCTTCGACTCACCCGCCAGCGCCGTGCGGAAATTGTCGTCCAACACTTCGGCGGCTATGCGGTCCATCTCCTCAAGCCCCTGCCCGATAGTATAACCGCGCGCCAGACCCGCCGACACCGTCGCCGCCACAAAACGATTGTAGCGATAGAGCTGCGGCGGAGCTATATCCTCGTTGATCTCCACAAGGTTGTCCATCTGAATCATGCCCCCGGCGTTGTTGCGAATATACATGCTCGACAGGTCGGCCGGTTTGTTGCGCTGCTGGCGGTTGATCTCACCCAATATCTCGTACTGCTTGCCGTTCATGTAGAAGTAGCCCATGCGCTGACCGCTCAACCCGTACTGCAAAGTTTGCGCAATATTCTGGGTACTCACACCCAACAGATTGGCCTTGTCGCGGTCGATCGAGATACGCGCCTCGGGCTTGGTGAACTTCAGGTTCACGTCGCTCATGCGGAACACCGGGCTCTCGCTCACCATCTCCATAAACCGCGGCAGCACCTCGCGCAGGCTTTCGAGGTCGATCGCCTGCAAAACATACTGCACGGGCATGCCCCCTCCGCGGCCGCCGCCGAAGGTTGAGCGCTGCTGCACGAACGAACGCGCCGCCGTGCGACTCTCCACGGCCGACGACAGCGCATCGGCAATCTCCATCTGCGATCTCTCTCTCTCCTCGAGGCCGGCCAGTTCCACCTGGAGGTTACCCTGTCCGTTCTGCACCCTCGCGGTGACGAACCTCGCCTCGGGCACGAGCGAATCCACGAGCAGGTTGATCCCCTCGGTGTAGTCTCTCATGTATTCGAAAGTCACCCCCTCGGGCCCCATCGTGCGAATCTGCACCGACGAGCGGTCTTCCAATGGCGCCAACTCACTCGGCACCGCGCTCCACAGCCACACTATGATCCCCACCATCCCCGCCACGATGGGCAGCGCCAGCCAGCGGCGACGCAGAAAAGCTGCCAAACCACGGTGATAAATTCCGTTGAGCCAATCGAAGAATGGCTCCGTGGCGCGGTAGAGCCAACTCTGCCGTTCGCGCCGTTTCAAAATCTTGGTCGACAGCATCGGGGTGAAGGTCAACGCCACGAACGACGATATGGCCACCGCCCCCGCGATCACGAGCGAGAACTCGCGGAACAGCCTCCCCGTCATTCCCGACATGAATACGATTGGCAGGAACACCGCCACAAGAGTGATGGTCGTGGAGACGATCGCAAAGAATATCTCCTTCGCCCCATCTATGCCCGCCTCCATCGGCGGCATGCCCCGCTCGATGCGCAGATAGATATTTTCGGTCATCACAATGGCGTCGTCCACCACAAGGCCGATCGCTAGCACCACTGCAAGCATCGTGAGTGTGTTGATCGAGAACCCGCATACATACATCACAAAGAACGACCCGATGAGCGCCACCGGGATCACCACGATCGGCACCAGCGTCACGCGCCAGTCGCGCAAAAACAAAAAGATGATAACGATCACCAACAGCAGCGCCACCCACACCGTCTCGACCACCTCCGAGATCGACGACCGTATGAAGCGCGTGTTGTCGAACCCGTAGTTTGTCACCACATCTTCGGGCAGGTCTTTCTTCATCGCCTCCATGCGTTCATACACGGCGTCGGCTATCTCTATATGGTTTGCGCCGGGCTGCGGGATCACTATAACCCCCACCATCGGAACACCGTTCATCTTCATGTAGCTCCGCAGGTCGCGCGGGCTCAGCTCGGCCCACCCTATGTCGCGCAGTCGCACCACTCTCTGCCCGTCGGTACGGATTATCAGGTTGTTGAACTCGTCGGCGGTGTGCATCAGTCCGAGTGTTCGGATCGACAGCTCAATGGTGTTACCTTCGATCGAGCCGCTCGGCAGCTCCACGTTCTCGCGGTCCACGGCGCTCTTCACGTCCATCGTCGTCACCCCGTGGGCCGCCATGCTCACCGGGTCGAGCCACAGGCGCATCGCGTAGCGCTTTTCGCCCCAAATCTCCACCCCGCTCACGTTGTTGATCGTCTGCAGCTGCTCCTTTATGGTGAGGTCGGCAATCTCCGATATTTCGAGCAGCGACCGGCTGTCGCTCTGCACCGACACCATCAATATAGGCGTGGCGTCGGCGTCGGCCTTCGTCACGGTGGGCGGATCGCAGTCGCGCGGCAGATACCTCTGCGACCTCGACACCTTGTCCCTCACGTCGTTCGCCGCCGTTTCGAGAGGCACCGACAGCTCGAACTCCACCGTGATGCGACTTTGTCCCTGCGACGACACGCTGGTGAGCGAACGTATGCCCGGAATACCGTTGATGTTTTGCTCAAGCGGCTCGGTGATCTGATTCTCTATGACGTCGGCGTTGGCTCCCGGATACGACGTCATCACCGTGATGATGGGATTGTCGACGCTCGGGTACTCCCTCACTCCCAGATAGCTGAACCCGATGAACCCGAACAGCAGGATCACCAGCGAGAACACCGTCGCCATGACAGGTCTTCGTATGCTTAATTCCGAAACGTTCATAGATTCTCGATCCTTACCGGCAGCCCCTGCCTCAACTGCAGCGTCCCGGTGGTGATAAGTGTGTCGCCCGGCATCAGTCCGGTAAGCACCTCCACTGCGGCATCGGTTCGCTGTCCCGTCTCGATGGTTATCGGCTGGGCCGTCCCGCCGCGGTATACATACACCTTGTCTGCCCCCATCTCGGGAATGATAGCCTGGGCGGGAATCACCAGCGCGTTGTCGTGCTCATAAAGTGTAATGTCGACGGCCGCCGATCGGCCGGGCATGAGTTGCAGGCGGCTGTTGGGGAAAAGCGCCTTCACATCCAACTGCCTGGTGTTAAGCTCAATCTCCGACGACACGGCGTAAACATCCGCCTCGAAGGTGTCGAGCAGTCCGCGCACCGTAAACCTGATTCGTGTACCGCGGCTCACGGCGTTCATATATCTTTCGGGAATCGAGAAACTGAGCTTCAGCGGCTGTATCTTCACGAGGCGCGCCACAGCGGTCGAGGGCGACACATAGGCCCCCTCGCTCACGTGACGGAATCCTATCACCCCGTCGAACGGAGCCCTCAGTTCGGTCTGCGCAATGTGCGCCTTCACCAGGTCGATGTCGGCCTGCAACATCGCCAGATTGGTTTGCGCCTGCTCGTAAGCCTCGCGGCTCACGGCGTCCCTCTCCAGCAGTTCGCTCTGGCGGTAGAGTCTGTCCTCGGAGAGTTTCACCTGCGCCTCCAACTTCTTGAGCTGCGCCTGGAGCGGTTCGTCATTGATCTTGGCCAACAGCTCGCCTTTGCGCACGGCGGTATCCTCGCTGAAGTGGATGTGGGTTATCTTGCCCGAGGTTTCGAAAGCCAGATCGACCTCTTCGTCGGGCAGGATCGTGGCCGTCATACCTTCGTGGGCAAATGTGAGCGGCTGCACGCCTATGATCATTCCCTGCACCGGCAGTTCCGTGCGGCCGGGCCCGGCAATGCCTCCTCCTCCAGGACCTTCATCGCGCCGCTGCCACACCGTGCGATACACGACGATCCCCGCCGCGATCACAGCTATCACGCCCAACGCCACCCACCTGTTCGTTGATTTCCTCATTGCTACCGAGACATATTTTGGTTGATAATTCAACAAAGATACCCCATCACAAAAAGAGAACCAAAACCACACCGCGAAACGGAAAAATTCGGGGGTGAATGATTAGAAACGGAATCGTCTGTGCCCACAATGGGCACAGACGATTCCCTTATGAAATAATCAATAGACCAACTCGAAGTCGTCGACGTACAACACGCTTTTGGTACTCCCGACAAAGTAATCCGCGTACATGTTGGCAGTAGCCACGACTATGATGTGTGTTGGCGTACGGTCGCTGCCGCGGTATTCCAACTCGATAGTTGCCTCTGTCCATTCGGCAACCATTTCCGAACTAACCATCTCGCCGAAGGCGACCACCCTCGGGTCGGTCGCCCAGTCGACAAATGTTTCCGGCTTGGTGGTATCCACCTCATGAGGAAATCCACTGTCGGCCAATGCGATAAACACACGATAGATGTCGCGGTCGCCAATGACGGGCCCTACGGTGGCCCCGGCATTAACTTTGTCCACGATCCCCGGGGCGGCCTTATACCAAAATTTGAGAGCCTTGGGCCGGGTATTGAACGGCCGACCGAATTCGACTCTCCCGCCTTTAAGACCATCCGACAAGGCTAAAAATCTTCCGGTAAAGAGATTCCCCGCGGCCAGACCCACCAAAGGTGCCAATTTCGATGCGAGGCGGGCGGATGTCACGCCTGTGGAACCTGAACGAACATCGGAATCAGGGAAAGTTATATCGCCTCCGAGAGTCGTGTTGCCTGATCCCCAAAACGCTTCTGCCTCCGTCCTGTATGGAAACCAATTGCCATGCCTGCCGGAGAAACTGTTCGTCGTCTCCATCCAATCCTCAAGCCCTCCGTTCGGCAGGGGTTTGTTTGGGTCGGAAAAGTTCGTCGCCATGATAGTCCACTCATATTCAGCGGCTGTCGTGACTATCACTTTCAGAGGCGTCCGCAAATCGAGCACACTCCCCACGGCAATGTCACCCGTAGCGGTCTGCACATACTCGATGCGGGTTACACGCACGGCCCCGAGATCGACCGCCTCGCCCACCTCGATGTTAACGGTTCGCGTAGCGGTGTTGATTGTCGGCACACGAGTCTGCCCCTCGACCTCCAACGCCACAATGTCACCCACAATATCGGGCTCAAGCACGATCGGCTCGATGCACGAACTCACCGCCGCCACAGCCACCAAAACCAATATCTTAAAAATCCCTCTCATTCTCAATTTTGTAGTTGCAGATTATTACAAATAAAACGTCGCCCCAAAAGCAATCGACAGCAGATCGAACCGCGCCGAAGCATTATGCGTCGTGCGGCTGCCGGGCAACGGCTCGACCCCTATCTCGCCGGGCGTCGTGGCGGCGGTCGACGACTTCTGCGTCAACTTTTGGTACTCGTAGCCCAACAGCCCGATCTGCAACTCGATAGCCAGTGCGTTGGTGACGAACACCGTGGCGCCGGGCGAGAACCCGAGCCTGAAGTCGGTCGATCGCTGATGAGTGGTACGTTTGAACCCACCGGCGAGTGTGGCGCCGCTGTCCTCACGTCCGCTGCCACCGCCGATACCCGCCTGCACCTCGTTGAAGAACAGGAAACGCCGGCTGTTGCCCAACCCCACGTAGTAGCGATACGACACGAACCCCATGAAGCTGTCGTTCTCGTAACGGTATTTTATCTTCCCGTCCTCACCCAACAGCATCGTCGAGAGTTCATCGGTGAGATGGAACCGTGCGTCGGCCGCGTCGAACAGCGAATGGCGGTAGCGGAACCTGAGCCCCACCGACTGGTTGTTGGCAAACACATAGTGCACCATCGGACTGACGGTCATAGTGTTGCCGCGGCTGTTGAGCGCGTCGAGAATAAACACTCCGTAGTCGTTGTTGTCGTGCTGCGAGTACCCCCCGCTGATGCCTGCCACCCACATTCCCTTCGGCATCGAGGGGGTGCGTGTGTCAAAGGCCAACCCGCGGTCGAACCTCTGGCGGCGCGTTAGTTTTTGCTCCGAGACGACGTTTGGACTGTCCCCTGTTTGTTGCGGGTTTTCGTACCCTGCCGCGGAATCTCCCCTACCCCCTGTTTGAGCGTTAGCCGCCGGGACAAACCCGACGGCTAACACCAACAGTAATAAAACTCTTTTCCCCATACTCAGTTACCTGTATATTATTTCTTACTCACCACCCTGCGCCGCGGAGTCGTCGACCAGATCAAGGGCAATGGTTGCGCTCTTTGTCTGGTTCGCACCGTCGGTGACGATCAACCTGAAACTGGCGGTGAAGTCACCCGTCTCCTGCGACATTTGGTTTCTCACCTGAAAGATCAGCGGAATGAATTGCGTCACATCGAACCTCAACTCGGTCGCATCCTTGATTGGAGTTTCCGGATCGAGCAGCCCCACGGTAGTGAGACTTCCCGCCAAATCTTCACCGGGATTCGCCAGGTCGAACGCCCCCGTAACATGAAACAAGCCTAAAGCCGTCTTGAAAGCGATGCTCGAAGAGTCAATCTCCACCATGAAGTTCTTGATGCCCTGATCGGCCACGATGTCGACGGCCACAGGGTCAATGGCAATGGGATCGGCCAACGCGTCGCTCATTTTGATCTCGATCGGGGTTTCGCCCACGCTGCCGGTGATCTGGAGAGAGAGATCATTGACGATCGTAATCGTCAGCGTTTTGGTCACGGCGTGTCCTGCCGCATCCTCAACGGTTAACTTAATGACAGTGGTGTCTTCGCCCAAGCCGACGAGCGCCCCGATGAAAGCGGCGTCCATGTCGATCGTGAGTGCGGTTTTGCCCTTCACAGCATCGCCCGAGGGGAGCACGAGGCCCATTCCGGCAATTGTCCGCAGCAGTGCGGCATTGTTACCGGGAGTCGCAAGATCCAATTCGGGTAATCCACCGGTAATCGCGTCGATCATCGGATTTTCAATGTTAACCAACAGTTTTTCGATCCCGGTCAGCGAAGTAATGTCGATCTTGCGCGACTCACTTGCAGCCCCGGAGATATTTATAACCTGCTCTTCGTCGATGTCGAACCCGTCACCCGCAATGGCTCCCCACACGGTCACGTCGTCCACGAATTTGAGTTTCAGCGTCTTGGTAACAGACACGACGGAACTGTCTGCATCCTCGGCCTTGATCTCGATGTCGAACTGATTCACACCGCCGGGAATACTCGCGATGAGGGGCTGTATTGCCGAGAAGTCGAGCTCAACCTGCTGTTTGCCGACAACATTGTCGCCAAAAGGCAATCCCCCATTAAAAATTGCATCCAATATTGCCGCCAGTTCCAAATTAACCGGCCCGCCCAGTGCGATTCCTTCAGCGACCCCTGTCGGCAGGTTAGAGCCGATCAACTCGTTGTCAGTGATGAGTTTGATCGTGATATTTCCGATACTCTGCGAAGACACCTCAACAGAGAGGTCTTTGGCCGGAGCGCCCTCGGCAGTAACTATTTCGCTGTAATTAAACGAATTGACATCGGAAAGACTCAAACCCGAGGCGAAAGCAACAACCGTTGCGGGAGGCACGACGGCCTCGTTGATAGTTATGGTAGCCGTCCCCTTAGCATTGCTGCCGTCGCTGGCGGTGGCAGTGATGGTCACGCGGCCTGCGGCCTTGGCCGTCACCACACCTGCCTTGCTCACCGAAGCCTTGGCGTCGTCGGAACTCGACCATGTGTATAATTTATTGTCGGCGTCGGCGGGAAGTACCGCCGCGGTGAGGGTAACTGTTCCGCCGATTTCGAGCGTCTCCGTCGCGGGCGACACCGTTATACTGCTGACTTTGACCGGATCGGGCTCGGAGTCTTTACAACCCGTGAAAACAAACGCCACTGCGACTATAACCGCAAGTGCCGATAATGCAAAATTCTTCTTCATAATCGAGTAAGTTTTATTTTGATCGACCACAAAGATAGCGCCTTTTTCCGAACCGGCAAACCATTTCATCGTTTTGTCGACAAATTTTGCCCATCCGCCGATAAAAACCGGGGCATCGGCCTCCCCGCACAATCCTCGCCGATATTCATGTTATCATTTCGTTAAATCCGCACCCCGCGGCAAGCGAACTTTAAGTTTTGCAATAATTTTGCACCGTTGTTGCAACCTGATACCACACACCATGAAAAGAGCTGTCATCACAGGCATCGAGGCATCGCTGCCCGACTACATCCTCACCAATCGCGAACTCGAACAGATGGTCGAAACCTCCGACCAATGGATACGCGAACGCACCGGAATCGTCGAACGCCACATCCTCAAGCAGGACGGTCTCGGCACTTCCGAGATGGGCGCGGACGCGGTGCGCAAGCTGCTCGCCGCCACCGGCACCAAAGCCGACGACGTCGACATGGTGATCTGTGCCACAGTCTCGCCCGACATGCTCTTTCCGGCCACAGCCAACATCATATCCGACAAGGTGGGCATCAAAAACGCCTGGGGATTCGACATCAATGCCGGATGCAGCGGCTTCATCTACTCGTTCGCCACTGTCGACGCCTTCATCCGCACCGGTCGGGCGCGCAAGATCGTGTTAGTGTGCGGCGAACGCATGAGCGGCATGACCGACTACACCGACCGCAACACCTGCCCGCTGTTCGGCGACGCCGCGGTTGCGATGCTCGTCGAACCGACCGACGACCCCACGGTGGGCCTCGTCGATTACGAAAACCACGTCGACGGCATCGGCCGCCACTTCCTCTATCAGAAAGCCGGCGGGTCGATGTATCCTCCCACTGCGGAGACCGTGGCGCGCCGCGAGCACTTCATCTATCAGGACGGCAAGACTGTGTTCAAGTACGCGGTCAGCAACATGGCCGACGTGTC
>DBDQ01000131.1:0-7786 GCA_002293665.1 Alistipes sp. UBA928 | reverse complement strand
CTCGCCGCCACGGGCCACCGAATGGGCCTCGACGACAGCAAGATACTGGTCAACATCGAAAAGTTCGGCAACACCGCCGGCACATCCATCCCACTCGTGCTGTGGGACTTCAAGAGCAGGTTCAACCGCGGCGACAATCTCATAATCTCCGCCTTCGGCGCCGGCTTCACCTGGGGCGCCATGTACTACAAGTGGGGCATCTGACCGCTGATCGCAACAATATTGACGATCGTTTGCACGGCACGCTGCATGGCGCCGAGCGAAACGCTCTCGCCGAGGCTGTGAAAGCCCGCACCGCCCGTAAAGAGATTGGGGCACGGCAGACCCATGAATGACAGCCTTGCTCCGTCGGTGCCGCCGCGGATCGGTTTCACGACCGGGATGACTCCCGCCGCCAGCATCGCCCGCCGCGCGCGTTCGATGATCTCCGGATGACGCTCCACCACTTCGCGCATATTGTAGTATTGATCGTTCAGCGCAACCTCCACCACTCCCTCGCCATATTTATCATTCAACCGGGCGGCAACGGCGGCAAGCATCGCTTTACGCGCCTCGAACCGCGCCCGGTCGTGATCGCGCACAATGTACTCCATCCCGACCTGCGACACAGTACCCTCCAGACGCATCAGGTGGTAGAACCCCTCATAGCCCGAAGTTGTCTCTGGCCGCTCCAGCGGCGGAAGTGCGGCATCGAACTCGCCAGCCACCCTTAAAGCGTTCAACATCTTTCCCCGCGCATCCCCCGGATGTGCGCTGCTGCCGCGAACGACGACCCGCGCCTCGGCGGCATTGAAGTTTTCGTACTCCAACTCGCCCTCTTCTCCTCCATCGACGGTATAGGCGAAGTCGGCGCCAAAAGCCTCCACGTCGAACCTGTCGACTCCGCGGCCGATCTCCTCGTCGGAAGTGAAAGCCACGCGCACGTTCCCGTGTCGGAACGCCGACGGCGGATTATGTTGCGCCGAGGCAGCCTCTGAGAGAAGAATTTCCACGGCGGTCATGATCTCGGCCACCCCCGCCTTGTCGTCGGCCCCCAAAAGGGTCGTACCATCCGAAGTTATAATAATATCGCCGTCGGCGTCTGAAGTCATCACAGGCCGCACCCCCGCCCCCGAAACATCGGGCGAGGTGTCGACATGGGCCAGAAACCCGATCGTCGGCTCACCCTCACACCCCGGCGTGGCAGGGATCGTAGCCGTCACATAACCGTTCGCGTCCATCACGACATCCGCCGCTCCAAGTTCCGCAAGCTCGTCGGCCAGCATGCGCAGCAACACCGTCTGCCCCGGCGTCGAGGGAAAATCCCCGCTCGCCGGATCGCTCATCGTGTCGACCGACACATACCTTAAAAATCTCTCCACCAATTTCATATCCTGCAATATATCATCCCGCGGCGAAAGAACGGAGGCTGCAAATCGTGGGCAAACACAAAAAGCATGTAGCCGTGGGAGGTCGTCACCCGGTAACCTAAAGAGCGCATCTTCTCCGAAAGCGCCGCATGGTCGCCGTGACGGTGGTAGGTGCATATCACGGCGCGGGTATCGGAACGCGACAGAACCTCCCTCGCTCCGTCGAGAACACGCGCCTCGGCCCCCTCCACATCCATCTTCAACAGCAACGGCGCCTTCTCCCGGCGCATCACATCGTCGAGGGTGACGCTCTGCGCATCCTCCGCGTCGGAGGCAAATTTATCTATTATCGTCACCTTGTCCCTCCACGGCGCAAAGGTGCGTTCGAGAGCCCCGATCCACTCCTCTTTGGCCTCGAAAAGCACTATGTGCCGCGCTTTTTCCACATTGTCGAGCGCCCAAATCCCCTCCGCCGCACCGATGTCGAGCAGCACGTCGCCCTCCCCAGCCTCGAAACCCGGAGCGAGGTAGCAATGGGGCGAGGCAGGATCCTGTTCTTCCAGCAGACCGCGGTATGCCATCTTTACCATCTCCTCGTCGCTCCCGCGGCGAAAATAGAGCCGCCTGCCGCCGTGATCGACCCACGGAAAACCATCTTCGTCGCGGTGCACTGCGATCTTTATTCTGTCGTACCGCTCACACCCCTCGTAGGAGAGCACCGAGATACCGTGGCGCGATATATACCTCACCGCGTCGGCAAGTTCGGGCTCGGCATACAGCGCGGGGTTCTGCTTCACGTCGCCAAGTATGCGCTTTCGCGCTCCGCGATGAAAGAAGTAACGGCGGTAGACCGTGGCGATAAACGGAAACCTCCCGCTGAGCCGTTTTTGAGTTGCGAGGGACAATATTTTCATTTTACGTCTGTTGTTGGATGAAATTGCCCGTGACGCGATCAATTTTCATGCCCAACGATCGCGCCCGCCACCTGCTCCATCAGCCAGCGCGGAGTCGATGTGGCGCCGCACACCCCCACGGAGGTTGCTTCACCGAACCACTCGGGGCGCAGTTCGCCGGCGTTCTCGATCTTGTGACTGCGCGGGTTGGCGACCCTGACGGCCTCGAACAGCACGCGCCCGTTGGAACTCTTGGCGCCACTCACAAAGATCACCACGTCGAACCGGCGCGCAAACTCTGCCAGATGCTCCTCGCGGCCCGACACCTGGCGGCAGATGGTGTCATGTATCCGCAACGGCGGCGGCGAGTTGTTGCTGCGCGAAAAATCGCTTCCCGCAGCCTCCATACGTTTTTTCATCTCCTCCCCGAGGCGGCGGAATTCGGTAAGACTGCTCGTGGTCTGCGCCAGAAAATAAATCGGGCGCGTAAAATCGAGCGCGTCGAGGTCTGCTTCTCTCTCTATCACCGTGACGTCGCCATTCACCTGCCCGGCGAGGCCCCTCACTTCAGCGTGACCTCTCTGGCCAAAGATCACCACCGTGCCCCCCACACGACTCATTGCGGCATGGGCATCGCGCGTGGTCTTCTGGAGCCGCGCCACCACGGGGCATGTGGCGTCGATGAGGGTTACGCCATGACGTCGCGCCGCAGCATAAGTCTCCGGCGGTTCGCCGTGGGCGCGGATCAGCACCGTGCGTCCGGCAAGCAACGCCATGTCGGTATCCTCGGGCACGACCTCGAGCCCGAGCGCCTCGAGCCGCGCCATCTCGGCCCCGTTGTGCACAATGTCGCCCAGCGAGACGAGACCGCTCCCGGTCTCGACACAATCTTCTACCTTGGAGATGGCATTCACCACCCCGAAACAGAAACCCGACCTGTCGTCTATCTCAACCCTCATTTAATAAATCCTTATGATTTTTCCCACTGCTGTGAATCAACTTCTCCACCCACTCCATCTGCTCCCCGAGGGTCATGTTGCTGTTATCGAGCACGACCGCATCGGGGGCCCGGCGCAGGGGGTTTATCGTGCGGGTTTGATCCTGATGGTCGCGCTCGCGGATGTTGCGTTCTATGTCGGCGAGCGATACGTCGACCCCCGCGGCGCGCAGTTCGTCGTACCGTCTACGGGCGCGCACGGCGGGATCGGCGGTAAGGAAAATCTTGAGGTCGGCATCGGGAAATACCACGGTGCCTATGTCGCGCCCGTCCATCACCACACCTCCATCGCGCCCCATCCCGCGCTGAAGGGCCACGAGATGTTCCCTCACCGCCCCGATCGAACTGACGCGGCTCACGAACTCCGACACCTCGAGGGATCGGATCGCCTCGGTGACGTCGTCGCCGTCGAGCGACACTCTGCCGTCGGGCCACAGCTCTATGCGCATGTCGCCGAGTGCTGCCACGAGAGCCGCCTCGTCCGGCACACCACCGGCCACCAATCCGTGCCGCAGGGCCCACAAAGTCACCGCACGGTACATCGCCCCGCTGTCGATAAAAACGTACCCTAACCGGGCGGCTATCGCACGGGCAAAAGTACTCTTCCCCCCGCTCGAAAACCCGTCTATCGCTATCGTCAAATCTTTTTTCATACGAACGCCGAAACAATAACCCCCACCCCGAGAGCCGATATGAGCGCCCCGGCAATGCGGTTGATCCACAGCAGGTGCCGCGGCCTGAACCGGCGGCGGAACAGCGACACCACGAACGTGAGCACGAACCACCACGCCGTCGCCCCGCCGAAAAATCCGAGTATCATCTGCGCCCCGGCGCCCACCCTCGACACGTCGAACTGCTGGCCCGAGTCGACATTGACCCCGAGGGCCGAAAATATCACGAGCAACCACAGAACAAAAGCGGGGTTGGTGAGCGTCAGTGCAAAAGTCGACACGAAATCCTGCACGAGATTGCTCTTGCCCGCCCTGTTGCGGCGGATCTGCACCACAGGGTTTTTCAAAAAATAGTGGATACCCACCCCGGCCACGAACACACCGCCCACAACTTTGAGTATCTGCAAATTGCTCTCGATGACCGCCGAGATGACGGCGATGAAGAAGTAGGCGAACGTCGCCGACAGGGTATCGGCCACAGCGGCCCCCAGTCCCGACGCAAAACCCGCGGCACGGCTCTTCGACAGCGTGCGCTGGATGCACATGACGCCCACCGGCCCCAGTGTTATCGACGCCAGCAGTCCCACCACCACTCCACGCATTAAAATCTCGATATTCATCCTCGCAAAGATAGCAATTTGTACTAAATTGTTACCTTTGCGGACATGAAGAATTTCCTTTTGGTGGCTTTTGCCGCCGTTATGATGGCTTTCGGGTGGTGGGAGCTCACGGGGTTAGTAATGCTCGGTGGGTTCATACCGCTGTTGGTGGTGGCCTCGGGGTACGACGCCTCGTGCCGTTCGTGGTGGAAAATGCTGGGATGGATCGTGCTCTTCATCACGCTCTGGTACGCGCTGACGGTATGGTGGGTCTGGTACGCCACACCGGCGGGGCCCATCGCGGCCACGTTTTTCGCGTGGGTCTACACGGGCCTGCCGTTCATGCTCTGGTTCTTCATCTCGAAACGCGCTCCGAAAGCGCTGTCGTACACCGTGCTGGTATCGGCGTGGACGGTTGGCGAATGGATCTACAACACCAACCAGGCGTCGTTCCCGTGGCTGAGCATCGGCAACGGTTTCGCCCACGACATCTGGGCCATCCAGTGGTATGAGTGGACGGGCGAGTTCGGCGGCACTGTGTGGGTGCTCATCACCTCGATCCTCATATACGAGTTTCTGATCGTCGGAAAGCCACGCAAGTGGCTGCCACCCGCTCTGGCGGTAGTCGTGCCGCTCGCCGTGTCGCTCGCAATCTGGTTCACATATAAAGAGCCCGAACGCACGGCAAAAGTGACCATCGTGCAGCCCAACATTCCCGCCTGGGAGGAGAGCTCCATATCCGACGAGGACAAGGCCGCCAACCTGACCGAGCTTGCCGCCCGAGCCCCGGCCGACGCGCGCTTCATAGTGATGCCCGAGACCACGATCGGCGAGTTGATAGTGGAGGGCGAAATGGCCTCCTCGCCCTCGCTGGCCACGATCCGCTCCACGGTCGCCCGGCAATCCCCGCAGGCCACGGTGGTGGTGGGAGCCATGACGCGCCGCAACTACGGCAACATCCCCCATCCGCCCCACACGGCCTACTCCGCCGGTGCGAACGGGTGGTACGACATCTACAACGCAGCCCTCGCCATAGCCCCCGACGGCGAGGTGGCGATCCACCACAAGGCCAAGATGGTGATCGGCGCCGAGATGATGCCCACCTGGTGGTGGATCAGGGGCTTCCTGAAATATATCGAAAACCTCGGTTTCTACGCCGGCCACTACGGCTATGGCACAGTACGCACTGTTTTTGAGAACGACGGCGTCAAGGCCGGCGCGGGCATCTGCTGGGAGAGCGTCTACGGCGAGTACACCTCGGAGTTCGCGCGTAACGGCGCCGAGGTGCTGTTCATCNNACCAACGACGGCTGGTGGGGCGACACCCCTGGCTATCGCCAGCACTTCGATCTGGCACGTCTGCGCGCCGTCGAGAACCGCCGCGCCATAGTCCGCAGCGCCAACACGGGCCGCAGCGGATTCATCACCTCGCGCGGTGACGTGCGCGAAACCCTCGAATGGGACCAACGCGGCACGATCACGGCCGACGTGGCCCTCAACAGCCGCATCACTCTGTTCACCCGCTTCGGCGACTGGCCCTACCGCGTGTCGCTGCTTCTGCTGGGGCTGTCGATTCTCTACTTCGTCGCCTACCGCGTCCGCCGCCGCAACCTGCTTGTGAAGTGACCTATTCCGAGGCGATAGATTTTCTTTTCAACGCGCTGCCCGTGTGGGAGCGCGCGGGCGCGGGTGCCTACAAACCCGGCCTCGAACGCATCACCGCCTTCATGTCGACCCTCGGAAACCCCACAACCGGCGCAAGTTTACCAACTTGTGCCATCGACAAAATACCCACCATCCACGTGGCAGGTACCAACGGCAAAGGCTCGGTATGCCACATGCTGGCCGCAGTGCTGCAAAGCGCGGGCCTGCGCACAGGCCTCTTCACCTCGCCCCACCTCGTCGATTTCCGCGAACGAATCCGTGTCGACGGAGCGATGATCCCCCGGGAGGCGGTCGTGGAATTCACCCTGCGTTGGCGTGAGGAGATGGTCGCCTCGGGCCTCACATTCTTCGAGATGACCACGGCAATGGGCCTCTGGTGGTTCGCGCGTGCAGGGTGCGACGTGGCGGTAATAGAAACCGGCCTCGGAGGGCGGCTCGACTCGACGAACATAATCACACCCGTGGTGAGCGTCATCACCAACATCGGCCTGGAGCACACCCAATACCTCGGCCCCACCATCGCCGCCATCGCCGCCGAAAAAGCGGGCATCATAAAGCCAGGCGTGCCGGTAGTGATAGGCGAGAGCGATCCCGACAGCGCCCCCGTCTTCCGCGTCGGTGCGGCCGCCCACGGCTCGGAGATTGTCTTTGCCGACAGACAGCCTGCCACCCCGCCGACAAAACTCGACCTCGCAGGCGACTACCAACAAAAAAATCTCGCCACGGTACTGGCAACCATCGAAATACTGCGCCGAACCTTCTCCATCTCCGACGACGCTCTGAAAAACGGCCTCGCCCACGCCGCCGCACTCACGGGCCTGCAGGGACGCTGGCAGACGGTACGCCGCCAACCATTGGTGGTGCTCGACACCGCCCATAACGCCCACGGCCTCGCCGAAGTCATGCGGCAGATCGCCCGCACTCCCTGCGAACAGCTCTACATGGTGTTGGGATTCGCCGCCGACAAAGACCTCGAAGCCATCCTGCCGCTACTTCCCCCCGATGCCCGTTACATCCTCACCGCCGCCAACACTCCGCGGGCAATGCCTCCCGAAGATCTCGCAAAGCGCTTTTCACGTTTCCGCCACGAGACCGTCTCGAACGTTCCGGAAGCTCTCGCCCGCGCCCTCACACTTGCCAATCCTTGCGACATGGTGTTCGTGGGCGGCAGCAACTTCGTCGTCGGCGAGGCTCTTGCGGCCCTCGATTGTTGAAAACCGGACAATAACTTTGCCCCGCCTGCGGCACATCCGCGAGCCGAACCGGCTACATTTGCGGACGTATCGTAACACAATCGCACGACAAAACATGTCTGAAAATCCTAAAAAAGGCATAGACCTCGAACTCGACGAGGCAACAGCCCAGGGTCATTACGCTAATCTGGCGATCATTTCGCACTCGGCGACCGAATTCGTCATCGACTTCGCCGCCATCATGCCCGGCGTGCCAAAGGCCAAGATCAAAAGCCGCATAGTGCTCGGGCCCGAACACGCCAAAAGGTTGCTCATGACGCTCCAGGACAACATCACACGCTACGAAAGCTCCGTCGGCCGCATCGATATCCGCGGCGGTCAGGCTTCATCCGATGACGGCGGCCTCACCATAGGTTTCGC
>DBDQ01000091.1:9493-36465 GCA_002293665.1 Alistipes sp. UBA928 | reverse complement strand
ATGCGTTACACCGAGGCGAGAATGCGCAAGATCGCCGACGAGGTTATGAGCGACATCGACAAGGACACCATAGACTTCACCCTCAACTTCGACGACACCCTCAACGAGCCCACCGTACTTCCGACGAGGGTTCCGCTGCTGCTATGCAACGGCGCGAGCGGCATCGCCGTGGGTATGGCCACCAACATGGCCCCCCACAACCTCGGCGAGGTGATCGACGCGTGCGTGGCCTACATCGACAACCCCGAGATCGAGGTCGACGGATTGCTGGAGTACGTCAAGGGGCCCGACTTCCCCACCGGAGCCATCATCTACGGCTACGAAGGGGTACGCGAGGCGCTCACCACAGGCCGCGGCCGCGTGGTGATGAGAGCCAAGACCGACATAGAGCGAACCCCCAGCGGACGCGAAATGATAGTCATCAGCGAGATACCCTATCAGGTCAACAAGGCGCTGCTGATCGAAAAGATCGGCGACCTTATCAACGAGAAGAAGATAGAGGGCATCTCCTACATCAACGACGAGAGCGACCGCAAGGGGATGCGCATTCCGATCATCCTCAAGCACGACGCCGTGGCGAGCGTGGTGCTGAACACTCTCTACAAGATGACCGAGATGCAGAAGTCGTTCGTGGTAAACAACATTGCCCTCGTCGACGGACGGCCACTGTTGCTCAACCTGCGCGACATGGTGCGCGAGTTCGTGTCGCACCGCCATCAGGTTGTGGTTCGCCGCACGCGTTACGAGTTGCGCAAGGCCGAAGAGAGGCTGCATATCGTCAACGGATTGCTCATTGCCCAGGACAACATCGACGAGGTGATCTCGATCATCCGCTCGTCGGAGAATACCGAGGTGGCGAAGACGAGGCTACAGGAGCGCTTCGGGCTCACCGAAATTCAAGCCACCGAGATCGTCAACATGCGTCTGAGAGCCCTCACGGGGCTCGAAAGGGGCAAACTTCAGGACGAGCACGACGAACTCGAACGCCGCATAGCCCGTTTCAACGAGATACTCGGCAGCGAAGCCGAACAGTACGGGGTGATAAAAGAGGAGCTTCTGGAGATCAAAGCCAAATATGGCGACCCGCGCCGCACCGAGATAGTGTACAGCGCCGAGGAGTTCAACCCCGAGGATTTCTACGCCGACGACGAGATGGTGATCACCATCTCGCGCATGGGCTACATCAAGCGTACACCCCTGACCGACTACCGCACCCAGGCGCGCGGAGGGATCGGCGCCAAAGGCAGCGCCACGCGCGACGAGGACTTCATAGAGCACCTCTACGTCGCCACGATGCACAACACGATGATGCTCTTCACCGAGAAGGGGCGCTGCTACTGGCTCAAGGTATACAACATTCCCGAAGGGCCGCGTTCGGCAAAGGGAAGGGCGATCCAGAACCTGATCCAGATCGAGCCCGACGACAAAGTGCGCGCCTACATCAACGTCAAGAAACTCGACGACAAGGAGTATGTGGACAACAACCACATCATTATGTGTACCCGCGAGGGGACGATCAAAAAGACCCTCCTCGAAGCCTATTCGCGCCCACGGCAGACCGGCGTCAATGCCATCACCATACGCGAGAGCGACCAGTTGATAGAGGCCAAACTGACGAGCGGCAACGCCGAGGTCATGATCGCATCGAACGCCGGAAAAGCCATCCGTTTCAACGAAAGCACCGTTCGTCCCATAGGCCGCACCGGAGCCGGGGTGAGGGGAATCTCGCTGGCCGACGGCGAGGTGGTAATCGGCATGATCTGCATGGAGCCCGAAGACGGCAAGGATGTACTCGTGCTGAGCGAAAAGGGTTACGGCAAACGCACCGACCTCGACGAATACCGCATCACCAACCGCGGCGGCAAGGGAGTCAAGACTATCAACGTGACCGAAAAGACCGGAAACCTCATCTCGGTGCAGTCGGTGAGCGACGACGACGACCTGATGATCATCAACAAGAGCGGTATCACCATCCGCACCGCCGTGAGCGGGATACGCCTCGCGGGCCGCGCTACACAGGGCGTGAGGATCATCAACCTGAGAGAGGGCGACGAGATCGCCTCGGTGGTGGCCGTCCCGCGAACCGAGGAGGAACAGCCCGCCGAAAATCAGGCGACCGACAATTCGGAGGCAGGGGATTTGCAGGAATCGTAAATGTTTAGTAATTTTGAATTATAAAAATATCCGGAAACCATGAAAAAAATCTTTTTTACTTTGCTCGGTGCGCTGCTGATGGCAGCTCCGGCATCCGCGCAGGTCGGTGCCAAGGTCGACGTGAACAGGCTTCGTGCAAACATTGCCAAGTCCGACTCCGACATCGCCAACCCGAAGAACGCCACCAAAGCCTCGGCATGGCTCAAACGCGGTGAAGTTTTCATCGCCGCCGACGCAGCACCCGTGAGCGGCCTCTACTCCGGCATGCCCGAAACCATGCTCAAGCTCTCGATGGGCGATGTTGCTCCCACTCAGGAAACCGTGGGTGACAGCGCCTTCAGCGTCTACACCTACGAACACGTCAAGGTGTATGTAGCCAACGGTGTGGTCGACTTCTTCGTACCCATCACCGTGGTACAGGCCGATGCACTCGACAAAGCCTACGAGGCACTCGACAAAGCCTATCAACTCGACGCCAGAACGGCGAAGAAGGTGGGCGAAGATATGACCACCATCCGCCTCAAGAGTTTCGAAAACGGCACCAGCCAGTACGCCATAGGAAACCACCTGGCAGCTGCAGGTGAGTTCCGCAGGGCCTACAACGTGAGTAACCACCCCTCCATTCCCGTCATCGACACCATATCGCTCTACTACGCCGGGATGGCCGCCGCCATAGGCGAGGATTATGAAAACTCGCTCAAAGACATCGACAAAGTGATCGAATTGGGCTATGAAAACGACGGTGACTCGTACCGTTTCAAATTCATCGACCTCTACAACCTCGACAGAAAACCGGAGTCACTCCAGGCGCTCGAAACAGGTATCAGCCGTTTCCCCACCAACGAATTACTCATCGACCTGATAATGAGCTACTACGCCGAGAACGATGGCGATCCCTCCTCGGTGATCCCTCTCGTCGAAGGTGCGATAGCCAAGAATCCCAACAACTACCGCCTCTACCTGGGCCTGGGAAGGGTGTATGAAAAACTCGGACAGATGGACAACGCCATCGCGGCGATGCAGAAGGCGGTGGAAATCGCGCCCGATGACTTTTTCTCGAACTATCTGGCGGGTTATTTCATCGTCAAGAAAGGCGACGAAATGGCGACAGAGCTCGGAAAACAGGCTTTCACCAGCAGAGCTGCCTACCAGGAGGCTCTCTCCGTTGTCAACGACGTATTCCGCAGTGCAATGGCCCCGCTCGAAAAGGCGTTTGCCATAAACGCCGAGGAGATAGCAGTTGTGGAACTGCTCAAGAACCTCACCTACCGTCTGCGCGAGGAAGAGGGCATGCAGGCCAAAAACGACAGATACAACGAACTGTTCCGTCAGATGGACGGCGGTGCGCAATAATCCACGCCCCGACACACGAACAAAAGCGGCCCTCTTCAACATGGGGGTCGCTTTTTTTACACTTTTTCGCAGGTTTTGTTATGGATTTTCGGGAGTTCGAGCATCAACAAGGCAAACAACAACTAAAAACAAAGCCTATGGAGAGAGAAAAAAACAACACTATGCACTTTTTTAGAAAAAAGTCATTACATTTGCGAATCGGGGCGGCGACAGTCGAACCGGGAGCCAAGACCGGAGGGCCGAAACTGAGTACTAAAAACGGAATTATGTGCTCAAGACCGGAAACTAAAACTGAAGTATAAAACTAATAACAAAAACAATAATGGAAGCTAAAAAAACACGCAGAGCCGACCTTCAAAACAGAAGAGTGCTCTTTATGGAGATAGGTCTCGTAATCGCCCTGCTCGTTGTTGTCGGAGCATTCTCGTGGGGCCAGACCGAAAAGAAAGTCGAAGCTATGGTCGACACCGTTGCTCCCGTCGAAGAAGAGGTGATCGTAAACACCGAACAGGAACAGCGTCAGCCCGAAGTGAGGCCGCAGGTCAACCAGGTGCTCTCCGAGTTCATCGACGTCGTGCGCAACGAAACCCAGATCACCACCGAATACAATTTCGATGACTTCACCGAAGACTTCGTGGTAGATGTCCCCGTAGCCGTAGAAGAAGAAGTTGTGGAAGACATTCCCATCTACAACGCCGAAGAAATGCCCACTTTCCAGGGCGGAGGTCTCAACGTATTCCGCGACTGGGTGCAAAAACAACTCGTCTACCCGAGAATGGCCATAGAAAATAATATTCAGGGTACAGTGACCCTCAAGTTCGTCATCGAACGCGACGGCTCACTCTCCAACATCGAAGAATTGGCCTCTCCCGACCGCTCGCTCACCGAGGAAGCTACCAGGGTACTCAAAACCTCGCCCAAATGGGAGCCCGGAAAGCAGCGCAACAGGCCCGTCCGCGTATTCTACACCCTCCCCGTCCAATTCCGACTGGAACAACAATAGGGAACCGGACTAAGGGGCCGCAGACAAAGTAATGGCGCCTTGAGAAAGAAAGACGATTTGTAAATATGAAGGGGTATTCCTTAACAGGGAATGCCCTTTTATTTATGAAACAATATTAAACTATGGAACAAAACGAAAAAGCCGTCCTTGCAGCCGTCATCACCGACCGCGAAACCGAAACTCAGGCGGCAGAATATCTCGACGAACTGGCATTCCTGGCCCATACCGCCGGGATCGACTCCGTGCGCCGGTTCACACAACGACTCTCGACACCGTCGTCGAGAATATACCTCGGGCCGGGAAAACTCGACGAAGTGGCGCAATACTGCTCCGAAAACGAGATCGACGTAGTCATCTTCGACGACGAACTGTCGCCCTCGCAAACACGCAACATAGAAAAAATTCTCCCCTGCCGCGTGCTCGACCGCACAAGACTCATTCTCGACATCTTCATGTCGAGGGCACGAACCGCCTATGCCAAAACCCAGGTACAGCTCGCGCAATACGAGTACATGCTGCCGCGACTCACCGGTATGTGGACCCACCTCGAACGTCAACGCGGCGGAACAGGCACCCGCGGCGGCGCCGGTGAACGCGAAATAGAGACCGACCGCCGCGCGATCCGCAACCGCATCACCCACCTCAAGGAGGAGCTGCGAAAGATCGACCGACAGATGGCAACCCAGCGCGCCGGACGCGGACAGTTAGTGAGAGTGGCCCTCGTGGGATACACCAACGTAGGCAAATCGACACTGATGAACCTGATCTCTAAAAGCGACGTCTTCGCCGAGAACAAACTCTTTGCGACGCTCGACACCACGGTGCGAAAAGTGGTGCTCGAAAACCTTCCCTTCCTGCTCTCCGACACCGTGGGATTTATCCGCAAACTGCCCACCCAACTCGTCNNGAGGCCGACCTGCTGCTGCATGTGGTCGACATATCGCATCCCGGTTTCGAAGACCAGATCGCCGTCGTGCGCCAAACCCTCACCGACATAGGAGCGGGCACAAAACCAGTATTCATGGTATTCAACAAGATCGACGCCTACTCCTACACTCCGAAAGAGCCCGACGATCTCACCCCTACCACGCGCGAGAACCTCTCGCTCGACGATCTGCGCCACACGTGGATGTCGCGCGAGAACGCCCCGTCTATATTCATATCCGCACGCGAAAAGAGCAATCTCGACCAGCTTCGCGCCGACCTCTACCACATGGTTCGCGAGATACACGCCGGCCGCTATCCGTTCAACAATTTTTTGTATTGAAATAATTGCTACCTTTACGCAAAACAACGATTTATGGAAGTTAATATTCTTGACAGACAAGCCACAGTGTTGAACCGGTTTATCGCGGAGTTGCGCGATGTGAGGGTTCAGGGCGACAGGATGCGGTTCAGGCGCAACCTCGAGCGCGTGGGCGAGGTGATGGCTTATGAAATATCGAAGACGCTGGCCTACGTTCCCCGGACGGTGGAGACGCCGTTGGGCGAGGCGACGGTGTCACTGTCGGACGACGAGATCGTGATCGCGACGATCCTGCGGGCAGGGATACCATATCATCAGGGTTTTTTGAACTATTTCGACGGAGCGTCGAGCGCTTTCGTGTCGGCTTTTCGCAAATACAGCAAGGATGGGACTTTCCGCGTGAAGGTTGAGTATGTTTCGAGCGGCGATCTGGCGGGCAAGACCATGATACTGGTCGATCCCATGCTGGCCACGGGTGCCTCGACGGTACTGACCTACAAGGCTTTGATCGAAAGAGGGGGCATGCCGGCACACACCCACATCGCTTCGATAATCGCCTCGGAGGAGGGTTTGGCCCATGTTCGTGAGCGGCTGCCCGACCGCGATGTGACGGTGTGGTGCGGCGCAGTCGACGAGGAACTAACCGTTAAATCTTATATCATTCCGGGTCTTGGCGACGCGGGCGATTTGGCTTATGGAGACAAGTTATAGGGAACAGTTGGAGGCTTACGGGCCTGCCGCAAGCGAGGCCGAGGTTGCGGCCAAAGTGGCGCGCATAAATGGCTTGGCGACGCGCAATAATAATGTGGAGGTTTGGAAGGCGTGTCTTGCGGCGATCGACCTCACTTCACTGGGAACGGCCGATTCGGAGCGTTCGGTGAGCGAGTTCGCGGGCCGTGCGGCGCGGTTCGCCATAGATTTTCCGCATCTGCCGCAGCCTGCGAGCGTTTGCGTGTGGCCGTTGTTCGTCGACGTCGCGGGATTGGCTTTGGGCGCATCGCGCATCGCGATCACCAGTGTCGCGGGGGGATTTCCCTCGTCGCAAACCTTCATCGAAGTTAAGATGCTGGAAGTGGCGATGGCGGTCGAGAACGGCGCCGACGAGGTCGACGTCGTGATCTCGGTAGGCGAGATGCTCGACGGCGAGATCGACCGTATGGGGGGCACGTTGGCACTGCTGCGCGAGGAACTTGGGCCGGAAACGGTGCTGAAAGTGATCGTGGAGAGCGGTGCGCTACGTACTCCGCAGACGATCCGCGACGCCTCGCTGGTGGCGATGATGGCGGGGGCCGACTTCGTGAAGACCTCTACCGGCAAGATCGAGCCGGCAGCCACACCCGAGGCGGCGGTGGTGATGTGTAGCGCGATTCGCGACTACCATGCACGAACGGGCCGGCAGGTGGGATTCAAAGCCGCCGGAGGAGTACGCACGGCCGACGACGCGGCACTGTACTACACAATAGTCGAGGAGATACTCGGCCCCGAATGGCTCACCCCGGCGCTCTTCCGCATAGGCGCAAGCGCCCTGGCTAACAATCTGCTCACAGCTATCGAAGGCCGCAAAATTGCATATTATTAACCACTAAACTATTAACGTATGAAAAAACATTTCATTGCTCTGTCGTTGCTCGTTCTGTTTTCGGGTACGATGTGTTTGGCCCAGACATCTTCCGTAATTGAAGATTTTAAGCCGTCGACCAAAAACCAGCCGGGCCAGGAGTACCCAATGGTCAATTCCCAAGGGTATGCACGGTTTCGTATCGTCGCACCCGAAGCCCAAAGCGTTGTCGTGAGCCTGGGACTCGGCGGCCAAAGAGGAGGCACCGTGCTTTCGAAAGACGCGGAAGGAGTGTGGATGGGCACCACATCCGGGCCAATGGACGAAGGTTTCCATTACTACCACGTCACTATCGACGGAGGTGTTTTCAACGATCCGGGCACTTTGAATTATTACGGTTCGACACGCTGGGAGAGCGGCATCGAAATTCCTGCAAAAGATCAGGATTTCTACGCGCTGAAAGATGTTCCCCACGGAAATGTCGTTCAGGTTTTATTCCCGTCGCCAAGCACAAACACATCGCGCAGGGCATTTGTTTACACACCTCCCGGATACGACCGGGATCAGTCGAAACGTTATCCCGTACTCTATTTACAGCATGGTTGGGGTGAAGACGAAACCGCATGGAGCACCCAGGGGCATGCCAACCTTATTATGGACAACATGATCGCCGAAGGGAAAATAGAGCCGTTCATGATCGTGATGACCTATGGCATGACCAACGACATTCGCCCTGGTGGCGGCGGCATGAGAAACTTTGCCATCGAACCGTTCGAAACCGTGCTGCTCAAAGAGTTGATCCCGTATGTCGACGCCAATTTCCGCACCCTCACCGACATCAACAACCGGGCTATGGCGGGTCTCTCGATGGGAGGCATGGAGACGAAGACTATCTCGCTCCGCAATCCCGATGTTTTCGCGTATTATGCCCTTCTCAGCGGCGGAACCTATTCCGTGGAGGATATTCAGGGCAAGCCGCAGGTAAAACTTGTTTTCATGAGTTCGGGAAGCAAGGAACGTCCCGACGGCGTTATCAATGCGGCAAAAGCACTAAACGATGCCGGTTTCAATGCCGTTTCCTACGTTTCGGAGGATACCGCCCACGAATTCCAGACATGGCGCAGAAGCCTGTACCAGATGGCTCCACTGCTTTTTAAATAACGACAATTATCCCCGGAGAGCATGGCCGCTCCCCGGGGAACAAACTTCATTATTACGGTGGTTTGGTTGCGGACAGCATTGACGGTGATATATGTAGTGATGGTGCTCGCCACCATCATCACCATAGTCCGTGAGAAGCGCGACCCCGTGAAGTCGCTCGCCTGGATCGCCGTCATAGCCCTTGTGCCGCTGCTGGGTTTATTGGTATACGCCCTGTTCGGCCGCTACTGGCGCAAGCGCAAGATGTTCAACCGCAAGGGTATACTCGACGAAGAGTGGATCGAGGCGGTTTACGAGCAACAATTTTCGACCCTCTCCGATCCCGCGCTCACGGCCACTCCCGAAATCGAGAACAACCGCGACACGATCCGCCTGATGCTTGGCAACAGCCGCGCACTGCTCGCGGTACACAACCGGGTGGAGGTGCTGCAAAACGGCAAGGCGACCTTCGCCTCGCTCTACGAGGCTCTCAAAGGAGCCACCCACTCCATGCATCTCGAATACTACATCTTCGAAAACGACCGCATCGGCCGGCAGATCGAGAACATTCTCGTGCGAAAGGCTCGCGAGGGGGTCGAGGTGAGGCTCATCTACGACGGTGTGGGAACACTGTGGACAGAGGGGAGCATCTTCCGCCGCCTGCGTCGGGCCGGGGTTCAGGTCGAGTGTTTCATGCCGGTGGTCTTTCCGTGGCTCTCGAGCCGCGTCAACTACCGCAATCATCGAAAAATAGCGGTGATCGACGGCCGCGTGGCCTATACCGGAGGGATCAACATTGCCGAACGCTATCTGGTGGGAACTAAACTGGGGCGCTGGCGAGATGTGCACCTGCGGATCGAGGGCGAGGCGGTGAAACTGTTGCAGTCGGTGTTCATCACCGACTGGCGGTTTGTGCGGCCGGCCGAGCAGTTGCGCCCCGACGACTATTTCCGCGACAGCGACGTAACCGAAATCTGTCCGATCCAGATCGCAGTTTCGGGGCCCGACTCCGACTGGCAGGTAATCATGCAGGCGTTCTTCTCGGCCATCACGAAGGCGCGCTCACGGATATACATCTCCACCCCCTACTTCACCCCGGGCGCGGCGCTGCTCACGGCGATCAAGGTTGCCGCGCTGAGCGGCATCGACGTGCGGCTGCTGATCCCCGGCCGCAGTGACTCGCGGCTGGTGTGGTGGGCGACGCGCTCCTACGTCGAGGAACTTTTGGAGGCGGGCATCAAAGTTTACATGTACCAGGGAGGATTCAACCACTCTAAATTGGTTATAATCGACGGCGAGTTCTCGTCGGTGGGATCGGCCAACATCGACACACGCAGTTTCGACGACAACTTCGAGGTGTCGGCGCTGATCTACGACCGCGATGTCGCATCGCGCCTCGAGTCGGGTTTCGAGGCCGATCTGCGCACCTCGCGCGAAGTGAATCTTGCCGACTGGGAAAAGCGCCCCAACCGCCTCGCCGCACTCGAATCCATCGCCCGGCTGCTCAGTCCACTGCTTTAAAGTCGAGGTAAGTCTCCAATCGCTTTTACTGCGAAATCTCGACGAGTTGCTCGCGGTAGGCGGCAAGGATGCGGGATTTAGACAAAAATCCGAGGTATCGGCCCTCCTTGTCGACCACGGGCAGGGTCCAGGTTGCGGTTTCGTCGAAACTTCGCAGCACGCTTGCCACCTGTTCGCCGGGCAGTATACGGTCGGGCGGCTCTATCATGTAGGCTGTGACAGGCGTGTCGTACTTCGAGGGCTCGAACATGTCGACCCGCACGTCATCGAGCTGCACGATCCCCGCCAGACCCCCGTCGGCGTCGAGAACGGGAAAAACATTGCGCCGCGCACGCGAGATCACCTTCACCGCGTCACCCAACGTATCGCCCACCCCGATAGGCAGGAAACCGGTTTCGATCAACTTGTCGAACTCCAGAAAGACCATCACCGAGGCGTCCTTGTCGTGGGAGAGCAGTTCGCCGCGCTGCCTCAACTGTTTCGTGTATATCGAGTCGGGATCGAGCCAGTGGTCTATCATGAACGAGATTGCCGTGGTGACCATCAGCGGAATGAACAAGCCGTAGCCGTTCGACAACTCGGCGATCAGAAAGATCGACGTCAGCGGCGCTTTCATCACCCCCGCCATCACTCCGGCCATGCCCACGAGCGTGAACGACACCAGCGGCAGTTCCATACCGAAAAGGTAGTTACACAGAAAAGCCGTGGCCGCTCCCGTGAAAGCACCCACAAAGAGCGACGGCGCGAAAGTCCCGCCGACACCCCCCGCGGCGTTGGTAGTGGCGGTAGCCACGACTTTCAAAAAGAGCGCCGCTACCAGATAGAAGATTATCACCCACGGAATGGCACGGTATTTATAGAAGAGCGAATTTTCGAACAGTGTGTCCATCCGCCCCCTCATCAGTTCGCCGAACGCCTCGTAACCCTCGCCGTATAGCGACGGGAAGAGGAAAATGAGCCCTCCGAGGATCGCCCCGCCCAGGAGCCACTTCTTCCACATCGCACCCATCCGCCCGAAAAACCGCGCCACGGCCGAGTTTACCGAAGTAAAGTAGTATGCCACCAGTCCGCACGCTAAACCCAGCAGTGCGTACATAGGAATGTTGCGTATCTGAAACACCTCGGGTACATTGACCGCGATGATGGGGTCGAATCCTCTCAGCGAGAAGGCGAGCGTGGTGCCGGCGATAGTAGCCAGCAGCAGCGGAATGATCGACCCGGCGGTCATCTCCAACGCCAGAATCTCGAGCACGAACACCAATCCCGCAATGGGAGCCTTGAAGATCGCCGCCACTGCCGCACCCGCGCCGCAGCACAAAAGCAGCGTCGACTGTTTATAGTTGAGCCTCAGGGCGCGTCCGACGTTCGATCCGATGGCGGCGCCAGTCAGCACGATAGGCGCCTCGGGCCCCACCGATCCGCCGAAACCGATCGTCGTGGCGCCCCCCACGAGCGATGTCCACATGTTGTGTGGCTTGATGCGCGACGAACGTTTCGACATGGCGTAGAGCACCCTTGTCACCCCCTCGGAGATGTTGTCGCGCACGATATACTTGACAAACAGCGACGCCAGTATGATCCCCAACGCCGGATAGACCAGATATAGGTAGGTTTCGGTCTCGACATCGAACCAACTCGTCAGCGCCCAGCGTATAAGGTGCAGCAGCAGCTCGAAAAGGTACGTCCCCACCCCCGCAAGCAATCCCACGACAACAGCCAACACCATCATCATCTGACGGTCGTTCAACCTGCGTACCAGCCGCAGGAACCTCAGGTATAGCCTGTCGATCAATCTCATTTATCGTCGTAATGCCCCGTGGACATTACCTCTCAGAATCTCTTTATCCCCATTATCCGGCGCACATCGGCAAGGGTTGCGGCGGAGCTGGCGCGGGCTTTTTCGGCTCCCTCGCTTGTCACTCGGTGGAGATATGCTTCGTCGGCACGGATCGCCTCGATGCGTTCGCGGATCGGAGCCACTATGGCGACTATATCCTCGGCCAACTGCTTTTTCATATCTCCGTAGCGTATCTCGCAGCGGTTGTAGGCACCCTCGAAATGGGCCACCACGTCGGACGCCGACACGAGCCTCAGCAGCGTGAACAGATTGGCGATCGGTTCGGCCATCGGCTGACCCGGCTCGATGGGACCGCTGTCGCTCACAGCGCGCATCACCTTTTTGCGAATCTCGGCGTCCGTGTCGCTCAGGAACAGCCCGTTGCCCTCGCTCTTGCCCATCTTGCCGCTGCCGTCCAGACCCGGAACCTTCACAAGTTCGGTGCCGAAATTATAGGCTTGGGGTTCTTTGAAGTACTCCACGCCGTAAAACGAGTTGAACCGGCGGGCATAGAGGCGCGTCATCTCGAGGTGCTGTTCCTGGTCTTTACCCACGGGCACCTTGTCGGCGCGGTGCTGGAGAATGTCGGCTGCCATCAGCACCGGATATGTCAGCAGGCCGGCGTTGACGTTCTGGGGCTGTTTGCGTATCTTGTCCTTAAATGACGCCGTGCGCTCCAACTCGCCCACGTAGGCGTGCATCGACAGCAGCATCGACAACTCGGCCACCTCGGGCACGTCGCTTTGGACGTAGATCGTAGCCACGTCGGGATCGAGACCCGCCGCCAGATACTCGCTCAGCACGTTCCGCACGTTATCGTGCAGTTGCCCGGGGTCGGGATGTGTGGTGAGCGAGTGGTAGTCGGCGATGAAGAAAAAGCACCTCGCCTCGTGCTGCATTTTCACAAAATTGCGCAGTGCGCCGAAGTAATTGCCCAAGTGCAGTCTTCCGGTAGAGCGTATGCCGCTGAGAACTGTTTCCATATTGTAGTGTCGATTTAAAGCGCAAAGGTAGTGAAAAATCGTTATCTTTGCGCCGATATGAATACCTTCTGGAAACTGTTGCAGTTCGGCCGGCCGCTCGGAAAGTACGCCGTTCCCTATTTTTTCTATACGCTGTTCTACTCCGTGTTCAACGTGATGAACTTCGTGTTGGTGATTCCCATCCTCGACACGCTATTCGATCCCGCGGCCGAGATCGTTCCCGTCACCGAGGCGCCCGCTTTCGCTCTCAACGCCCAGTTCATGCGCGATCTGCTGAGTTGGATGGTCTATCGGCTTTTCGGCCCCGGATACGATGTTATGAACGCCTTGGTAGTCATCGCGGTCTTTTTGGTGGTGTGCGCCCTGCTGAGCAATCTGTTCCGCTATCTCGGGCAGTACACGGTCGAAAATCTGCGCATCAGCTCGCTGCAAACCATGCGTAACCGCATGTACGACAAGGTGATGTCGCTCAATGTGGGGTATTTCTCCAACGAGAAGAAGGGCGACATAATCTCGAAATTCTCATCCGACGCCCAGGTGGTGCAGTCGACCATCTCAAGCACGCTTCACGTCGTGTTCCGCGAACCGTTCCTGATAGCCACCTATCTCTTCGCGATGATCGGCATATCGTGGAAACTCACCCTCTTCGCGGCGATCTTCCTGCCGCTGGTGGCGCTCGTTATAGGATTCATAGTCAAGCAACTGCGCCGCCCCGCCAAAGCCGCGCAGGATGAGCTCGGACAGATGGTGAGCCAGCTCGACGAATCGCTCTCGGGTATAAAGATCATCAAAAGTTACAACGCCGAGGAGTACTCGACGCTGAAATATCGCGGCATGAACAGCGTGTTTTCACGCATCTCCCGCGCCATGGCCCGCCGCCAACAGTCGGCATCGCCCATCAGCGAGTTTCTGGGTATAACGGCCGTCGCCATAATGATCGTCTACGGCGCCACGCTCGTGTTCGCCGGCGAACTCGGGGGTGCGCAATTCATAGTCTACGTGGGGATATTCTCACAGATCACCCGGCCCGTGAGAGCCTTTGCCGACGCCTTCGGGGTCATAAACCAGGGTATAGCGGCCGGCGAACGCATATTCGCACTGTTGGACACCCCCGCCGGTGTCACCGACCGTCCCGGCGCAGTGCCGTTCGAGGAGTTCCGCGATGGGATCGAGTTCCGCAACGTGTGGTTCCGCTACGAAGACCGCGAGATCATCCGCGGCGTCAGTTTCACCGTGCGCAAAGGCGAGACGGTGGCGCTGGTGGGCCCATCCGGAGGCGGCAAATCGACCCTCTCCGACCTCGTGCCCCGTTTCTACGACCCCGAGCAGGGAGCGGTACTGATCGACGGCCGCGACGTGCGCGACTACACCACCGAAAGCATTCGCGCCCACCTCGGCATGGTGGCGCAGGAGACCGTGCTGTTCAACGACACGATAGAGAACAACATCCGCCTCGGAGTACCCGACGCCACACAGGACGAAGTAGTGCGTGCGGCCCGGATCGCCAACGCCCACAACTTCATAATGGAGACCGAAGACGGATACGACACCAACATCGGCGACCGCGGAACAAAACTTTCGGGAGGACAGCGCCAACGCCTCTCCATAGCGCGCGCGATACTGAAGAACCCAGCCATACTGATCCTCGACGAGGCCACGAGCGCCCTCGACACCGAGAGCGAAAAGTTGGTGCAGTCGGCCCTCGATACTCTCCTGAAGGGACGTACCTCGATAGTGATAGCCCACCGGCTGAGCACGATCCAAAACGCCGACCGGATAGTGGTGATCGACAACGGCCGCATAGTGGAGCAGGGTACCCACAACGCCCTGATGGCCGAAAAAGGCCTCTACGCCCGACTCGTCGAACTCCAGTCGGTCTCGTAGAGAGGGGACGGCGAGTCTAACGTATGCGGTCTGCTGCGCGAACCATGATCTCGTCGCGCAGCACACCCCGGATGGCGAACCAGTTGGTCAGCATCGCCACGACCAACAGCAGCGGAAAGAACGAGAAGAAAAAGTTGTCCGACATGGTGGCCACCACGTTGCGCCAGGTCGAATAGATATTCCAACCCAACAGCGCGCTCCCACCCACCAACAGTGCGAATTCCGCACCGAGCAGACGGGCTTGCAGGCCGCGGTTCCTAAACAAAAATATCGCTACGAAGGGCAGCAGAGCTGCAAGGACCAGCAGGGCGACCGTGCAGACAGACAGCGTGGAGGTGACGACCCCGCCCGGAGTCTCTTCGCCGCCGTAGAACAGCATCACACCTGAGTCGGGCCCGGGGCCGTTTTTTATACCGTAGGTCATCAGGTCGAAGTCGGCGCCGCCCATCGAGAACGATACGGCGGGTGTGAAGATCACCACGCACACCAAAGCCACGGTGAGCGCCATCCACACGGTTTGAACACGTTGAATCATATTGTTTTATCTTTTGAGTATTTGTTTCTGTCGGGGGCGTTGCGGTTGATGAGTTCGCCGAGGAACCCGGTGAGGAACAGCATCACCCCGAGGATGAGCGTCACCAGCGCTATGTAGAACATCGGCTGGTCGGCAACGATGCGCAGCGGCAGCCCGCGAGCCTGTTTGACGAGTTTTTCGACTATGAGCCACACGGCAGTGATACCGCCGCCGAGGAACATTATGGTGCCCAGGCTGCCGAACAGATACATTGGATGGCGCCCGAACCGCGACAGGAACGACACGGTAATCAGATCGAGATAGCCCTTAACCATGCGTTCGATGCCGTACTTGGAGGAACCGAAACGCCGGGGGTGGTGTTCGACCACCTTTTCGCCAATACGCCTGAAACCTGCCTGACGTGCCAGAATGGGGATGTAGCGGTGCATCTCGCCGTAAACCTCAATGCTCTTGACCACGCTATGGCGGTACGCTTTCAGTCCGCAGTTCATGTCGTGGAGTTTTATTCCGGAGACCGCTCGCGTGGTGGCGTTGAAAAACTTCGATGGCAGACGTTTGCCCAGCGGGTCGTGGCGCTCCTTTTTCCAGCCCGACACGAGGTCGTAGCCATCTTCGAGGATCATTCGCCTGAGCTCAGGTATCTCGTCGGGCGAGTCCTGAAGGTCGGCGTCCATCGTGATCACCACCTCGCCCCGCGCCGCCTCGAACCCCGCGTAGAGCGCCGCCGACTTGCCGTAGTTGCGCGAGAATTTTATTCCCCTTATGATCCCGGAATATCTGTCCTTTTCTACGCCGTCGGCGTTCCGAACCAAATTTTCCACCACGCCCCACGAACCGTCGTCGGAGCCGTCATCTACAAATATAACCTCATACGACAACTTCTCGGCCCGGCACACGCGGGCGATCCATGCGGCGAGTTCCGCCAGCGACTCCTTCTCGTTATAGAGCGGAACGACGACCGATATGTCGGGCGCGCTATTCATTTTCGGCGGGAGTGGCGGCGTTTGCATCTGCGGCGGCGTAGCCGGCAAAGATGTCTGGTTTTTTATATACAAACGCGGCGAGGATCAGTCCCAGGAAACCGCCCTTGACGACCCAATTGAACACCGAGCCGAAGATCAGCACCAACGGGTTGGCCATCCACCGCATTGCCATGTCGCGCCCGGCGAGAAGCTGATCCTGCATCGCCGACGAGTTCTGATACGCCTGGAGCAACGTCTCGAATTGCGCGGAGATAAGAGCGTCGTAGTATTCGCGGGCGATGAAGTTGGCCATCAGGAACTCTCCCACCCCGGCAACTATTCCGGCGAACATCATCATGGCGAAGATAAAGCCCACGGCCCTGCCGTAGGGGTAACCTTCGGCCCCTGTGAGGGCTGCGTTGCGCCGTCCGGTGTAGTAGATGAGCGCGAAGACGAGCACGAAACGCAAAAACTCAGGCAACCAGCTTATCGACGAGCCGCTGTCGAGCTTCAACACCCATGCGACGATGCTTATCGCGAACAGCCCGCCGCCGCAGATCATTCCCCAGTTCGAGGCATTCTGCCAAAATTGTTTTTTAGTCATGGCTTATACTTGCTTTGGTTAGTTATATTCATTTCAATTCGCCGAGCCCCTCGCGCAGGAGTTCGGGTTCGTCGCCCGTGAGGTCCACCACCGTTGTGGGGATCGACGCGCCGGGGCCTCCGTCGATCACCATGTCGACCACGCGGCCGTAGCGCTCGTGGATCAGCTCGGGGTCGGTGGTGTACTCCACAAATTCGTCGTCGTCCTTCACCGACGTCGTGAGCATCGGGCATCCCAACTCCCCGACCAACGCGCGGGCTATTGTGTTTGCCGGAATGCGAACCCCTATGCTTTTGCGCCGCGCCAACGCCTTCTCGGGCACCCTCGACAGCGGCGTCAGCAGGAACGTGAACGGCCCCGGCAGGTTGTGTTTCAACACCCTGAACTGTGGATTGTCGACCCGCGCGAAGTCGGCAATGCGCGCCAGCGAGTCGAATACCAGCGTGAACACACTCGCGTCCTTCCCCTTGATGGCCCTCATGCGTTCGATCGCCTTGGGGTTGTGCAGCGAGCAGCCGAAAGCGTAGACGCTGTCGGTCGGGTAGACTATCACCCCGTCGGCCCTCAGCACCTCGGCCGCGTGGGCGATCTGCTTGGGGTTGGGATTATCGGGCCAGATCTTTACCTGCATAAGAATTCTATTTGGTCGCGGATAGCCGCGGTACAAACGGGACAAAAACCGGTCGCCCGGCTAAGGCTGTTCATCATGCAATTGGGCCACGGACGGTAGACCCCCTTCGGAGAGTAGCCTCCCCCCTCGTAGACCCCCAACACGTCGGCCCTTTCGGGTGTCACGGGTGTCGGAACGGGTGTACCGGCGGGCAGCATCCGGCTCCACGCCTTGCTCTCGAAATCGACCAGCGTGGTGAGGTTCACCTCCCACGGCTCACGGTCGGACGGATACATCGACAGTTCGTCGTAGGAGACCCCGCCCACATACTCGTCGCCCAACCCCAGCAGCAGGTGGCCGAACTCGTGAATGTAGACCCTGGCACGGCTCGGAGCCGCTTTTCCGGCCGACGAGATGGCGTAGAAGTTGTATATTCCCCCGCCGCCGTACTTGTCGGTGTTGCTCAGAATGTAGATCAGTTCGTAGGGGACATGACCCGCCTGGTCTCTGAGGGTGTGCATATCCTCGGTCATCTGGTAGCGCTCCGAGTCGAAAGTCCAGAAACTCGCTCCGGCACTCGTGTTGCGCCACTCCCCTGCCCCGGGCATCGTCACACCGCTGTCGTGGGAGGGTACCCACACGGCGCGGATGTTGAACTCGTCGCGCAATTCGCGGAACGGCTCGAAAGAGAAGATCGCCTCGGCAAAATCTTTGGCCGCCGCCTCGAATTTTCCGCGCTCCTGTGCGGTGTAACCCTCGGGCAGCACCACTATGTCGACCTTGCGCGAAGGGTCGCCGTGCACCTCCACGTCGAAAGTGTCGTAGCGCTGCGGATAGCGGGCCACGAAATAGCTCTGCGGCGAGATCGCCTGCTCGAACCGTTTACCCCACTCGCCCTTACCGTCGCGCGACCAAAGTTCTATGCGGACGTCGGCCTTCGGCATCGGGAAGACTACCGACTCGGGCATGCTTTTGCGGATTGTCTTCGCCTCGGCCGTGGTTTGCCACTCGTCCCACAGCGTGCCGTAACCCCTCGAATAGATCAGGCGCCCCGTGGCGTCGTCGACAATGCGAAACATCTGGTTTCCGTAATCATTCCCGTCGATGAGCGACACGCGCGATCCCGCCCACCACGGCTCCTCGTGGATGTCGGCGAAGTAGAACTCCTCTCCGCCCGCGTCGCCGCAGTGATAGTAGTCGAAACGCATGGTGTGCGGCTCGAACCACTCGTCGAACAGCAGCTGCTCCGAAGGCGCCCCCTGCGCTCCCGAAACCCACGGCAATAATGCTAAAAATATCGTAACCACCCTTTTCATCTCAGGTTGTTACTTACAAGTGTTATGAACTCCTCGCGCGTGCGGTGCTGCGACAGGAACACCCCCGTGAAGGCGGACGTAGTGGTAACTGAGTTCTGCTTTTGAACCCCGCGCATCTGCATACAGGTGTGTTGTGCCTCAATCACAACCGCCACTCCCATAGGGTTCAGGACTTCCTGAATGCAATCGCGAATCTGCACCGTGAGCCTCTCCTGCACCTGCAGCCGCCGAGCAAAACACTCCACCACGCGCGCGACCTTCGACAGGCCCGTGATGTATCCGTCGGGGATATAGGCTACGTGGGCCTTTCCGATGAAGGGCAGCAGATGGTGTTCGCACAGCGAATATATCTCTATGTCCTTTACCAGCACCATCTGTTTGTACTCCTCGCGGAACATAGCGCTCGTAAGTATCCGGCGCGGATCTTCGGTGTAGCCCTTGGTCATGAAAGCCATCGCTTTGGCAACCCTCTCTGGGGTTTTAAGCAGTCCCTCCCTGTCGGCATCCTCACCCAGCAGACGCAGTATTTCGCGGTAATGGCCCGCCATCTCCCCGATCACCCTCTCGTCGTATCTCTCCTCTCTGTTGTACAGTTCGTTCATAATAGCGCAAAGATAATGAATTTTCAGATTATTCGCTGCGCTTTTGCGGCTTCGGTGAGGGTGAGGGTTCGAAGGTCTGCGCCGGTGAGCAGAACCAGGCCGGGGGTGTGGCCGGGGGCTATGATGTCGGCGGCGCCCCAACCGAGCAGTTCGGCCAGCGGAACGTCGCCCAACAGGCGCATCGCGTCCACCATCGACAGCGTCGTATTCGAGGCGAGTGAGTCGGTACCCACGGCTATCCGCAGGCCGTTACGCCGCAACAAGCCGACGGGCGGTTTCAGCCCGGAGATATAGCGGTTCGAGCCGGGACACAGCACCCATGTCACGGGCGCCGTAAAGTGCTCCATCACGATGTCGATGTCGCGCTGTGTCACGCAGCAGTTGTGCACCAACATCACGGGTATCTCGGGCGGCACCTGCGCCACGAGGCGTTCGGCGGCAGAGCCGTAGTCGAGGAAATCGGGCACCAAACCCTGTTCCGTGTACCAGTCCCACAGGGGCCCACGGCGGCGAAAAAGGTCGATCTCCTCCTCGCTTTCAAGAAAGTGAACGGACAACGGATAATCGGGAACGGACAATCGGGCTGACGCGGAAAAGGCGTCGCGGTTGAGCGAGTATGTCGAGTGGGGGGTAACGCCTGCTTCAAGGCCCATGCCCACGGCTTTGTCGCGCAGTGCAACGGCGTGGGCGGGATCGGCCTGCAGACCGAAAAGTTCGCAGAAGTTACGGTATTTTATTCGGCTGCGGGTTTTCAGACCGAATGTCGAATCGCCGTTGCAAATATCCGCCACCGCCGAAACCCCTTCGGTCCACATCTTCGCGTCCCAGAAATCCGCATACTCATTTTGCGTTAGCCCAATCCGCCGTCGGCGTTCCGACCGCATTCCGCGGGCAAAAGCAGCAAACCCTCCGCCCGGAGCGATAGCGCCATGCAAATAAGAGAGCTCCAGATGACAATGTGCATTGAAAAATCCCGGAACGAGCACCCCCGGAAAGAACTCCACCCCCGCCTCGCGATCGAGGTGCGGCGGCTCGCTCACGTCGACAACCATCCCGTCGCCGGAGAGCGTCACGACCTTACCGGCCTCCAGTCCGTGTGGTGTCGACAAGAGGTGCGACGAGATGCGTCTCATGATTTCCGGACATTGGTTGGTTTGCCCGCGGGATCAGCGAGTCGATCAGCCTGCTGCCGCCGCCATACCAACTGCGCTTCAGCCTCCGCACCGCCTCGCCGTCGGGCATGTTGTATATCACGGTGAGCGAGTCGACCGTCATGCGCGGGGTGGTCATATTCTCGGGGTATCCGCCCAGCGAGATCAACAGCCGCCTGTGGGCGTCGGTAGTCGTAATGTTCGCCGCCGCCGTTGCGCGTCGTTCGCGGTCGAGCCTGTTCGAAACGTTGTTCTGGCGCCGTCCGGCGGTATCCACAAGCCACACCTCGCTCCACAGCGACAGGTTCCGGTCGAGCGAATCGACCGTATAGCTCCACGACACGCTGTAACTGCCCGGCTTCACGCCGTCGACCATGACTCTCAACCTGTTCGTGTCGGCCGTGCGCCTGACGGTGATCTGCGGATCGAAGTACACTGTATCGGCATACCTATGGCGCGCGACCAGGGCTATCGTGTCTCGCAGTTCCATGCGCCGACGATAGCGGTTCGCCTCGCCGCGCAGCATATCCATGGCCACCTCCACCACGTCGGTCGACAGGCGCGCGCTCTTGCGCTTGGCGAAGCTGCCTATAGTGTACTGCACATCCTCGCTCGTATAGCCATACGACGCGAGGACGGGTTCGTAGATGTTGAGCGAATCTACATTAAGCCCAGTCTGGTTCGCATAGCCGTTGACGAGGTATATATCGTGGAATATCCGTGCCAGCTCGCGGTCGGGAATTATCCTGGGTCCTCCGCAACCTGCCAACAGCAGCGCCGCCGCCACGACTATTATTTTCGTCACTCTCATTTCGACCTGACCGTCATTCCGACGGTAAAGATAGTGATTATCCAGCAAACGGCAACGAACGCGGCGACTATCGCCCCTATGTCGCCCCAGCGCACCAGCACGGGATAGCTCTCCACGAGGAACGTCGCGCCGGGCATGGGTATCACACCGAACAGCTGCTGCACCGCACACACGGCGAGTCCCAGCAACAGCCCCCCCGAGGCGCCGATCGCCCCGATCATCATCCCCTGCCTGATGAATATTCGCCGCACCGTGCCCGTCCGCGCACCCAGCGCACGCAGCGTTGCTATGCCGTCGCGTTTGTCGATGATAAGCATGATGAGCGAGCCCACGATAGAGAACGACGCGACGATGAGCACCGCCAGCCCGATGGCGAATATGCCCCACTTCTCGAGTTTCATGATGCGGTACATCGACTCGTTGCGTTCATAGCGCGTGAGAACTCTGAAACCGTCGCCCGCTATCGCCTGCACCGCCTCCTTCACCCTCTTTTCCGATGCGTCGGAGGCAAAACGTATCGCCAGGTTCGACGCCAGCCCGGCGTATTCGAAGAGTTCGCGCGCCCTCTCGATCGGCATCAGCACATACCGGCCGTCAGTGTCGGCATCGAGCACGAACACGCCGCCGACCGGCACCTCGATCGACCCCGCCGCCGTCATGGGCAGCAGCGCCGACCAGGCGCCCCGCCTCGGAACAATGAAACGCATCGGCTCCGAAAGGTTCATGCTCACCCCCATCTCCCACGCTATGCCCTGCCCCGGCACCACTCCTCCCGTACCCCAGCTTCCGGCGTACATCATGCGTTCGATCGGCACCACGCGCGGAAAGAGACTGTCGACCCCCCGCACCGTAGCGGTGGCCTGCCGACCGCGGTACTCTATCATGGCACTCTCTTCGAGCATCAGCGAGGTGGCCTCCACCCCTTCGAGCGCCTCGATGGCGGCGCGGTCGAGGCCCGCGGGATCGAACACCTTTCCTTCGGCCGGCAACACTGTCAGGTCGGGATCGAAGTCGCGGTACATCTTGCGTATCAGGTCGTCGAAACCGCTGAACACCCCCATCAGTATAACCATCGCCGCCACGGGAATACCCACCGCCACCATACTCACCCTCGATATGATGTTGATCACCGAGTGCGACTTTGGCGAAAAGAGAAATCTCCGGGCGATGAGGTTGGAGAGGCTCATTATTTAACGTCAGTTCGACGAATTAGTTTATTGTAACATTTTTGTTTTCAATCTGTTTCCGTTTACACGGAGCCGTTGGCTTCGCCAAGTCCCCCTTTCGAAGGGGGATTTAGGGGGTAGGTTACAGGTGCCGGCTTTTTCAAAGCCGGTAACGTGGGTTCGATGAGTTCAAATGAACCCAAAACATAGCTTAACGCACTATATATCACACCATTTGAATCCATCGAACTCACGTTATTTAAGCAGTTTGTCGATCTTTTCGATATACTCGAAACTGTCGTCCAAAACGAACGTCAGTTCGGGCACGACCCTCATCTGGTTGCGCACTCTGGTGCCGAGGGTTTTACGGATGAGCCAGGTGTTGGCCTCGAGCGAGGTCATGATCCCGGCATGCCTGTCGAACGGAAAGACGCTCACCCACACCCGGGCATACTCGAGATCGGGGCTCATCCTCACCTCGGTCACCGTCACCATCGCCCCGCGCACGAGACCCGACAGGTCGCGGGCGAATATATCGCCGAGGTCTTTCTGTATTTGCCGCGCTATTTTTTGCTGTCTTGTGTTTTCCATAATTGCCTACCTCCTCCTGCCCGGTTTAATGTTCGTGAAATTGTCGTCGCCCACCGGCGCCGGCCGCGGTTTTCGCAGCGGAGGCGCCAGTATGCCACCCTTGCCGAGCCGCATTGTCACTCCGATCGAGATGTATATATTGTCGAGCTCGCTGCGGATCGAATTCTCCTCGTTGAAGAGATACTTTGTCTTGGTGCGCAGCAGGTCGGCCATGCCGTAGTAGTACCTCCCCTCGGCGAATATCTCCCACCTGCCCGCAAGCACGCTCAGGCCCACCCCTCCGAGCCATCCGTAGTTCCATCTCACGTCGCGTGCCGTTTGCATCTCGTAGGGTTCCGTGGTGCTCGTGGGGGTATGCGTCATCGTATTGCTGTTCCAGTCGTATTTGGTGGTGGTGAGCTTGTCGCCCAGGCCCAGGTTGTAGCTGAATGTGACCCCGGCGCTCACAAAGAATCTCACTCTGCGGTTGATCATGTATAGGTGGGGCTGCCACATCAGCGGAACGGTGATGGAACTCACCGTGCGCATCCGTCCATTGTAGTCGCCCTCGCCGGTGACCGCCCCGGTTCCCTTGTATATGGAGTAGCCGCGCTGCTGAAACTCGATCTCGGCCGACACCCCTCCTACCACCTGCTGGGGCGAGAAATATTTCCACACCAACCCGGCTGTGGTCTTGTTCCACATCAGGCCGCTCCTTTCGGGTGGGGGGTAGATCCGGCCGTGCGCCGCGCCGTAACCACCTTTCACCCCGACATAGTGCTGGCCGGAAGCGGACAACGCTCCCAGAAGTATCAACACTATGCAAATCGCCCTTTTCATCATCTTACCACCGATCCGATCTGTTGTCTCGCACCGCCAAGCGCGCTGCCTATGCCCATTCCACCGCCCTGTTGCTGGCCTTGTCCCTGTGTTCCCTGCCGGCGCCGTTCGGCGTCGCGAATGGCCTTCTCTTCGAGATATTTCGACACGCGGGCATCCTCGGCTCTTTGCAGGTCGCGCTGTATCTTCTCTATCGTCACGGGGGCGAATATAGTCCTCATGTCGAGCACAATGTCGGTCTGCCAGTCCTTCTTGACCGCCACCACGGGATCGCCCGTGGGTCCGGTGTAGAACTCCGTCCGTTCGGGCTGCCGCCGCTGCACGAGCGAACCGCTGTCCCATTTCCCGTTGCCGTTGCCGTCTTCGGTGATGCGTATGCTCACATCGCCCTCGGGAATGTAGTCGAAGGTGTAGAGGCCCGTCGTCACATCCCTCTCCTCGCGAACGATGCTGCCACCGGCCGCGTCGGTCACCTGCACTATGTACTTAGCGTCGGGGCTCTTCCCTTCGACCCTAATCGCGAGAGTTGCGAAATCGGCCTTTTGCTCTATTTTAAAGTCGGCTCCGAGGGAGTCGTTCCTCTCGCCGGCCACGTTTATAAAGACCCCTTCGTCGATCGTCAACCGGTAGTTCTCCGTCTCGTTCCACGGGGCGCGGATCACCCAGCGGCGGATATTCATCGTGTCGCGCTCCAGAGTGAACGACACCGGCACGGGATCGCCCAGGTCGGGCTGCGTGGTGAGCGCGATGCGCGCGCTGTCGATCGACACCAAAGGCAGCGTAAACTCTATGGGTATACTCTTCAGAGGATTGACCTGTCCCCCGGCGTCGACCTTGAAACCAAACGGGTTGGGCTTCTCGGGCGGCGTGTACTCCTCGCCCCTCTCCTCGGCGCGTGCCCTGTCACGCTCCTCGCGTTCCCTCTCCCGCTGCTCCTCGCGCGACTCCACCTGTCGCCACACCAACCTGAGATTCTGCCCCGTGAGTACCATGTTTCCCAGCGAGTCGGGCTTGTGGTAGGCGATCCTTCCGCGCAGAGTGTCGGGCATCGAGGCCGGCGGCACGTCGAACCACAGCGACATGGTGTCGCGCCCGGCGGTCATGTATTCGCGGATCACACGGTCGGCGTCGATCCCCTCGAACGAGAGGGTGTCGATCCGGGGCCGGGGCGCGGCGAAACGCAGGATCACCTGATGCCGTCCGGGCCGCTCGTTAGCATTGAGGTTCTGGCGCCGCGACGGCTCCTCGGCAAATACCCTGAAGTATGTCTGCGGATCGGCGGTGGTGTAGCCGCGGTACTCGTCGCGCCACATCGAGGTGGAGCCGAGCGCGGCGGGGTTAATCACGCTGTCGAGGAATCCCACCTTGTCTGTACCCACATCGTAACGCTGGTTGTTGTTGTTGTCCACAATGGCGTAGACCCTGTATTTCATGTCGCGCAGGTTCTGCGCCACGAATATGCCGTTGTTCTGCGTACGGGCCACCGTCACGGGACGCCGGTTGAACACTATCGAGTCGTAATCGGGAATGGTGTCGACGGCAGCGTCGAAAAAGTAGAGAAACGCCTTCGACACGCTGTCGCCCTTCATCGCATCCGCCACATAGCCCGTGGCCAGCAGCGAGTCGATCGCGGGGCCGGTCGAGAACACATACCTGAAACCGTGCAGCGGATTGCCCTCGTTATTGTCGGCGATCGAGCTGCCGAATTCGAGGCTGTATGTGGTGTTCATCTCGAGCGTATCCTTGATGTCGATCCTCACCCCGCGGCCGCGGATCGACACCGTGGGCTTGGTCTTCATAAGCGGCGAAGTGAAGAACTCCTTGCTCTGATCCCTGAGCTGCACATACTCGTCGAACCCTATCTCGACGCGGCGCGGAAAGATACTCGCGTTTCTCTGCCCCGCCGCGGGATTGTACGAGGTCACCACCGGCGGCAACGAATCCTTGGGCCCGCCCTGCGGCGCCACCTGGTTCGCGCAACGCACAAATGCGGCCATGCTCACGACGGCAGCCACGAGCGCGATATGTTTCACCTTACCTTTCACCTTCTTCCTGCGGAGCGTTCACGCTCTCATCTCTGTAAACCATCCACTCCCCGTCCTTGTAGGGGAACTGTTCCGGAGTGTAGTACGTGCGGAACGTCACGGGGATTATCACCCTGTCGAGCGGCACCTTGAAGTCGAACGTCCTCCAGGCGTATAGTCTGTTGATCGGATCTGTCGCCACGAGCAGCACCGGCGACGAGGTGAGGGTAATGCTTATTAAACCGTCGCTGTTCTGCGAGCCCATCAGGCCGTACGACCACTCCTCGCCCGTGTCGCGGTGGCGCACAATCCCCGCGTCGGCGTCGGCGTACGACTCCGGGCGCCACTTGTGATCCAGATGCTCCTTCTTGTCGATGTACCAGACATACGTGCGCGCCATGTAGGCCGGAGTGCGGGGATCGCTTCCCTGCGACACCATCACCCGCGGCTGCACCATCAATTCACACTCGACCGAGTACTTCGTGCATCCCGCCAACGCCACGAGCGCAGCCATTATAAATATGACACCACTTTTTTTCAACCTTTAGCCCTCAGTTCGGATATTGTGCGCCCCAACACCGGATGCATCTTGTCGCCCGCCACCTCGCCGAGAGGTTCGAGCACGAAGTCGCGTTCGTGGAGCAGGGGATGCGGGATAACGAGGTCTTTCTCGGCTATGATCTGATCGTCGTAGAAAAGTATGTCTACATCTATCACGCGCGAGGAGTAAGGCTGGCCCGTGCGCTCCTTTTCGGCGGCTTCGGCGGCGCGGTCGCGGCCCAGGGCGGCCTCTATGGCGTGTACTTTTTCGAGCACCTCGCGCGGCGACAGCTCGGTGTCGCATATCAGCACCTGGTTCGAGAAGTGGGCGCCCGCCTCGAAACCCCACGGAGCACTCTTGTAGCGATGGGAACAGCGCATCACCGGCCCTATCTGGGCGTTGATCATCTCCTGCGCCCGGTGCAGCAGAGGCTTCATCTCTCCGAGATTGCCTCCCGTTATAAGTATTACCCTTGCCATTATTTTGTTATCAATTTACTCACTGCCAACGCGAAGTGTGTAAACACTATCGCCGCGCTCGCGTTCTGGCGCATCTGCCCCA
>DBDQ01000091.1:0-9433 GCA_002293665.1 Alistipes sp. UBA928 | reverse complement strand
GCAATATCTTCCAATCCGGCATTAATCATGAGCGACGAGCGCACGAGACGTATAAAATTTTCGAGCATCCGTTTCTGCCTTTCGCGTCCCAGAGAGGCTGTCCGCTCGGCCCATTTCATAAGTTCGAGATGCTTATCGTTGTAGCTGAGGCGCATCAACTCGACGAACGCCTCGAACTCTTCGCCCGCCTCGGCGCTGTCGGCGCCGTGCAGGTTGCGCCGCGCCTCGAACTCTCCTCCGGGCACCACGGTCTCCTGCACCCGCGACAGGATCGTGGCGGGCAGCAGTCCGGGCCGTGCGCTCACCAGCACGAACAGCGTACCGGCCCACGGCTCCTCGAGAATCTTGAGCAGGGTGTTGGCGGCCTCGGTGTTCATCTTCTCGGGCAGCCACACCAACACGGACTTGTAGCCCCCCTCGAAACTTTTAAATCCCAGCTTGCGGATCACCTCGTCGGCCTCTTTTTTGGAGATCAGACCCTGAAGGTTTTCCAAGCCCAGGGCGTCGTACCACATCTGTTCGTCGAAGTATCCGCCCGTCTCGGCGACTATTTTCCGCCACTCGGGCAGGAAAGTATCGCTGGTGATCGCCTCGCCGCTCTTTTTTCCCTGTTTGTTGACCGGCATCACGAAGTGTAGGTCGGGATGGGCCAGCGCGCCTATCTTCTGGCAAGACGAACACACTCCGCACGAATCACCATCTTTTCTGTCGGGGCAATTGAGATATTGAATATACGCCAGCGCAAGGGGCAGAGTCCCGCTCCCCGCCTCACCCGTAAAAATCTGGGCATGGCTCACCCTCCCGGCATCGACCGTGTGCGCCAGCCTCTTTTTAATCTCCTCGTGGCCCTTTATGTCTTTGAATTGCATATTCAGCGCATAATAAATCCGCAGCGGTCGTTACCGCCCAGTCGATCCAAATCCTCCTGCGCCGCGCTCCGTCTCCGAAAGCTCTTCGACCACCTCCCATTCCACCTTTTCGTGGCGTGCCACGACATATTGCGCGATCCGCTCGCCCGGCTTAATCTCGAACGGCTCGTTCGACAGATTAACAAGGATCGCCCGAAGCTCACCCCGGTAGTCGGCGTCCACAGTCCCCGGAGAGTTCAGCACCGTGATACCGTGCTTGATGGCCAGCCCGCTACGCGGTCGTACCTGCAACTCACAGCCCGGCGGCAGCTCCACATAAAGCCCCGTGGGGATCATTGCCCGCTCCAGCGGCCCTAAAATTATGCTCTCGGTCAGGTTCGCCCTCACATCCATTCCCGCCGCCAGGGGCGTTTCGTATGCCGGCAGGTCGAACGCCGATTTACTTACTATCTTTACTTTCATATCTCTTTTTTGATTTGCGACACAAGTATCCAACTTACCGCCACCATTGCCGCCTCACAAGCTAAACGTGCCCATGCGGCTCCTTCGTATCCCATTCGCGGCACAAGGGCTAAATTTACCGCCACCGCCACGATCATGCCCGTGCCCGTAACGGCGATCGCCATCCACGTCCGCTCGGCCTGTTTGTAGCGGAACGACAGGTTCAACACCACTCCGGCCAGTGCGTTGGCCCCCAGCAGAATGGGCAGCAAGTGGCTTCCTTCACGAAAATCCTCGCCCACGATCTGCACCACGAGCGGCTTTGCGACCATCACCACGACGAAAATCAGCGCCGCCACCGCAATGTAGAGTTTCATCGCCAGATTGCTTTGCCGCTCGAACTCCCCTTTGCCAAACTTCGCGAGAAAAAACGGCTCGGCGGCCAAGCGGTACATCTGCGTGAAGAGGATCATGATTACGGCCAGCTTTGTCGTTGCGCCGTATATCCCAAGCGCGCCCATCGCCTCGTCGGGCGGCAGCAGCCACTTCACCATCTGCCGGTCGATGAACTCGCCCGCCGTGCCCGCGATGCCACTCACCAACAGCGGCAGCGAGTAGACCATCACGCGTTTTAATATCGCAAAGTCGCTATGCCATCCGCCATCCCATCTGAATTTCCACAATCCCGGCAGGAGCAGTCCCAACGACACCGCGCTCGCCGCAAGATTTGCCTCCAGCACCCAACTTGCTCCCGTGCGCCGCTGCACCGAGTAGAAGAAGAGACACAGCGCGAGGTTCACAACCACCGAGGCAAACCGGATCGTCGCATATCGTACCCGGCGGCGCTGTTCGCGAAGCCGCGCGAAAGGCATTGCGGTTATTACGTCGAGAGCGACGATGGAACCCGTCAGCAATATCAGTTCGGGATTGCCACCATAGCCAAGAAGCGAGGACATCGGAGCTCGGAACAGAAAAACGACCATCCAAAACAGCACCGCGGCAGCACTCGTCGTCCTCCAAAGCGTGACAAAAAGCCGATTTTTCTCCCCCTCTCCATCGGCCTTGCCCGCGAAACGAAAATATCCGCTCTCCAGACCCATAGTCAAAAGTACCAGCGCGAACGGAATGAGCGAATAGAGGTCTGTAACGATGCCGTACTCGCCCGTACCCATCACGCGGGTGAGGTATGGCACCATCAGATAGTTGAGCATCCGGGTGACGATGGTGCTCAAGCCGTAGATTATGGTGTCGCCCGCAAGGGTCTTAATGCCGTTCATAACTGACAAATGTAGGAAAAATCACGATTCGGGATTCGGAATCGCGATTTTTTTATATTTTTGCACTCTCAAACACACGACAGTGCCGGGGCCGACAGTTTCCGGCGCAGCAAAGTTCGGGGCCCATAGCTCAGTTGGTCAGAGCAGCGGACTCATAATCCGAAGGTCGGGGGATCATGACCCTCTGGGCCCACTTGAAAGTCAAAGAGTTACGTCGGTTGACGTGGCTCTTTTTCTTTTGCGTGCGAACAATGAGCGAACGACTTGTTCGTACACGACCAACCAAGAAGTTCTACCCGGGCATATTTTCGTTCTCTCAACGCGCTAATACACTTAATATTGCATCTCCCTGTTTTGTGGACCCCCGTGGGAGGGGCTTTAGCTATGCAAAACGGAGAGATACTTTCCATTTTCAACTTTTTTTCCTAACTTTGCAGATCGTGATGAAGTGTCTACATACTTTTTTGGTTGTGCTGGCCGTGGCGGCGGCAATGGTTTTGCCGTGGGCCTGCGCCGATGACTTCTACAACAACTCGCCCGACGAGGCGCTGAAACTCTCCGTCGACACGATCCTCGTCAACCACAACGAGCAGAGCGTCACCATAGGCGTGACGGCGCGCGACGAGGGCTGGACACTCGCCGGGGTCGAGCCGTGGTGTTCCGTCACCCCCGCCTCGGGCGAAAGGGGTATCACACGGGTCACCGTTAACTTCGCCTCAAACATCCCCGAGACAGACTCCGATGCCACCAACAGAACCGCCACACTGACTTTCAGCTCGGGCGGCGTACAAAAAAAAGTCTCAATACGGCAACTCAACACTGACAATATACCCCTGCCGCACGAGCACGCAGATGCCTCGGCAAACAAGCAGATATCGCCCGAGATCGAGGAGTGGTATTACAACAGCGAGCCCAAGGACACCCCCCCCGACCACAACCAGACCTACCGCGACTTCTACTTCAACTACCTGTCGCACCTCAAACTAAACGAGGGATGGGACGGCGGCACGTGGGCAACGGGCAACGACCGTTTCCTCTACTCCTACATTGAGCGCAATCCTGCCGGTACCGCGGAAAACACCGACGGCATCGCACCCACACCGAAACTCAACTACGGTATGGAGTTCGAAATGGTCGATTACAACGGCACTTTTGCCGCGCGCGTGCTCTACGTCGAGCAGAATTCGCCCGCCGCCAGGGCTGGCCTCAAGCGCGGCGACTGGTTCTGGGAGGTCGACGGCACCCGGTTGGGCAACTGGGAGAGCACCTCGGTCAGCGGATTCAGATACCACTACCAGCGCTTTATCGACACACTGGTGCATCCCGTGGCCGGAAAGCAGTCGCGGCTGGGGATGCTCACATTCCGCACCGCGGGAGGAGGACAACTCATCGACGAGAGACGCGAAGTGACCATCACCCCCGCACTCCACCTCAACAACCCGATCCTCGGAGCGCCACAGGTGATCGAAGAACTCACGCTGCCCACCCTGGGCGCCGATACGACATACACAGGGTACCTGATGTACAACAATTTCGATCCCCGGTGGAGGGATCAACTCGTGACGACTTTCCGCAGCTACTTCGCAAACCGTCCCGAGGGCAAAGAGCTGCAGAATTTCATCCTCGACCTGCGATACAACAAGCACGGGACGGTGGAGATGGCCCAACTTATGGGCAACCTGCTGGTGGGTAACGTAACCGGCTCGACCGAAGATGGGGAGTACGCCGTGGCTGGCAAGACTTTTGCTAATTACACGTTTAACAACAGCGCCCGTAACCGCACGGTGAACTTCGAGACACACCCAGACGGCATTGCTCCAAAGACGGTGTTTATCCTCACCTCGAAGCACACCGCCGGAGCCGCCGAACTGCTGATCAACGCCCTCAGAGGCCTCGACCAAAGTGTAGTGAACCTTGTGGTCGTGGGCGAGGTGACCCAGGGGCTTGCCGCGGGAATGGTGAAACGCACCGTGGTGGACCCCATAGACTCGTCCCGCGAGTACTCGGCGTGGATAGTCTCGTTCCGCTGCACCAACGGCAGGAAAGAGGGCGAATACATCTGGGGATTGGTGCCCAACAGCGAGGTGAACGAATTGGAGAGGGGCGACAACATGAAATGGTCGGCAACATGGGAGTGGAAAGGCGCCAACGGAAGCACCGAAGACCCTCTGATAAAACGCGCCGTGGATATCATCAAGGGGCGGCAGCTTATGCCTACCGGGGTTGTGGGCATTTCCGCCAAACGGAGCCGTACGGGGTATCCGCGCGAGTTCTGTTTCCCAACCAACATGACCATGTCGACGGATAATTGAAAATTTAGCTTCACGGTATATTCTTATGTACAACGGGAGGGGTTGGTTCAGGTTTTTGTCGGTGATCGCGACGGTCGCGGCGATCTCCTTTTCGTGCGACGAGCCGCCTGCTCCGACGCCGACCAAGGGGTTGAGCATTTCGAAAACGGAGATAAAGGTGGGATATAACGTCGTGGAGACGAGCCTCTCGGTGGTCGCCCGACTCGATTGGACGCTGACCGTCACAGAAGGCGACGAATGGCTCGGCGTCCCGAGTGTCACCTTCGGCGAAAAGGGTTCCACATCCACCATCCGTTTCAACTTCACCGAGAATGGCGGCGAGACGGCACGCCGGGCAAAAGTGGTGCTGACGGCCGTGGGCGAAGAGGAGCCCTACGAGTGTGTCATCACACAGACTGCCAAGGGCATGCTGTCGGGCGTCAACGAATGGATATACAACGAGATGCTCGGCTGGTACTACTGGAACGACGCGGTGAAAGCCGCCGAGTTGCCCCAGGCTGAGCTTCCATACGACCAATTCCTCCTCAGACTCGTTGCCAATGCCTACAACAAGGGGGCCTACGACGAAGGGAATCCGCGCACCTTCGACGGGTACATTGAGGAGAATCCCAATACCGGCGCGCGCCAGCGATATTACTACTCCTACATCACCCGCACCCCGAAAGGAACACGTTCACTCCCGCGCCTCGCATCGGAGAGCATCGCCACCACTTTCGGATTCGATTTCAAGATCATAACCATGACACGCGACAAGCTCCCGACCGGAATCTACCAACTGCTCGTAACATGGGTGCGTGAAGGGAGCCCCGCATACGAAAAGGGACTGAGACGCGGAATGTGGATATCGAAATACAACGGCGCCGAAATGAACATCAATCTGGCGGAAACGGCGTGGGATATGATCAAGTATCCCGGGAATGGCTCGCAGATGACCATCACCGTGGATTTCGACAACGACAGGGAGGACGACGCCACATGGTCGCTGACGGCAACCGAGATGACGGCATCGCCAATTATCCACCACGACGTGCTGACCACCGCGGGAGGCAGGAAAACGGCCTATCTCTTCCTGAGCGAATTCCTGTTGGGCGACAACAAAGGCACCGACAGAAACCCGAAGTATGAGTTTGTGGAGGAGTTGCGCACTGTTTTCCAGGAGTTCAAAACGAAAGGGGCCACCGAACTCATTATCGACCTCAGATACAACCCCGGAGGATATGTCTACACGTGCCAGGTGCTCACGAGCCTCGCCGCCGATGTCGACGGGAGTAAAGTATTCTCGCAGATGAAGCGCAATCCAAACATCAACGATGTGTGGCAGCCCGAATACGGATGGAGGGTCGACAATCCGCAAAAAGAGTATTTCCTCAAAGAGTCGGCCACCCTCGGCCTGCCCAGGGTGTACGTTTTGGCGACCGAAGACTCCGCCTCGGCCTCCGAATTCGTGATAAATTCCCTGAGAGGGGTCGACATCGAGGTCGTACACATAGGCACCACCACTAATGGCAAGAATGTGGGAATGGATCACAGGACGGACTCATTCGGCGGTTGGGACTATGAGATGAAACCGATAACTTTCAGGATATACAACGCCAAAAACGAAAGCGACTACACCGAAGGATTTGAGCCTCAACACTATATCAGGGAGCTTCGGGATGCACTCAATAACATAGGCGGTGTCCTCTACCCGTTGGGCGACAAGAACGAGCGGCTGCTCAAAGCGGCGTTGACCCATATAGACGGCGGAACGGTAACATCCGATCCCACCACGCGCGCCGATGACCAGTCGATGCAAATCGTCCCCCGGCTGCAAGACCCTCGCCGAGGCGGTATGATATATATTCCCCGACAAGCCCAAACCACAGAGTGATGACAATATCGTCGTACAAGATAAACCGGCTCCGCGAGATGTTGGCGGGAGGGCGCAAGAACGTGCTGATCGTGTCGCACTACAATCCCGACGGCGACGCGTTGGGAGCTTCCATCGCGTGGGCGCGGATGCTCGACGGGATGGGCCACCACACAATGTGCGTGGTGCCGAACAACTTCCCCCACTTTCTCGACTGGATGCCCGACTCGGCGCGCATCAGGGTCTACACCAAATGTGCCGACGAGGTGAGGGAGGCAGCGCTGAAGGCCGACATTATCTGTTGTCTCGACTTCAACAACCCCTCGCGGCTCGAGGGGCTCACCGCCGCCATCGAGGCAAATACCCACGCCAAAAAGCTGCTGATAGACCACCACCTCGCCCCGCCCGACGAATATTTCGACCTCGCGTTCTCGTATCCCGACTCCTCGTCGACATCGTACATAGTCTACAAACTGATCGCCCGTTTTGCAGGGGCCCACACCGTCGATCGCAACATGGGAACGGTGCTCTATGTGGGGATGATGACCGACACGGGCAACTTTTCGTTCAGTTTTCTCACGCCTGATCTGTTCAGGGTCGTGGCCGCGCTGGTCGAGAAGGGGATCGACATTCCGTGGATCAACTACAAGGTCTACAACTCCTACACCGAGGGTCGGGTGAGGCTGCTGGGCTATTCGCTTGGGCCGAAGATGGATGTTTTTGAGAATGGGCGTGCGGCGTGCATATCGCTCACCGAAAAAGAGCTGCGCCGGTTCCACTTCAAGCAGGGCGACAGCGAGGGGTTTGTCAACTACCCCCTGTCGATCGAGACGGTTAAGATGTCGGCGCTGCTGCTGGAGAACCACAAGTTCATCCGCGTGTCGTTGCGCTCGCGGGGCGATGTCGACGTGAACGCCTTTGCCCGCCGCTACTTCGAAGGCGGAGGTCATCACAACGCTGCCGGTGGAAAATCGACCGACACGATGGAAGAGACCGTAGCACGATATAAACGCGCCGTCGCCGAGTTTTTCCGCGAGGAGGGGATTAAGGTTTAAAAAATACAACTATATTTGTACGATGAAATATTAAGAGTTACACTCTTTGTTCTATCTATAAACTTCACACCCGTCTTTAATGTAAGGCGGCGTTTATCAACAGAACTAAGATTGTCGGCTCGAATGCGTCGCGGCACAAATTGTGTCGTGGCAAATTCCGGCGTGGGCAATTCTTCTGTTGAGGGCATGTGAAGGCCTATAGGTAGGGGATTGTTACCGCGCCCCTTTTTTGTGTCCGGTAGGGTAACTCACATAAATAAGCAGAGGCCCGAGGGCGCCCGCCAAGATTGTGGGATTGCTTTAAATAACGTACTTCGATCTTAGTTCAGGTCGAGTCTTGGTTACGCCGGAACAGGGCCTCTTTTTGTTTTACTTTATCTTTCTACCTGTCGAGTATGGCGCCGAGCGGTGCAAGTTGTGCGTGGTCGGTGAGGTCGACCTGGATGGGGACTACCGAGGCGTAGCCGTGGGCGAGGGCCCATTCGTCGGTGTCCGTGGCTTCCGGCTCGGCGTTTTTAAATGCGCCTGTGAGCCAGAAGTAGTCGCGCCCCCAAGGGTTGCGGCGGCAGAAAAACTCCTCCCTCCAGTGGCCGCGGCACTGACGGCACACCTTTACGCCTTTTATATCCTCGGGACGCGCCACGGGAATGTTCACGTTGAGGCAGAGCGGTACGGCGGGTCGCCCCTCCAAAACCCCCGCCACGACCTGGCGCGCCACGATCCCCGCGGCCTCGAAATCGGCGTCGAGCGAGTGGTCGTCGAGCGAAAACCCTATCGAGGGCACATCGTAGAATCCACCCTCGATCGCGGCGCCCATAGTGCCGGAGTAGAGCACGTTGATCGCGGCGTTGGAGCCGTGGTTGATCCCAGAGCAGACGAGGTCCATTTTGCGGTCGGCCAACAGATGGTCGAGGCCCATTTTGACGCAGTCGACGGGAGTTCCGCTACAAGCGTAGACCTCGAGCCCGGGCTCCTCGCGCACTTTTCTCAGATACAGCGGGCTCGACATCGTTATGGCGTGCGACATGCCCGACTGGGCGGTTTCGGGCGCCACAACCACAATGTTGCCGAACTCGCGCAGCACCTCGATCAATCGCGCCAGTCCCCGCGCACTTACCCCGTCGTCGTTTGTCACAAAAATCAGCCGTTCCATCATATTTTCAGCGTTAAGGATGCAAAGATAGAAAATTTGTTTAACTTTGCGCCACTTTTCTCCACACGGGAAGAGTGTCATACCAACCTCTTGCAGGGGTGCCTGATATGGGGATTACGAACGGGAATGAATGCCCGCGTATGAGTACCTGGTGCAGCGGCAATGTTGGGTGGCAATGCTAAAAGCCTAAGCAACAATGAACAAAGACGAACTCATCAGGGTCGCACAGCAGTCGATGTGGCCCGAGAAAGAGGTTCCCGAGTTCCAGAGCGGGGACACGATCACGGTAACCTACAAAATCATCGAGGGCAGCAAGGAACGTCTGCAAAGTTTCCGCGGCGTGGTGATCCAGATCAAAGGCACCGGCCAGACCAAGATGTTCACCATCCGCAAGGTGTCGAACGGCGTGGGTGTCGAGCGTATTTTCCCGCTCTACTCGCCCCACATCGACACGATCGAGGTGAACAAGCGCGGTGT
>DBDQ01000068.1 GCA_002293665.1 Alistipes sp. UBA928 | reverse complement strand
GGTCGCCGCCGCCGTTGCCGTCGCCGGGCCTCATCAGGTAGTCGGCCAGCTCGCCTTGGCGCACCCAAATGCGTTGGTAGGCCGTAGCGCCCTGTTTGGTGTAGGCGAGCAGGATGAGTCCGTAGCGCACCGGCTGCTCCGCCGTCGGGGTGTAGGGGCCGTTAAGACCCGCACGGAAATATATGTCGCCCTGGCCAGCACCCGAGCCAACCACGCCGCTCACGCTCGTGGCGTAGCCCGTCACGCGGTATGCCGTGTCGAAATCGCTTTTCGAGATGTTGGTCTGGGCGGCGTTTCCTCCCACTCCGGGGTCGGGCGAGCCGTTGGTGTCGAGCTGAATCCAGTCGCCTCCCTTTATCACATATGCCGCCCACGGGCCGTCCATGTTGCCATTGCCCGGACGAGCCACGCGGATCAGGCGCTCGCCGTACTGGTTCGCTTTCCAGAACGCGCCCACGTACATTGCCGCGGGGGGATCGGGGGTGTCGATGATCGCACCCGAGCCCGGAAGCTGCACCACCGTGACGGTGCGGGTGAGCTTGCCCGCCGTGATGGCGATGTGGCCCGTGCGGACTTCGCTGTTGGGGTTGCCCGTCACCGAAACCGTGACGTGGGTGGGTGTGCCGGCGTTGCCGTGGAGCGTGCCGGGGGTGGCGTCGGTGTCGATGGTGATCCAACCCGTGCCGTCGGAGAGAACCTCGGCGTCCCATCCGTCGGGATAGTCGGTGGTGAGGGTCATGCGGCTGTCGGAAGCGGGAGCGTCGAACAGGAACTCCGAACGGTCGGAGTCGAGGTTCCACTGGTCGATGGGTGTAGCCAAGGCGCCTCCGCCCCAGGGCACGACCTGCACCGTGTAGTCGACGTCGGTGAGTACGATGGCGCGCGCCCACACCCACGTGTTGCGCGGGATCGAGTAGCCAAGTTCGGTGAGCGCCTTATTGGCGTCGACCGCGTAGACCGGTATCTCTTTCTGCTCGACCTTCGAGCCGTAGTCGAAACGCATGTAGGCACTCACCCGCTTCTCGGGCAGGTTCTTGTCGGCGGGGGCGGGCTGATGCTCTGGGTAGATCAGGCGGTCGAAGAACAGATCGGCGCTGCCGTCGCCGTTGACCTTTATTTTTCCGGGCTTCACGCCCGTGCCGCTCGTGGTTTCAGAGGCGGCGATGGTCTGGTGCGCCGCCATGTTGAACGACGAGGCGCCGTTGTTGCGATCCGCGGCGGGGTGGGGGTACACATGCCCCGCGTTGCGCAGTCCCGCGATGTAGAGCAGCGGATCGGGGTCGGAATTGGAAGTATGGTAGGCTCTCCACGCGATGTACTCGGTCGCGCCGAGGTGGATGCCGAAACTGAGGCGGATGGCGGCGCGCGTCATCTTCACCTGCCAGTTGCCGTTGTGTCCCGTGGAGGCGGTCTTCGACTGGCCGTCCTCCGAGTAGGTTATCTCGTCGGGATCGACCACGACGCCCGGATACCAACCCGTCATGGGGATGGCGTTCGAGTCGGTGGCTATGTCGGTGCCCTGGGCGAAGGTGAGCTTCTTGAACTCCGCGAGGGTTGCTATGCGCGGATCGACCGTGCCGTCGGAGTTGACCTTCAGCACGTCGCCGAGGGTGTGCTCGTTGGCCACGAACACGAAGTCGTAGGTGCCCCGCGGAACCGGCAGTTCGAAGGGTGGTTTTTTGTCGGAGTTTTCCTCGTCGCTCCACTCGAACACTTGGTTCAGGTAGCGGCCGTGGCTCTCCACCAGATCGCCCACGGCGTAGCCCAGCGTGGCGTCGGCCGTGGCGTGGTACACCAGCACGCGGAAAGTGGAGATGCGCCGGTCGTCGCGCCGGCCGTAGCCGTCGGGGCGGCTGTCGGGATTGGGGTTGGGGGCGTTGAAGATGTCCTCCTCCTGATTTTGGGTGCCGCCGTTGGTGAAAAAGGCCTCGAACTCAGCCCAGGTATCGTCGTAGGTCGCGCCACGGGTCTTGCCGTGGTCTCCCGTCAGGGGGTTGAACGACAACAGGGCCTCCTGCCTGTTGTCTTTGTTGCGGTTTCTTCCTCCGTCCGTAATGCAAGAGGCGAGAGCCAAAGCCCACACAAGGGCCATCGCCGGTACCGTCAAGATGCGTAGTTGCTTCATCACAATTCTCTTTTTTCTATATTTTGCTCCCTGCGGAAGGGTCAGCCTCCGCAGGGATTCGAGGCGCGGTTATGTTATAAGGGGGGGGCCGCACCCGTAGGTTGTTTGTTAATGCTCATTGATGCCGTTGCGTGCAGCCCGCGTCATACACCATGCGAGCGCGTTCATTTCGAGCACTGCGTTGTATGTCATCACGTTTCCGCCCTGGCTTGCGGACGTGAAATTTCCTTCATAAACTCCGTACATTTTGCTTCCCGGCGCCCCGGTTCTGGCTCTTTGTGCTGCCGTTGGATTTTGTGGAATGGAATATGTATCAACGTCGTACACGGCGGGATAGTCGTAGGTGAGAGCACTTGGACGAGCACTCGTACAGTCGTTGATGCAGAAGAAATTCTTTCCTTCGTGATACCAGCAGAATGACCACTCCCTCCGGTGTTGCGAGGGGTCGGGATAGTTCCCCGTCGCTATGGTTCTGGGATGCCACATCGAGGCTATCTGTACGGCGCCGGGCGGCAGGTTCTTAACGATGAACGTACCGATATTATCCTCGCCGATGTAACAGTTCCCCCCCGAAAGATTGCCGAACGGGCCGTTCACGATCGGGTCGTTGGTCAGGGGGTCGGGGCCTATCTCATTGAAGATTCGATATGCGCTGTCGTACAGAGTATCAGGAGTTTGTTGTACGCATTCTGTTCCCGGAAAAATTGCATTGATAAAGTTGGAGAGCTGGGTTGTGTAAGTGGGGTTGTCCGCCGCCGCTCCGAACAGTATGGTTCCTTTATTGTTCATGTAATTGGTCAAAGCCGCGATAATATCTGAAGTCGGTGGTAACCCGAATGAATAATAGAGCACGATATCGGGTTGCTCGTTGGTGTAAACAGTACCGTCGACAGTGCCACTGAAACCATTGTTGAGGTTATTCGAGGCGATGTTATTAGAGTTGGTGGTCCACAGTTGAGTCAGTCCCTCCGTCTTTATTACCGCGTTATCGTTTTGCACGTTGAGGACTCCATTATCGTTGTGGGTCGCGTAATGGAGCGCTACTTTTCTATGTTGGTTCCACGACCATTCGGAAGATCCGATGATGGCGTAAGTCAACTTGGGCAATGTCAGTCTTACTTTTATGGGATTGCTGTATACTCTGCTGCACGGATTCGAGACCACTACCCGGAACTGGTTGGTACCGCCCACCATTGCGAAGTTCATGCCGGGTTCGTCGTCGTGGGTCGAGGTTATGATCGTCGTTTTGCCGTCCGATCCCGGTATTTTGATCCACGATGTCTCGTCGCCGATAGAGTATTCCCAGTGCCAGCTGACAGGCTGGGTCGCGCCGGCGGGAGTGGGATCGCTCGCGGTCAGCGTCACCATCTGAGGTTGGTTACCGATGACAAGTTCCGGAACTCCCGTGATCGGCGTTGTATCCACCATGCCGGAGATGCTGATGCCTTCGACGGGATCGCAGTTTATGCAGCGGACGGGCATGGCGTAGCGAGAGTCCGAGATGCTCGCCGGCTGCGACTGCGAGGATGCAAACTGCAGGGCATAGGCATTCCAAAAACCTGAATTGGAGACGTTTGAACCGGTGGACGTAAAAGTCGAGGAGGAGGCCGTCCAATAGGCGCCGCCAAGGCCCTGGAGTATAAAGTCACCATAGTTGTCGTATGCTCCCGCCGCAGGCAGGAAGATCGAGCCGTCGTTGGTGGCGACGCCTGCGGGCACACTCTCCGACGCGTCGATCCACCGGGCGTTGGAGCCGACCAGAGGCTGGGTCGCCACACCGAACGGCACGCTTATGTTCTCCGCCGCGTTGACATAAGTCCACGGGTTGCCGAGAGGGGTTCTCCAGCCGCTGCGCCTGTCGGGCGTCGCGCCGTTCACAAACTCGCACGGGTCGCCCCACATCATAAATTCGGATTGGCCCCATATTCCCGACATACCGGGGCCGGGCTCGGGTTCCCATTTCGGGATATCGTAGCCTCCCGCACCCGGAACGGCTCCCGTGGCAGGCTTGGCCGGTGAGGGCCAGTAATGATTGTTGGGGCTGTCAATAACGCCGCCAGTGAAATAATAATCCGTAACCCCATTGTCATCCCACTGCCAACCGTCTCCGGTTCTGCCGGGTATTGTCCACACCAGCTGCACTCTGCCGTTGGGCAGGGTTCCGTCGCTGCCGAGTATGGCCGTGATCGAACCCCATTTGAAGTAGACCATGTAAACAGGCTCTTCCTCGAGGGCGCCGATGTTGGGGTCGCCCGTGGCGATGCGTTCCACCCAGGTACCCTTGTAGGTGCTCGACCCCCTGATGGTGAGGCTGTAATCGAGCGGGAACGCGCTTTCCTGATGCTGCTGCAACCATTGGCTCCAGATATTTTGCGACAGAAGCACACGTTTCGTGCCGTTGCGCATGGCCACGAGGTCGCTGTGTTTGATGCCGATCACTCCCGGAGGCGCCTGTACCAGTTCGGGAAAAGGTTCATAATCGAGGTTCTTCACGCAGCGAATGACGGTGGCGTCGCCTCTTTGCCAGTTGTCAAAAATAGCATTCCCCAAATACTTGAAATGCAATTGAGCGCCAACATCGTCGCGACTGTAAATGTCGTATTTAGTCATCGACGATGTCCAGTATATCCCGTCATAGCCAATGCCATAGGCAAGACCAGCGTTGTTTTTGTAACCGGCGGCGGGCATGAAGAGCGAAGCACCCGACGAGGGGTTGAAGTAGAGATTGCCACGGTAGGCCACTCCGGTTCCGTCGACATCCACGGCCGAATTCGGCTCGCTGGAGCCACTGGGAACGACCGGGGTACCAATGCTTTTGCGGTCGAAATATCCGTCGGCATAGTATCCGAAAACAGAGTTGCTCGTATCGCCGGCGGCAATCGTGGTGGATCTGTTATACCACAACGACTGCGGCAGTTCGTCGGTCATTGCACCGCCCGTGGGACGGCGGTAGCCCGGAGGACACGACTCCATCGTGCTGGAGTTGAATGGAATTGTCATGTTGAAGTCTCCCCATATTGCGGGATCAATGTCTTTGAGGGGATGTATTGCACTCAGGGATAGCGTCACCCCACGGAACATGGCTCCCGCCTGGGTCGGATAGTCGGTAAACACCCCGCCTTGCGGATCGAGCGGCACCATGCCGTCCGTCTCGAACACCCCGGTTCGTTTGGCCTCCGGGACGGTCAGATTGTAGGGGCTGAAACGCATGTTCGCATCGGTGTCCCGTTCCGATTTCGGGAAGAGATAGTCGGCCTCGTGGCCTTGGCGCAGGTAGAGTATCTGCGGGTTGGCGAATCCGCCGCGCTCGGTCACCGAGCCCTCGACCAGCAGCACACGGGCGTAGCGCGCGGGAGCAGCCGGAGTGGAAGCGTGGGTGGTGCGAAGACCGACACGGAAATAGGATTCACTGCCGTTGCCCGTGGCCCAGCCCACGGTGCTTGTCACGGCGTGGCCTTTCTCGAAACCGGCTTCGTTGCCGAGCGACGGAGTGGAACTGCTGCTGTGAACGTTGGGGTCGGTCGAAGGCTTGCTGTCGAGTACCACCCAGTCGGCCGGGTCGCCGGGAGCGCCGTCGATCACGAAAGCCGACCACTTTTTGTCGCTCTTTAGCCCTATGAGGCGCTCGCCGCGCTGATCGGCGCGCCAGAACGCACCCACGTAGTCGCTCAGCACAGGAGAGCCGGCCGCGACCCTGTCGGGATGGGGCAACTGGATCAGAACCATGTCTTTGAACAGTTCGCCCGCTTCGATCGTGAAGTTTATTTTGCGAACCGTGGTGCCCATGTAGGCGGCGCCGACTTTAAGCGTTATAGGTATGGCCTTGGGGCCGTTGGGCGATGAGGTGCCCTCGGTGGCCGTGATCACGTCGGAGGGGCCGAAAGCCGGAGAGACGGGAGTAGTGAGGCCGTGCAGGTAGTCGGTGTAGGCCATCACCGTGGCGGTATCGTCCACATCGGGGCCGATCACCACCACCGTGCGGTCGGTGGCGAGCTGGTAGCGCCCGTTCCAAGTGGTCTCGGTTATTCCGGTGTCGCCGTCCTCCTCGTCCTGCGCGTCGATGGCGAAGGTGAGCCCCGCGGGGGCGTTATCGAAAGCATCCTGCTCCGAAGAGTAGCCACGGGTGGTTATGTCGGTGATGGTGACGTCGTAGGAGAAGTTGCGCAGCAGATTGACTCGGTCGGGGTTGTCGCCGCCATTGTCTTTGAGCAGGTCGATGCGGAACCACACTCCGTCGTTGTTCTCGAAAGTACCTCCGTTAGGGCCGTCAACCGCAAACTTGTCGAAACGAACCAAAAGGCAGAAGTTGTCGCGATTCCAATCGAGCCACGTGGGGCTGCTGTTGTCGGCCACCTGCTCCCACACGAAGATGTCGCCCTTGGCGGGAGTTTTGCCGGCCGGGTAGTCGTAGACCAAACGGTCGGTGATGTTGTGGCTCGTGGCCACGTCGTTGAGCGACGGGGCGTGGAACATGTCGACCTCGTTGCTGCCCTGGAGGGTCGTGCCCCAGGCGGCGGAGGGGATCAGACGTCCGCGTGAGTTGAAATTGCGAACAACGATCTGACCTATCCTGAGTCCTTCGTAATTGGGCATCGAGGGATCGAGGGTAACGCTTACCCTTACCAGCGAGCGCAGCAGCTTGACGGGGTCGGTTTCGAAGTCGCGCGTCACGGGAACAGTGAAGGTCTCCTCGAGCGACGACATGGGGAAACGACGATAGCCGGCGCTGCCCGGAGTGCTATTCCACGGGTTGGTCGCCGACAGGATGTGGCCCACCTCGATGTTGTCGCGGAAGGTGGTTATGGTCTCCTGCGCCTTCAACTGCTCTTCGGTGCGGCCGTTGATGTGCGCGGTGATCTCGGTGGAGCAGTTGGCCAGCACGAGCGCCTTGTAGGTGCCGCTACGCAGGTTCTGGATCGTGAATCTGCGGCGGGTTTCGTCGCCCGGAATGCGATCGAGGTCGCTGCCGACCACGAGGTATCGCTCAATATATTTGCCGGTGCCGTCGAATAGCACCACGATCAATTCCTCGATGTCGTTCTCGGCGTCAGAACCGTCGGTGATTTGGCGCGTGGCGGGCGATGCGGAGGTTCCAGGAGCGGCCGGAACTACGCCTGATTTCGCGGCGGGGCTGTTCTCCCAGTTGGCGGCCATTGCGGCCACAGCCTCCTCGAATGCCCTGGCCTCGGCCCCTGCGTCGGGATAGCCGCCGAACACGGTACCGTAGGTGGCGATGTCGGCCCCCTGGCGGTAATTGCGGTAGTCGGCGGGGACTCCGTCGGGGAAGTGGCCGTTACCTCCCCGGGTGTCGGTCTCGGGCGTCGACACCGCAGCACGGGTGACGCCGCTCTCGGTGGCGGAGGCCGTGGGAGTGCTCACCACGAAAGTGACCGAATTGGGATCGGTGATCGGGGGCGGCCCCGGAACATCGTGGATACACGACGAAAGTGCCATCGAAACGGCCCCCGCGATCGCTGTCATCAATATCGCTGCTCTCATTGTATGTCGGGTTTTTGCCATTTTACCATCTTAATTTACCGGTTTGATTCTGTCGGCTATGTATATGTATTGCCAGCCGTTGATGTTGAGGATGATCTTTGGGTATGTCCTCAAATCTATTGTCACGTCGAACTCCAGAATCTCTTTGAAGAACTCGTCGTTGACGACCTGGCCACCTGTTGAATATACCGTGCGGATCAAATCGACGAGGTTTTCCTCCACGTGGACAGGTTCGTCGGGGAATCTGGCGTCGTGAATCTCGATCCTCGTCATCGTATCGTCGTTCAACTGCATCAGGTGCATCGACGCGGTGAGCCTCGTGTTCTCGTCTACGGCGCGCGTTTCGCCCGGCTCGGAGACGACATTCAACGGGCGGATATGTTTATACGGTTGTCCCAAATCGGGGTCGTAGGCGTTGTGGAAAGTGTGTGCCGAGTTTTTGTCGGTAACGCTCAGCGTGAAGTCGTCGCGGTCGTCGAGCGTTTGGGTGGTGATCCCGACCACGGTGAAATTGACCTTGTGGATGGATGGTGAGATTTCGAGGGTGGCTGGTTTCGGGTACAGTATCGAGTTGTTCGATACGTAAGCTCTCTGGAGTATTCCGTAGTGGCGGTGCGGAAGGTTTTCTTCGATCGCGTTGCTGCCGTTGTCAACGAGCTTGTCCATATTCATGAACATGCGCATATCCTGCAGATAGAATTCGGGCTCAGGCTCAGGCTCGGCTTGTCTCGTGGCGGTCTCCCCTTCTTCGGTCTCCATTACGTTCATCAAATCTTCGAGGTTCGATACGTAGTAGGTACCCGGATCTGTCCAGGCGACGAAAGTGTAGACCCCTTCGGAGAGTCCGATCTCTTTGAGCGGCACTTCGTAGTCCATGCCGGGAGTATACGGCCCGCCTTCCCAGAGGGTTACGAATTTCTCGTTCTCGTCGAAGACATAGAGGTCGATCGACTCGATGCTGTTGTACCACTCCTCGATGTCGCTGGTTCTCGTTCTTGAGCGCGTACTGCCTGCCCATCTGCCGGAATCCTGGTCGGTCTTTATGAGCAGGCGCACATCGAGACAATCTTCCGGCTTTTCGGCGACGCAAGATGGGATGATTAACATTACCACAACGGCCAGAGCCGCCGCCAAAACTTTTTCCATGAAACGTTTTTTCATTCGTATTTCCGTATTTTTCGTGTGCCCTGCGGAGTGGTCAGGCTCCGCAGGGCTGTAAGGGTCAGGACGCCGGGCGCCCTAACGATTAATGGTTGCCGATCGTGCCGTTGTTGACCTTGTATGTCCACGGGTTGACATTGACGGTGACCGTAACAGCCGTTTGAGTCTGGATAACAGGCTCGTTCGGGTTGTGGGGAGCGGGGTTGTTATCGGCCTGGCTGATGTCGATGGGAACCTGCGGGTTACCAACGTTGGGGCTGTCGGCGGTCGGGTTTAGAGGTTGGGCAACAACAGCGCCAGGATATAGTTTGGTGGTGGACTGGCCGGGATAGCCCGGGAAGACACCATCGTTGAGAGTCTGCTCCATACCGGTGACGTTCAGGTGGATGAATTGGTTACGAAGAACGTCGAAGGGGCGTGGGTTGTTTGTGGTACCCTGACCCATGAAGAACGGGAAGTGGGCGTAGCCAGCCTCGAAGACGAAAGTTTCGAAACCGTACTCGCTGTCGAATTCAGAAGCGATCTTGTCGATAAAGCCGTCGGGCCTGGGGTTGTTGCAGGAGGCGGCGTCCGGCTGGATAACGACCTGATGGTCTCTAAGGGCTACACCGGTACGGATATCGCTGAGTTTGGTGAGGGAGTTGGTAATGTAATTTTTGTTATCGTAGCGGATATAGTAGATAGTCGCATCGGTTTTACCGAATCCATATTCACCGGTGATCTCTTCCCATTTGACTGCTTTGGCGGTAGCATCCCAAGCAACTGCGGCGTTGACTGTGACTCCGGTGGAGATGAAGGCGAAGGTGCTGCTGCCCCAGCTTGTACCGGTGATGCCGGTGTTTTCACCGATGTACTTGGCGTTTATGGTCGAGGCACTGGCACCTGTTTCTCCTGCGGCGAACGTACCGCTCGACATGGACGAGGCGGTGTTGACAAGCAGCTTTTCAGTCACTTTCCCATCGGCCATGTAATCGCTCAGGAATTCATACTTGTTGTAGAAAGGAGCAGAGGAGGAGGCACCGGTCGAAGAGAACCCACCGGGAGCCTGGGTTACGGGCGGTTGGGTGGGAGTGGGGCCGGAACCCACAACATACTGTGCAATGTTGTAATTGGGTGCAACAAAAGAACTGATCCCGCTCTGGAAAACATACCAGTGCTTAACGTCGTATTTGAGCGTGGGAGTAATCGAACCGATGGGGGTCCAGGTAACAGTCATGTTGGCGTTCGCGGCAGCTACAGAAGAGGTCGTGAGCTTGGCTACCGTGCGATAAGCCTCGAGATCGAGCTTGTTTGCCGCGGGAAGATCGGCGATAGCGGTGGTCGAAGGTACCGTTTCAAGGTTACCTGTCACCATGTCGGTAAACATGACGATACCGTTGCTCGCAAGATTGCCACTACCAGCCAATACAGCAGTCGTGCTGGCCGCCGCTTTCAGAGCCGTTTCGGTTGCAAATCCCGAAGTACCGAAGGCCGAGGGAAGGTTGAGGCCCACGTAAACTCTCACCGCGCCGGAGATGGTCGGGAAAGATACCGTAGCATTGTAGGTGCTACCTGAAGAGGGTTGGGGGAACGCTGCAGTAAAGGAGGGAGTGGATGTGTTGTCCCATCTGTAGTGGTGCAGCGTGGCATCGGCCGGCCTGTTGCCGTTTCCGTCGAAAACGAAAATGTCGAGAGATTTCACGGCATTTTCTTCATTTTTTCCGGCGACTTCCGTCGGCGTCTGCCTTGTGTTGCCCATGTCAGAAGGCAGGGTGATAGAGATACCCATCAGAGTTTCGGTTCCATCAACGCCGACGATGGGTGTCTTGTCGTTGTTGCAACCGCTGACTCCGAATGCGAGAGCGGCAGCAGCGGCCATCATAAAAATTTTTTTCATGATACAAAAAGTTTGAATTAATATTAATGAATGTTGAAAATTGTGTAAAAATTGTCGTTCGGAGGGATGGTGATCGGATCGCCGGGATCACGGGGCTTGTCGCAACACATATCCATAATCAGGTCAAGCGCCCGCGCTTTGGCCTGCCGGTCACGCGGGTCGTCGAGCCAGGCGCGAAAATGCGCCGTCAGCTCCGCGGATACTGACTCGCCGGCAAGAGAACGGCGGGCCGATTCGTCCAACCAACCGCCTATGAGCCGGAACGCACGTTCCTCGGCGGCGGAAAGGGAAAAACCGGGCGACAGTTCTTCTGTTGCCGTAGCCGCGGTAATACTAACATCTTGTTCGGCGAAGGATACAATCACGGATTCTACCAATTTTAAGCCGGGTTTGTTTTGTTTGTGTTTTAGTTCTTATGCTGAATAAGCGACAGAACCGGTTGTGCCAATTTTACAACATGCTGGAAATAAATAATATACACGGAAATAAATTCCGCATGAAATTTGATCAGGACAATAAACGAACAATATGATTTTCTGATGATTTTTCACAACGCCCAATATCACAGACCTAAAACGATGACATACAGAGCATATGACACTTAAGTGATGGCCAGCATAAATATTGAAAAAAAATCAAAAAAAGAACAACGAACAGAACAGTGCTGAAAATCAGCAAGATAGCCCCTGTCTAATTAAACCCGCAAGGAGGCCGGCAACGGTAAAAGTGATATTTTTTTTACTCAGGGGATAGTTTTATATAAATTTAATATATCTTTGCGCCATGGTTCTGTCGCTTATTCAG
>DBDQ01000142.1 GCA_002293665.1 Alistipes sp. UBA928 | reverse complement strand
TCCCGGCCCCGGGAAAGGCTGCCGGTCGACGAGCGCCGCAGGCAGTCCCAGCATGCGCCCCACAGCCCTCACTTCGTCTTTGAACAGCCCCGAGAGCGGCTCCACAACCCCCTCGAAACCGAGGTCGGCGNNCCCACGTTGTGGTGGCTCTTTATCACGTCGCCGCCCTTGCCGTCCTTGCCGCCCGACTCGATGATGTCGGGGTAGATGGTGCCCTGGGCCAGAAAAGCCGCACCCACGAGGCGCGCCTGCTCCTCGAAAACCCTCACGAACTCCTCGCCCACGATCTTGCGTTTGCGTTCGGGGTCGCGTACCCCGCGCAGCCGGTGCAGAAAACGATCGGCGGCGTCGACCCTCACGAAGTCGAGATCGCGCCGCGAGAATATGCGTTCAATGTCGTCGCCCTCGCCGAGGCGCATCAGCCCGTGGTCGACGAACACACATGTCAACTGCCGCCCAACGGCCAGCGACAGCAGTGCCGCGCATACCGACGAGTCGACTCCTCCCGACAAACCCAGCAACACGTGCGCCGAGCCCACCTGCTTACGGACAGCCTCAACGGTACGTTCCACATAATCATCGAGCCGGTAGTCGCCCCTGGCGCCGCACACGTCGTAGAGAAAGTTGCGCATGATCTCGCGGCCGCCGTCACTGTGGGCCGTTTCGGGGTGGAATTGCACGCCGTACAAGTTCCGCGCCGGGTCTTCGCACGCGGCAATAGTGCAATCGGCGGTCGAGGCCGTGGCCCGGAACCCCGGCGGCAGTGCGCTCACCCGGTCGGAGTGGCTCATCAGCAGTTTTCGGGTCGGGCCGCCCACGCCGCGCATCAACGCCGAGTCGCCGTTGAGAGTCGTCGCCACCGGCCCATACTCTCCAGTGCCGCAAGGCTCGACCCTCCCTCCCAGCGTGTGGCACACGAGTTGCATGCCGTAGCAGATGCCCAGCACCGGAATCCCCAATCCGAATATCGCCGGATCGCACCGCGGGGCATCGCCCGAATAAACGCTGTCGGGCCCCCCGGTGAGGATTATCCCGATCGGCGCAAGCCGAGCGACCTCGCCTGCGCTCAGACGCCCCGGCCGAATTTCGGAATAGACTCCCAGCGATCGCGTCATGCGCGAGATCAGCTCTTTGTACTGCCCTCCGAAATCGAGTATAAGTACCAATTCATTCATAGTCTGCAAAATTTACTCGACCGTCACCGACTTCGCCAGATTGCGCGGCTGGTCGACGTCACGCCCCTTGTTCACTGCAATGTGGTAGGCCAACAGCTGCAGCGGCACCGACGCCAACACGGGCGCCAGATGGGGGCATGTGCGCGGAATCTCTATCACATGGTCGGCAATCCCTCTCACCACGGTGTCGTCGGGGTCTACCACGGCAATGATCCTGCCACCCCTCGCCTTGATCTCGCGAATGTTGCTCGTCGTTTTTTCATACACGTGGTCGGTAGTGGCGATCACCACAACCGGCATCTCGCTGTCGATCAGCGCTATGGGGCCGTGTTTCATCTCGGCGGCGGGGTATCCTTCCGCGTGTATGTACGAAATCTCCTTGAGCTTGAGCGCTCCTTCCAGCGCCGCCGGGTAGCTGTATCCGCGCCCGAGATAGATGAAGTTACGAGCGTAGGTGAAGTTCTTTGCAAGGTCGGCCACGGTGTCGGCGCGCGCGAGAATACCGGCTATCTGCTCGGGAAGCGCGCACAAGTGCTTGATCTTGTCGAGGTAGAACTCCTCGGACACGCTCTCCTTGAGCCGTCCCATCACGAGCGCGAGCATCATCAGCACCGTCACCTGCCCGGTGAAGGCTTTGGTGGAGGCGACGCCGATCTCGGGCCCGACGTGTATGTAGGCTCCCGAGTCGGTGGCGCGCGCTATGGACGACCCCACCACATTGCAGATGCCGAAGATGAAAGCCCCGCGGCTGCGCGCCATCTCAACCGCGGCGAGCGTGTCGGCCGTTTCACCCGACTGCGAGATGGCTATCACCACGTCGCCCGGCTCGATGACCGGATCGCGGTAGCGAAACTCTGAGGCGTACTCCACCTCCACCGGGATGCGGCACATCTCCTCGATCAGGTACTCGCCTATGAGCGCCGCGTGCCACGATGTGCCGCACGCCACGATCACTATTCGCCGTGCGCCGAGGAAACGCTCCCTGTTGTCTATCACCCCCGACAGCGCCACGTTCGTCATATCCACGTTGACGCGGCCGCGAATGGCGTCGACTATCGTCCCCGGCTGTTCGGATATCTCTTTGAGCATGAAGTGGGGGTAGCCTCCCTTTTCGAGCTCCGATATACTCATGCGCAGTTGCTGTATGTCGACCCCCGACTCGTTGCCCGCCGTGTCGATCACCCTCAACCCCTCCTCGAGCGAGATTTCGGCAATCTGGCCGTCGCCGAGGTACACCACGCGGTCGGTGTGCTCCACGATGGGTGTGGCGTCGGAGGCGAGGAAAAATTCACCGTCGCCTATACCCACCACCAGGGGGCTGCTCTTGCGGGCGGCGATGATCTTCGAGGGGTCGCCACGCTCGATCACCGCCACGGCCCACGCACCCGTGAGCTCGCTCAGCGCCAGTCGCACCGCCTCGGTTAGCGTCACCTCGCTCCGGTCGCGAATATATTCGATCAACTGTACTATCACCTCGGTGTCGGTGTCGCTGCGAAAGCCGTAGCCCTGCGCCTCAAGCGCCTCTTTCAACACCGCGTAGTTCTCTATGATGCCGTTGTGGATTATCGCCAGCCGGCCGCTTTTGGAGTAGTGCGGGTGGGCGTTCACGTCGTTGGGCTCGCCGTGGGTCGCCCAGCGTGTGTGGGCTATGCCGACCCTGCCGCGAGTGTCGCGCGAGGCGGCGAGGCGTTCGAGTT
>DBDQ01000099.1:8843-17198 GCA_002293665.1 Alistipes sp. UBA928 | reverse complement strand
TTCGGCAACAAGATCTGGAACGCCTGGAAGCTGATCGAATCCTGGCACGACAGTGCCGGCACAGGAGCACAGCCCGAAGCGGCACGTCTGGCAGGAGAATGGTTCGAAGCGGCACTGTCGCGAGCCCTTGCCGAAATCGACGCCAACTTTGCCGAATACCGCATCTCCGACGCCCTGATGACAGCCTACAAACTGTTCTGGGACGACTTCTCGGGCTGGTACCTCGAGATCGTAAAACCCGTCTACGGCACCATGATCGACCCGGCGACGCTCTCTCAGGCCATCGACTTCTTCGAGCGCCTGCTGCAAATGCTCCACCCCTTCATCCCGTTCGTCACCGAGGAGTTGTGGCACTGCACACGCGAACGCTCACCCGAAGATTGCGTAACAATAAGCTCGATGCCCACGGCAGGCAAACAGCAACCCGAATTGCTGGCCCGTTTCGACCTCATGCGCGAAGCCGTCACAGCCATCCGCGCCATCCGTCGCACGCGCAACATCCCGATGCGCGACGCAATCGACCTCAAAGTGGCCACCGACGACAACTTCCCCGCCGGATTCGCCCCCGTGCTCATGAAGATGGCCGGCCTCGCCTCCATCGAGCCCGCGAGCGGCAAAGCCCCCGACTGGGACGCATTCATCGTCAAGACCACCCAATACTTCGTACCGGTAGGCGCGGCATTCGACCGCGAAGCCGAACTCGCAAAGCTGCGCGAGGAGCTCACATATCAACAGGGATTTCTGGCGACAGTAATGAAAAAGCTCTCCAACGAACGGTTCGTAGCCAGCGCCCCGCCCGCCGTGGTAGCCGCCGAACAGACCAAACGCACCGACGCCGAAGCACGCATCGCCGCACTGCAGGAACGCATCGAGGCTATCTAAAAGCGGAAGCCGAGGTAGAACCGCCACCCGCTCATTGTGTGGCGTTGCTTTTCGAGCATGTCTTTCTTGTCGAGACCGATCAGTTCGTCGATACGGTCGGGCGAGATGGTGATGTCGGGAATGTGTATGCCGCGGTAAGTACCGCCGCCGTGGCGATACTCCGCACCGAGCGAAAACGCGTCCCACGACACCACGAGCCCCGACGAGAAGTACGATGCGTAGCCCGCCACGAGTTCGAACTTATCATCATCTTCGCCGGCAAAGTTGTGAGCCACACCCGACAGCGTGGGATCGTAGTGAAAATAGAGCTGTACCCCCAACCGGCGTACAGGGCTCAGGTGTATGGCGGGCCCAACGCCTATCGACATGTCGATCTTGTGCATCCATTTGTTTTTGCTTTCGACCTTGCGGCGCCAGTTGCCGTACTCTATGTCGAACCACGTGACATCGAACCCGAAATGGACGATGCGCAGCACGGGTCGTTCATGAATCAGAAAGCTGTGGCCCGTGGTGAACGCTATACCGCGTACCGTGGGCGAAAACAGCAGTGTTTTCTCGCCCGCCAGATCGATCTTCTGCATCGTGCGGGCAAAGTTATGGTACTCGACCCCCGCGACCGACGCCCGCGTCACCGGAGAATGATGACGGTAGCGCCACTGCGCACCGACCGTCTCCGCAGTCCCGGCCCACACGAGGAGACACAACAATAGAACGATCCGTTTCATGCTCGAATTTTTTCTCACACGAAACGGATCGCAAACTCCGTACCCGGATAGTTGAAAAGCTAACGCCGCACGTCAGTTTTCAGCCGATCAGAATCTCAGGCTGAGATAGGCTCTCATACCCGCGGTATGCATTTTTCCCTCCATGCTGAGAAAGTCCTTGTCATCGCTCAGCAGCTTGTAGTCTCCGGTACCCCAGCGGGCTTCGGCGCCGAGCGAGATCGCGCCCCACGACACCGCGCCGCCTGCAACAATGCTGTGAACGACACTGCCCTGCACATACATATACTCACCATCGACGCGGCCGGCGTAGGCTCCATAGCCCGGCTGGTACCTGCAATAGGTGTGAATACCGAGCTTGCTCACGGGAATAACGTGCACCGACGGCCCGATACCTACCGAAAGGTCGAGTTGCTGCACCTCTGAATCGAGGCCGTCTATGAGATCGTCGAGAATGCCTATCCCCGTATTGATTTTGGTTTCATACACGGCGTAGTTGGCATCGAACCAGTTGGCATTGAGTCCGAAGAACACCATGCCTCCCACGGGCTTGCGATGCAGCACAAAGTCGCGGCCTATCGAGAATGCCGCTCCCCAATCCGAAGGATCGCTCTCAATATCAACGGTTCCGAGGATGGTTACGTTCTCATGGATGGTCGCCTGGGTAACGTACCCCAGATTGATGTAGCTTCTGTTGGCCAAATTGCGCCGTGTCATATCGCGCACGCTAAGACCGCGCTCATCATAAGCGGGCTCCAGGTCTTGCGCATGGATAATATGCGCTCCCGCAAGGGCCAACGCAAGCAATAAAATTGTTCTTTTCATGAGTAATTTAAGATGGGTTAAATCGTTAGTTGCGGGGATCGGGTGTTTCACTACCCGGCCCCCTCGTGTTTTACCATATCACGACCCTCTCCTCGGACGGCAGGTACATCCCGCCGGAGGTGATGTCGAAAGCTTTGTAGAATGTGTCGAGATTTTTGAGCGCACCGTCGACCCTCCATTTGCCGAGCGAGTGTTCGTCGACCTTGGTAAGTCGCGCCACCTCCTCGTCGCGAATGTTCTGGGCCCACAGCGTGGCGTAGGCGAGATAGAACCGCTGATCGGAGGTGAATCCGTCTATAAGTGCAGGCTCGGCAACGCCACTTGTCCCGCCGTGGGCGTTCCCACCCTCCGCCATCTTCATCGCAGTGTAAGCCACCCGCAGACCACCCTGATCTGCGATATTCTCGCCGAGCGAGAACCGTCCGTTGGCGTTGAGTCCTGGCTGCACCTCTATGGCGTCGTATTGTGCGACGAGCACATCGGCCAGCTTGTTGAACGCCGTGGCGTCGGCCTCCGTCCACCAGTCGGCAAGGTTTCCGTCCTTGTCGAACTGCCGCCCCATGTCGTCGAACCCGTGTGTCATCTCGTGGCCTATCACCACTCCGATCGCACCGTAGTTGACGGCGTCGTCGGCATCGGGATTGAAGAACGGTGGCTGGAGTATCGCCGCCGGGAAACATATCTCGTTCGACGAGGGATTGTAGTAGGCGTTCACGGTCTGTGGGCTCATATACCACTTCGACTTATCGACCGGTTTTCCGGCCTCGGCCATGCGGTCGTCGGAGTGCCATGCACGTGCTCGCTTAATGTTCTGCCAGTAGCTCAGCGCGGGGTCGATCTCGNNGTAGTCTTTCCACTTGTCGGGGTAACCTATCTTGACGACGAAGGTGGCGAGTTTTTCTTGCGCTTTGGCTTTCGTCGCGTCAGACATCCACTCAAGATTGTCGATGTGCCGGCCGAGGGCGGCTTGCAGGTCGCCCACGAGTTTCATCATCCGCTCCTTGCTTGCCGGGGGAAAGTACTTGGCAACGTACATCTCGCCCACCGCCTCACCGAGCGTGCTGTTGGGCACACCGAGTGCACGTTTCCACCTCGGGCGCGGCTCCTGCTGTCCCGACATGGTGCGGCCGTAGAACTCGAACGAGGCCATGTGGGTTGCATCGTCGAGCGATCCCGCCGCGGCGTCGAGCATGTTGAAAGCGAGATAGTAGTCGAGCTTCGTGCGGTCACCTCCCATCAAGTCGTTGGCGATCCTCAGCACCTGCGGGTGCGAAACGTTGACATGGGTGAGTGCCGGAATTTTGAGCACCTCGAACCACACGTCCCAGTCGATCGCCGGATAGTCGGCCTTGAGGGTTTCGACGCTCACCTTGTTGTAGCTCTTGTAGGGGTCGCGCAGTTCGATGTTCGACAGCGACGCTTCGGCTATTCTGGTTTCGATCTCCATCACGGCCTCCACAGCCGCCTTCGGGTCGCCGTAACCGGCCATAGTAAAGATCGTCTCTATGTACTTGCGGTACGCCTCGCGGATCGCCTCGTTCTCGGCATCGAGATAGTAGTCGCGGTTACCCATCCCCAAACCCGACTGATAGAGGTAGAGCATGTTGGTGGAACTCTCCATCATGTCGGCGTCGATGAAGGGCGAGAAGAACGGTGAACCGATCGACCTCTGCATCTCCGCCAGCAGGCGCGAGAGACCCGAGCGGCCCTGCGACTCGGCGATAGTTCCGAGGTCCTGCTTCAGCGGTTCGAGCTTTTCGGTGTTGAGCCTCACCGAGTCGAGCCCCAGGCGGTAGAGATCGCCTATCTTCTGCTCTACGCTGCCTTTGGCCGCGCTCGTACCCTCGAATGCGGCGAACAGATCACGGATGCGAATCTCGTTGTTCTCCCTCAACACGTCGAACGAGCCGTAGCGCGAAAACTCGGGCTTGAGCGGATGCGCCTTTTGCCACCCGCCGGTGGCATACTCATAGAAATCCTCCGACGGCGCAACCGTCAGATCGAAATTCGCCGGGTCGATCCCCGGCACCCTTTTCTCTCCGTTTCCACAAGCCGCCATACCCGCCACCAAACCGATAAGGATTACTCTTCTCATGATATAATATTATTTGCGGATCGCGGCCACGCCGGGAAGCTCCTTACCCTCGATGTATTCGAGCAGGGCGCCGCCACCGGTGGAGTTGTAGGAGACTTTCGAGGCGAGACCGAACTTGTTGATCGCGGCCACGCTGTCGCCTCCGCCTATCAGCGAGAAAGCACCGGCGGCTGTTGCTTCGACAATGGCGTCGGCCACGGCGCGTGTACCCGCGGCGAACTTGTCGAACTCGAACACACCCACGGGGCCGTTCCACAGAATGGTCTTCTGCCCCTTGATCGCCTCGACGAACATCGCGGTGCCCTTCCTGCCGATGTCCATGCCTTCCCATCCTTTGGGTATCGAGTCCACGTCGCACTCCTTCACGTTGGCATCGGCCGCGAACCGGTCGCCGCACAGCGCGTCGGGCGAGAAGTAGAGTTTCACGCCTTTCTCTTTGGCTTTGGCCATGATTTCGAGAGCGAGCGGGTGCATATCCTTTTCGTCCATCGAGTCGCCCACGTTCTGTCCCTGGGCCGAGGCAAAAGTGTATGTCATGCCGCCCGAGATGATAAGGCTGTCGACCTTCTCCATGAGTTTTTCGATAATCACGATCTTGGTCGAGACCTTCGCACCGCCGAGGATCGCCATGAACGGGCGTCCGGGGTTCGACATCACTCCGTCTATGGCCTTGAGTTCATTCTCCATCACGTAGCCGAACATCTTGTCGTTCGGGAAATAGTCGGCAATAAGAGCCGTGGAGGCGTGGGCGCGGTGAGCCGTGCCGAACGCGTCGTTGATATATACGTCGGCATACGAAGCCAGACGTTTGGTAAACTCTTTCTGCGACGCTTTGACAGCTTTCTTCGCCTCGGCTTTCTGTTCGTCGGTGGCGTCTTCGGCCACTCCGCGGGGCTTGCCCTCCTCCTCGGCGTAGAAACGCAGGTTTTCGAGCATCATCACCTGGCCGGGCTTGAGCGCGGCAGCCATTTGGGCGGCCTTTTCGCCCCAAGAGTCGCCGGCGAAGGCCACGGGGGTACCCAGCAGTTTTTCGACCTCGCCCACGATGTGGCTCAGCGAGTATTTGTCGTCGTTATTCTTCTTGGGCCTTCCCAGATGCGACATAAGTATCACGCTGCCGCCGCCCGCCAACACCTTTTTAATGGTGGGAATCGCGGCGCGGATACGGGTCGAGTCTGTAACGTTGAAGTTTTCGTCGAGGGGCACATTGAAGTCTACGCGGATGATCGCGCGCTTACCCCCAAAGTCGTAGGTGTCTATAGATTTCATTATTGTATGAGATTTATTTGATTAAATGTCCGGCAAAAAGCACCGCAAGGTACGAAAAAATCCCCGAAATAAAAAAAAATCGTTACCTTTGCTAACAATCCGAAACCAACCACAAAATTATGTACGGTAAAATAAAGCGCCACTTGGAGGCGGAGTTGCAAAGTATAAGGGAGGCCGGACTGTACAAGACCGAGCGCGTGATCGAAAGTCCACAATCCTCCGGGATCGAGGTGGGCGGCCGCAGGGTGCTCAACTTCTGCGCCAACAACTACCTCGGCCTCTCCGACAATCCGCGTCTCGTGGAGGCCGCGCGCAAGGCCATGAACGCACGGGGATTCGGCATGTCGTCGGTACGTTTCATCTGCGGCACACAGGACATACACAAAGAGTTGGAGGCGGCCGTCTCCGACTACTTTGGCACCGACGACACGATCCTTTACGCCGCCTGTTTCGACGCCAACNNGTTCGAGCCGCTGCTCGGGGAGCACGACGCCATAATCTCCGACGCCCTCAACCACGCCTCCATCATCGACGGGGTGAGGTTGTGCAAAGCCGCGCGCTATCGCTACGCCAACGCCGACATGGCCGACCTCGAAGAACAGTTGAAAGCGGCGTCGGACGCGCGTTTCAGGCTCATTGTCACCGACGGGGTATTCTCGATGGACGGCAATGTGGCGCCCTTGGACGAGATATGCGCGCTGGCCGACCGCTACGACGCCCTCGTTATGGTCGACGAGTGCCACTCGGCGGGGGTGGTGGGATCGACGGGACGCGGAGTGACCGAACTATTCGATCTGCGCGGAAAAGTCGACATCATCACCGGAACGCTGGGAAAGGCTTTCGGCGGCGCGATAGGAGGTTTCACCACCGGGCGAAAAGAGATCATAGAACTGCTGAGGCAGCGTTCCCGGCCATATCTGTTCTCTAACTCACTGCCCCCGGCAGTGGTGGGGGCCGGCATAGAATGTTTCCGCATGCTCGAGGAAAATGATGAACTCCACGCAAGACTCTCGGCAAACGTCGAGCATTTTCGCTCGGCTATGATCGCCGCCGGGTTCGACATAAAACCCACCCAGAGCGCGATATGCGCAGTGATGCTCTACGATGCGACGCTGTCCCAGAAATTCGCCGCGGCGCTGCTCGACGAAGGCATCTACGTCACCGGGTTCTACTACCCCGTCGTGCCGCAGGGCCAGGCGCGCATCCGTGTACAGGTGTCGGCGGGCCACACCGTGGAACAACTCGACCGCTGTGTCGAGGCATTCGTAAAGATCGGCAAAAAACTTAATCTGATAAACTGATCGCTATGACATTGGACATGGACACCATAGACAGGACGATCCTGCGCCTGTTGATGAAGAACGCACGTATGCCCTACCTCGAGATCGCACGTGAATGCGGCATCTCCGGCGCCGCCATCCACCAGAGGGTCAAGAAACTGACCGACATCGGAGTGATCCAGGGCACGCGCCTTATAGTCGACCCCAAGAGCCTCGGGTTCGACGTGTGTACCTTCATCGGCATCCAACTGCGCGAGGTGTCGCTCCACGACAGCACCATCGAGGCGCTGCGCCAGGTGCCAGAGGTGGTGGAGTGCTACTTTCTGACGGGCAAGTACAACCTCTTCATCAAGGTATACTGCCGCGACAACGAGCACCTGATGCACACCATTTTCGACAAGATACTCACCGTGCAGGGGATCATCTCCACCGAAACCTTCATCTCGCTCAACGAGACCTTCTCGCGCCAGGTCTCCATCGAAGACGTGCTGTAACAATGATACAGGTTACCAAAGAGTTTTCATTCGAAATGGCCCACGCGCTGGAGGGCCACGACGGAGCATGCAGCCGCATCCACGGCCACTCCTACCGGCTGTGGGTGACGGTGGCCGGCGAACCTTCGGGCGACGGCTCCTCGCCCAAGCAGGGAATGGTGGTCGACTTCGGCGATCTTAAACGCCTGGTCGGCGAACGGATCATATCACGTTTCGACCACGCGTTCGTCGTGCGGCGCACGGCGGACAACTCGGCGCTGGTCGACGCCATGTCGGCCCACTACGAAGGAGTGCGCATCATTGATTGGCAGCCCACGAGCGAGAACCTCGTGAGCCACTTCGCCGAACTTCTGCGCCCCGTCCTGCCTGTCGGCGTAACCCTCCGCGCCATCCGCCTCTCCGAAACCGCAACCTCCTATGCAGAAATTATTCTTACTTGACGCCTACGCCCTGATCTTCAGGGCCTACTACGCATTCATCGGGCGACCGATGCGCAACGCGGCGGGGATGAACACCTCGCCCGTTTTCGGTTTCACCAAGTTCCTGCGCGACATCATCGTGCGGGAGAGACCGCGCCACCTCGGCGTGGCGTTCGACCCGCGGGGCGGCAATTTCCGCAACGAACTCTATCCGCTCTACAAGGCCAACCGCGGCGAGACGCCCGAGGACATTGTGCAGGCCGTACCGTACATAAAACGGATCGTCGAGGCGATGTGCATCCCCGTCTTGGAGGTTCCGGGCTGGGAGGCCGACGACGTGATCGGCACGCTGTCGGTGAAGGCCACCGG